>JAEERY010000077.1 GCA_016286035.1 Lachnospiraceae bacterium
ATTTCACCAAAACAAAGCCATCAAAGAATGATGACTGATGATGCAAGACCAATTACTCGTGGTCCGGTTAATTACCGATCATTTATAAACGGCAGGTCTCCTGGCTAATACATCAACATATGACAGCAAGCCTTCCCGGTATTTACCAGTGACAAAAAATAGCTGTCATACTCCGTAACTACAGTGACGAGTTCGCACAGGATTTGCACCTGTTTCCCTTTTAACCCCGCCATTACCGGGGCACCGTCTACCTTCCTTATAAAATCTGTATGATTGTAACACAGTGTTTTTATTTCTTCAACACCTATATGCTTATATAAGCACTCCGTTACAATGATCTATCTCATGCTGGATTATCTGTGCGCTCCAGCCTGAATACTTCTGTTTCTGAGGTTTGAATTCCCTGTCCAGATATTCCACCTCTATCTCGAAATATCTTTTTGTCTCCTTTGGTTCTCCCGCAAGAGAAAGACATCCTTCCGTAGTCATAAACGGTTTATTCTTTGATACGATCTTTGGATTGATCATAACAAGCTGCCCTATACCGACATTTATGGCTATGATGCTCTTCTTAACACCTATCATGTTTGCAGCCATGCCTACGCATTCTGCCTCGTTTGCCTTAAGAGTATCAACAAGATCCTTTATCACTCCTGCATCCGCCTCTGTAGCCGGCTCAGACTTCTGAGCTAAAAATATCGGATCATGAACTATATTCTTAACCATCTTAAAAGATTTCCTTTCTGAGATATTTATGCATAAACCGGTTCGAAATCATCAACGCCGTGACCGCATGTAGGACACAGATAGTCTTTTGGCAGCTCGCTTCCTTCATAAACAAATCCGCATATCTTGCACTTCCATGCAACGATCTTTTTATCTTCGGGCTTGGGCTGCGGTTTGGGCTTGACCCTGTTCTGATAATCGGCATAGGTCAGAGGACCGTTCTCACTGAGTACCTTTGCATCGTCTATGACTGCGATGAACATCGTATGTGATCCCAGATCGATGCTGTCAACCACTGTTGCGCTGATTACCGCACAGCTCATCCATCCCATGTAAGGGATGCCTTTATCATCCTTCGGCATGTTTATGCCGTCAAACTTATCTGCGTTTCTGCCCGACTGCATACCGAAATGCTTGATCGTCTCAAACGAACAGGTATCATCCAGCATGCTGAGTGTGAACACACCGCTCTTCTTTATAAGTTCACATGTGTAATTGCTGTTGATACAGCATATGGCAATCCTCACGGGATCGTTTGCCACCTGCATACATGTATTGGTTATACAGCCGTTAGTCTTTCCGTCTGCTGTTGTAGCCAGCATGAACACACCATATGACAGTTTGTATAATGCCTTATTATCCATACCCGTAACCTCCTCGAATTATGTTAACCTGACCTCAATAAAAAAACCTGTATTGATTATAACATATCACAGTACTTTTTCCATGCATATCTTCTGCGGAACAAGTCCCATTGCCTCGTAGAATTTTAGAGCTGTCGGATTGCAGCTCCACACATTCAGGGTGACATTGTAAAAGCTTTTCTCTTTCGCAAAGCCTATCACATATTCATACAACGCCTTCCCGACATGCTTCCCCCTTGCCTTTTCATCAACACAGATGTCGTCGATATAAAGAGTCTTTATATCGGTAAGCACGTTGTCGCCTATGACCTGCTTATATATACAGAATGCATGTCCGAGTACTTCATCTTTATCATCAAATACAAATACCGGAGTCTCATCATCCTTTATTATCTTTTCCAGCTCACTCTCCGTATATTTTGTCGCAGGTCCTTTGAATATATCCGGTCTGCCGTTATGATGCACCATATCGACCTGAACAAGAAGTTCCATGATCCTTGGTATGTCTTTTTGTTCTGCCCTTCTTACCATCCCGTACTACTCCTGTTTTCGTTCAACCTTTGCCATCCATAGTCTTGCAAGCTCGGGCCACATGCCGACATCCTTGATAAGGCTGTCATCAAATACGAATCCTTCCGGCGGTTCACTCTTGAAACCGTCCGCAAACTGTATCTTAAGCTCATCCTGCCTCTGTTTAGATACATCTATTCCTTTACCCGCTTTTATTGCATCAACCGCGAGCAATACCTGCTTCATCGTGTATTCCCCGCCGCTAAAATCACTGAAGAAACGATCGTTTGCTATGCTGAGGCCATGAAAGCCGATCGGGAACACATAATGAGCATAGGGTATGTCATGTTCCTTTAATGCCTCTGCAAACAGATAACTGTTTTTAACCGGGACAAGTTCATCAGTCTGGGTCTGCCACAAAAAGCATGATGGTGTATCATCTTTCACATTCTTTTCAAGCGAGAAGTAATCAAGCTCCTCTTTTGATGCATCTTTCCCCAGTAATGTCCAAACAGAGAATTCGTGTGTATACTCTCCTGTCGTGATAACGGGATATGACAGTATCACACCGTCGGGTCTGTTTGACACCGATGCATATTCAGGATCCATATCAGCCACATCATCATAATGCACGGCAAGGCTTCCGCATACATGAGCACCTGCCGAAAAACCGCAGACAAAAAGTTTTGTGCCTTCGATCTTATACTGTGCAGCCTTATTTCTTACGAATCTTACGGCTCTTGATATATCGTTAAGCGGCTGTTTCTTGAGCGGCACACTCATCGTTATATCCGTTGTGTAAGTGAGCACGAATACATTCATGCCCTGCTCATAGAACACTTCAGCCGGCAGTTCTCCCTCATGAGGCACGCACATGCAGTAACCTCCTCCCGGAACTACTATCATGCAGTCTCTGTTTATCTCATCCTCATGAAGATATGCATGAATCTCCGGAATAAACCCGTATGCGGCTCTGTAATCATATTCCTTTGCCTTCCAGATCTGTTCACAAAACTTGATCATACTTCAATCCTCTTATGCTTTGATCTCTCTTACTATATTTGCAACTCCGCCCAGCTGGCGAAGTCTCCTTCCGAGTATATCGGCCTGAGTCTTATAACTGTCATCCGAAAAGATCTTATCTGCTGTTTCTTTTATCTTTTCCGCCGTAAAATCATACTGATCGATCGAGATACCTGCACCTGTCTTTACTATGCTGGCAGCATTGTATTTTCTCTCAAATACTCTTCCGGGACAGACAAGTAACGGTGTCTTATGGATGAGTCCGTCGATGATGCTGTTCTGTCCGCCATGATTTATAAACAACGCACTTTCCGGTAAAAGCTCACCAAAGTCAAACCAGGGAGCGGTATGAATGTTATCATATTCCGCTTCCTTAAGTCCCTGTCCCGCTATATAAACCTCATATCCTGTGTCCTTAAATGCCTCAGGTATTTCTTTTAGTACCTTTTTCATCGATACGGTACCGTTACCCATATAAACAAGGATCTTATCTCGCTTTTTGTCCTCATCTTCCCTAAGAGTCTTCAAAGAACCGCAGTATACGACTTTTGAATCCTCCATAGGCTCAAGTTCATATATGCTTGGAACGAATTTCTTTTCTGCCCATTCAAATACATCCATGCATGATTCAACAGGCTCTAATCCGTTTTGCGCAAGCAGGCGGTTAAGCCCTGTTGCAAACTTAGGATCTCTCCCGTACTCAGGCAGTGTAGGCACACTTGCTGATATAAAAAGTCTCTTACCTTCAAGCCTTGCCGCAATGATAGCGGAGATGTTGAATTCCGAATATACTATATCGGGTCTAAACTCCTTTATCGCAGTCCTTATCTCACTTACGCTCTTGTTAAGATACTTGTAATCGGTATTACCGGTAAGATGCAAAACCTCTTCAAAACTACCGACATTCTTTTTTGCTGTCAGTCCCAGCTTCTGGGCAATGGGAAACATGTTTTTTGCGATATTTCCCGGAAGCCCAAGTGGCATAGGAACAGACAGAGGATACTCTACAGTACCCTCTATCTTAGAATAATTTATATCTTTTGCACAGCAAATGCCTACTTTCATACCCTCTTCCAAAAGAGCATTTGCAAGTAATCTTGCCCTTGAAAAACTTCCGGCAGTCTCTGCCATGGCTGCCATCGGCACGATCAAAGTTTTCATATAACTCCCCTTTATAAAAAAACTTATCTGTTACTATACATTTTCTCGTAATAATTCTGATATTCGCCCGATATGATCGGCTTCCACCAGTCCTCATTGTCAAGATACCACTGTATCGTCTTCTTTATGCCGTCAGCGAACTTTGTCTCCGGCAGCCATCCGAGTTCATTATGTATCTTGGTAGGATCTATAGCATAACGCATGTCATGACCTTTTCTGTCTGTGACATATGTGATAAGGCTCTCGGGTTTGCCAAGCTCCTTGCATATGAGCTTGACTATATCGATATTCTTCATCTCGTTATGTCCGCCGATGTTATATACCTCACCGACTCTTCCTTTATGAATAACAAGATCGATAGCCTTGCAGTGATCTTCAACATAGAGCCAGTCTCTTACATTTATGCCTTCTCCGTAAACCGGAAGCGGTTTGTCATGAAGAGCATTGATTATCATAAGAGGAATGAGCTTCTCCGGAAAATGATACGGTCCGTAGTTGTTTGAGCATCGACTGATGCTTACCGGAAGTCCGTATGTTCTGTGGTAAGCAAGTACAAGAAGATCAGCACCTGCCTTTGAAGAACTGTATGGACTGCTCGTATGTATCGGAGTTTCTTCCGTAAAGAACAGATCGGGTCTGTCAAGAGGCAGATCTCCGTAAACCTCATCGGTAGATACCTGATGGTATCTCTTTATACCGTACTTTCTGCAGGCATCCATAAGCACTGCTGTACCCATTATGTTGGTATCAAGAAAAACACCGGGATTCTCTATAGAACGGTCAACATGACTCTCAGCGGCAAAGTTGACAACCATATCGGGATGCTCTTCCTCAAAAAGCTTCTCAACCGCCTCTCTGTCCGTTATGCTTTCCTTTACAAATCTGAAATTGGGATTGTCCATAACAGGTGCAAGTGTAGACATATTTCCTGCATATGTAAGACAATCAAGACATATTATCCTGTAATCGGGATATTTGTTTAACATATGAAAAACAAAATTACTGCCTATGAAACCGGCTCCGCCCGTAACTATTATTTTCATTTTATCTCCTCTCTTATCAGGTCCTAAGACACTACAGACCACATTAACTAATTTTATCAGATTCCGTGATATTTACAACCCTGTCAGATACTATTTGAAACGTTTTTGACTCTCTTCGCATTCTTTTAAAAGCAGCAGATAGTTCTCATATCTGACTCTGCTTATCTTACCGTCATCTACAGCTGCTTTAACGCCGCATACCGGCTCGTTTTGATGAACGCAGTCATCATATCTGCATTCGCTCTCAAAAGGGGTGAATTCATCGTAATAGTTCTTAAGATCAGCACTCGTGACATCAAATAAGCTCAGTGATGAGAATCCGGGTGTATCAAAGATATATGAGGTCTCATCGATTGCGATCAGCTCGCTGTGACGCGTTGTATGCTTTCCCCTGTCTATCTTTTCTGATATCTCTCCCGTCTCAACTTCTTTTTGCGACTGGATAAGATTTATCAGAGTCGATTTGCCCACACCGCTTGGTCCCGCAACCGTTGTTGTCTTTCCGGCCAAAAGACCTTTGAGCTCATCTATTCCCTCACCGGTCTTTGCAGATGTGAAAAGCACTCTGTGTCCTAAGCCCGAATAGATCTCTTTTATCTCTTTGAGTTTATTATCCGTTGCAAGATCGGTTTTATTGAACGCTATGATACACGGTATATCATTCTGCTTCATAAGAATAAGAAACCTGTCCAGAAGATTGAAATTCGGTTCAGGTTTCACAGATGCAAATATGACTAATGCCTGATCGACATTAGCCACATTTGGACGTATAAGACTGTTTTTCCTCTCCAGTATCAGGCTTATGTTCCCGATCTTGCCTTCCTCATCGATGATATCTATGAGACAGTCATCACCGACAAGAGGCTTCTCGTTATTCTTTCTGAAGACGCCTTTGGCCTTACACTCATATATATGATCGCCGGTATGTACATAATAAAACCCGGCTATACCCTTTATTATCTTTCCCTGCATGTATATGCTATTCCTCTTGGAACTTAACGGATCTTCTGACAGTTCTCTCTTCGGTGGAAGCTTCGGATGTGACGATATTTCCATCCGCATCCGTAGAAGTCGTTCCCGGGATCGTCACATTGTAAATGATAGTGATGACTCCGTCACCGCTTCCTGTTATTCCAGTGATATTCATTGATACCGGGAATGAAGTAACAGTCTCTCTCTTTAACTCAATACCCTCAAGAGTAGACAGAATGACAGTAGCCTCGCTTCCGGGTGCATACTCGCTGTCCTCGCTTCCAGGGCTCTCGATATTACCGACATAGAAGTATACCTTCTCGCCAGTACCAGTACTGATCCTCAGATCCACCTTTGTTCCGCTCTCAACAGTTACATCTGCCGCATATGACTGATAGCAGACCTTGTCTATGAGATTGGTATCGGGATCCGTCGCTTCCGTAACGGCACCGACCTGAAGTCCATGCTCTATCAGCACTGCAGTAGCATCCATCTCAGACATACCAATGACACTGGGAACCTTAACCTGTATGACCTCTGCGCCTGTGCTTACCGCGAGTACAATGGTATCCTGCTTATCTGCCTTTGAGCCTGCCGCAGGTGTCTGCTCAGCAACATTTCCCTTTTCAACGGTGCTAGATGAAACCTGCACTTTTTCAATGGTCTTAAAGCCTTTGTTGTTGAGTGTCGCTACTGCCTGGGCATAGGACATGTTTATAACATTGGGAACTTCCAGTTTTCCCGCATCATCATCGTCTTTAGTCTCTACTGCAGGAGTATCCGTAACCACGGGGAGATTCTCTATCTCATCGGTGACATCGCTGTCCGTACCAAACTCAAACAGTCCGAAGTGTCTTCCCACAAAGAAGATCACCAGTATTCCTATAACTAGAGCAGCTATGACCGCTAATACAGTGGTCAGCTTCTCCATAAACTCATCCTGCTCTTCCGGATCCTGAACCTTAGGCTGTTTTCTTCTCTTGTCCTGAGGCCTTATACTGTCGGGTCTCCTCTTGTTCTGCGAAGACCTCTGTGCCTTGGAAGCATTCTTCTGAGCTGCGGCCTTAGCATTCTTTGCAGCTACCTGTTTTGCACTCTTGGAAGTCTTTTGCTTGGGATTCTTCTTTCTTACGGGTGCATCGGTACTCTTTTCCGGAGTACGCATCCTGATGTCATCGACAGCTATCCTCTCGGTCTTGCTCTTTATCTCTCTCATCTCGGTCTCAGATACCATCTTTGTAGCGGCATCATCGTCCGGATCGACTATCTTAACAAAATCCTCATCGGGTTTCATAAGGGATTTTTTCAGATCCGTTATGAGTTCCGACATGCTCTGATATCTTCTGTCAGGGCTCTTCTGAGTACACTTGAACACTATCTGTTCAACGCTTATCGGTATCTCAGCCACATATTCTCTGGGAGAAGGCATGGGCTCCTGAATATGTTTGATAGCTATGGCAACGGTGGTCTCGCCGTTAAACGGAACCCTTCCCGTGAGCATCTCAAACATTGTTATACCCAGACTGTATATATCACTCTTCTCATCAGAGAAACCGCCTCTTGCCTGTTCCGGAGAGGTGTAATGAACAGATCCCATCACGTTGCTGGTTATCGTATTCGAACTTACAGCCTTTGCAATACCGAAGTCGGTGACCTTAACCTTACCTTCCTTGGATATCATGATATTCTGCGGTTTGATATCCCTGTGGATGATATGATTGTTATGAGCCGCTTCTATACCCATGGAAACCTGTATGGCTATACTTATGGTCTCCTTTATTGAAAGCCTTGCTTTTTTTTCGATATACTTCTTGAGAGTGATACCCTCAACAAGCTCCATAACGATATAATGGGTGCCGCCTTCTTCTCCTACATCGTATACATTTACGATATTGGGATGCATCATGCCTGCGGCAGCCTGCGCCTCGGTCTTAAACTTGGAAACGAAATTGGCATTCTCGGCGAATTCCTGCTTAAGGACCTTAACGGCAACAAATCTGTTTAACTTGCCGTCTTTGGCTTTATATACATCCGACATTCCGCCGGTTCCTATCTTCTCCAGGATCTCGTAACGATCACCCAGTGTCATTCCGATCTTTATCATCTACTCTTATCCTCTGCAAAGGGCTCAACAAGAACTACAGCGATATTGTCTTTTCCGCCATTGTTATTGGCAGCCTTTACAAGGCTTTCAGCCTTCTCGACGATATCTCTCTGTCCCTGCATGATCATACGTATCTCCTCGTCCTCAATCATGTTGCTGAGTCCGTCGGAGCACATGAGTATGGTATCACCCTTGTTAAGTTTAACCTCAAAAAAGTCCACATCAACATCATCCAACGCCCCTATAGCCCTGGTTATGATGTTTTTGTCTGGATGGTTTCTCGCCATCTCTCTCTTGAGACCTCCCATTCTCACCATCTCCTCAACAAGCGAGTGATCTCTGGTGATCTGTTTGATCTCTCTGTTATTGATAATGTACAGTCTGCTGTCGCCCACATTTGCCACGCAGAGTTTGTCTCCCTTTATAGTGGCTGCTACGACAGTCGTTCCCATACCGTTAAGTTCTGTTTCTTCTTCGGATTTTCTTCTGATAAGTGCGTTTGCACTCTTTATCGCCTTTTCCAATACAAAAACAGGCGATTCATCTTCAGACTTGCTTATCTCGTCTACTATGGTCTCTATGGTATATCTGGATGCATAATCCCCGGCGTTGTGACCGCCCATACCGTCTGCTACGAGAAAAAGATTCTCGAGATGACCAACCGGCATCTCTGATGTGTATACATAGTCCTGATTAAGTTTTCTTCTCTTACCGATATCGGTTATCGAAAAAGTCTTAAGCATATTTCTCACCGTTTTATATATTAAGACGCAACAAAAGTAAGTTTACCGAAAATCTACTCTTCAGTAAGCTTACGTCTTCTTAATTGTCCACAGGCACCGTCTATGTCCTGTCCCATTTCCCTTCTTATAGTAACATTTATTCCATTTTTTTCAAGTTTATTTTTAAATGCAATGATCGCTTCCCTGCTCCCGCGCCTGAAATCACGCTCTTTTATGGGATTTACGGGTATCAGATTGACATGTGCCTTTACGCGTGAAGCAAGCTTTGTCAATCCCTCCAGGTCATCCGGCGTATCATTTACCCCTGCCACAAGACTGTATTCAAAGCTTATCCTTCTGCCTGTCTTTTCAAAATAATATGCACACGCCTCCATCAGCTCTTCTATGGAATAGGTGTTTGCGATCGGCATCAGCTGTCTTCTTTTTTCATCGGTCACCGCATGAAGACTGAGCGCCAGAGTAAGAGTCAGTTTCTCATTGGCAAGCATCTTCATCTTAGGTACCAGTCCGCAGGTTGAGACCGTTATGTTCCTTCCGCTTATGTTCAGTCCATTCTCATCAGTCAAAAGCTTTACAAACCTGATCAGATTGTCATAGTTATCGAGCGGTTCACCCATGCCCATAACGACAACATTCGATATCCTCTCGCCCGTATACCGCGATATCGCATATATCTGATCAAGCATCTCCGAAGGCAGAAGATCTCTCTCGCATCCGTCTATCGTCGAAGCACAGAATCTGCATCCCATCCTGCATCCCACCTGACTTGATATGCAGACACTGTTACCGTGTTTGTATCTCATGAACACACTCTCGACATAGTTTTTGTCAGCAAGCTCAAAAAGAAATTTTATTGTACCGTCAAGAGCCGATTCCTGGGCTCTTTCAACTCTTAAAGAAGTAAACTCATACTCTGAAGCGAGTCTTTCTCTCAGATCCTTTGAAATATTAGTCATCTCATCAAACGATCTTACGAGTTTGACATGCATCCAGTCATATACCTGACCTGCCCTGAATCTCTTCAGCTCTTTTTTGAGGAATTCCTCTTCAAGTTCTTCTTTTGTTAGTGATTTTATGTCAACCAATTCTCTTGAGCCTCGCTATAAAGAATCCGTCATGATCCTCATCCGGAAATACAGTCTTAACAAATTCCTGTTCAAAGTGATGATTCTTTACTATATATGCCACCTGATCCTCGTTCTCAGCTTTTCTTAACGTACATGTCGAATACATCAGTACGCCTCCGGGTTTAACATAGTGACACACATTGTCTATTATCTTTCTCTGGAGTTCTACGATGGAATCCAGTCCGTCTTTCGATATATTGTTCTTGATATCGGGTTTCTTGCTTATGACTCCGAATCCCGAACACGGTACATCCGCGATAACAACATCTGCATAATCTTTTATACTCTCATCAGGATCCGTTGCATCCCATACCTTGACCGTTATGTTCTTTGCATTAAGTCTTTTTATATTCTCTTCTATAAGAGATACTTTATACTCCGAGACATCTCTTGCCTCGACCTGTGCCCCCTTGCTCACCGCATGAAGGCATTTCCCTCCGGGAGCCGCACACACATCAAGTACGATATCGCCCTCTTTTATATGGGCATTTTCGCAGACAAGCATGCTCGAAGCATCCATTACCGTGTACAGTCCGCGCTTAAAACAGTCAAGTCTTTCAAGATCTCCCGTGTTTTTGAGTTCATAGGCATATGAAGGTTCCAAAAGGCATCTGAATTCTATGCCTTCTTTCTCCCACTCATCGAGTATCTCATCTATATCGCTTTTATAAAGCTCTTCTCTTATCCTTACAGTAAGATGTCTTTCTTTCAGACTGTGTTCAAGTATATCCGCAGCTTTCTCGTCTCCGTAATCCTCTCTTAAGCTTTCAACAAGAAGTTCGTTTGCCGAATATCTGACACTGAGTTCATCGGACTTAAGGCAGTTTTCCTTTTCTCTTGAAACAGTTCTGAGCACGCCGTTTACAAATCCCGACAAAGATGAAAACTTGCGCTTTTTCGCAAGCTTTACAGCCTCATTGATCGCAGCGCTGTCAGGTACACGGTCCATATAGAGTATCTGGTATACACTCATTCTGATAAGGCTTCTGATCAGAGGTTTCATCTTCTCCGCAGGAACTTTTGAATATGTGTTTATCACGTGATCGATCGTGATCTCTCTTTCAAGGGTTCCCTCAAAGACTCTCTTTATAAATGCCTTGTCCTGTTCCTCAAGATAATTGTATTTGTCAAGTACATTCTTTAAAAGGATATGACTGAAGGTGTTGTTTCTGTTTACATCCATCAGCATCTCCAGTATCACTTCCCTAACATTTATCCTGTCACTCAAAACGATCACCCGCTAAAATCTTATAACCTAAAAGGAATGCACCTGTTTCCATGCGTTTTTTCCCTTCAAGCTGTAATTCGAATATCTCAAGAGCTCCCTTGCCGCATGCTACCGTGAAGCTGTTCTTCTTCACATCGATAACGCTTCCGGGATTCTCATAAACTTCTTTTATCGCCTTTGCTCTCCATATCTTAAGCTGCTTGCCGTCAAGTGTTGTATATGCAGACGGCCACGGATTCAGTCCTCTCACATATCTTTCTATGACAGCGGCATCATTAGCCCAGTCGATCTTTCCCATATCCTTTTTGATCTTGCCGCACTTGGTGGCCTTGGTCTCATCCTGGAGCACAGGATTGACTTCTCCTCTGCTTATAAGATCAAGGGTCTCAACTATAAGCTCGGCTCCCATATGGGAAAGCTTTTCAAACAGGCTTCCGCCCGTCTCGTCATCGGCTATCTCATATTCCTTCTGTGTAAGGATGGCTCCCGTATCCACTCCGATGTTCATCTGCTGGATAGTTACGCCTGTTACCTTCTCACCATCAAGTATTGCCTGCTGTATGGGTGCCGCGCCTCTGTATTTGGGCAGCAGGGATGCATGTATATTGACGCATCCGTATCTGGGTATATCGAGTATCTCCTGAGAGACGATCTGTCCGAAAGCGGCAACAACATATATATCCGCATCATATCTTTTCAGATATTCGACATTTTCTTCTTCTCTTATTTTTGCCGGCTGAAATACCGGTATATCATGTTTTATCGCACATGCCTTTACCTCTGACATCTGAAGCTGTCCGCTTCTGCCCTTCGGCTTGTCGGGCTGTGTGACAACAAGTACTATATCATGTCCCGCTTTTATAAGTGCCTCAAGTGCTGTTTCGGCAAAGTCGGGGGTTCCCATGAAAACGATACGCATATCTGTCCTCTCTATTCTTCCTCTTCTTTATCCTCGTTCTCTTCACCAACGTTTCTGATCTCACCGATGACCTTCTCCGAATACAGATGACCGTCAAGATGATCGATCTCATGGAGCAGTGCTCTTGCAAGAAGCTCTGTTCCCTCTATTATCTGCTTCTCCATGTTCTCATCATAGTATTCAACCTTGACATAGTTTGGTCTTGTAACATCACCGCATTTCCCGGGAAGGCTCAAACATCCTTCGGAACCTGTCTGCTCACCGCTCGTTTCAAGCACTCTGGGATTGATCAGAAGTATCGGATCCTCATAGGTCACATCGATGACACAGATCCTTTTTAGGACACCGACCTGCGGAGCAGCGAGTCCTACTCCGTTCGCATCATACATGGTCTCAAACATATCGTCTATCAGTTCCATCGTACGCGGTGTTACTTCTCTTACTTCCTTACATACTTTCTCAAGAACGGGATCACCGAACATTCTTATATTTCTTATAGCCACAACATTACCCCTTTCTGACTACTGTCTGCATCAGATCGGATTCATAGGATTGAAGTCAAAAAATACCTGAATATTGCTTAAGGGATTTATGCCTTCCTCCAGTTCATCCTTGCATCTGATAAGTAAATTTGAGTCACTGCTCTTTATATAAAATACAAATCTGTATATATCATTTATTCTTCCTATCCCTGCTTTACCCGGTCCTATGACCGATACATCGGGATCGTTTTTAATGATATAGTCCGCCATTGCCTCACAGGTTTTTCCCGCTAGGTTCTTATCGGAAGATGTGACCATTACTGCAAGTATGTCACATGCGGGAGGATATCCCGCCAGCTGCCTGTAGAGTATCTCTTCCTCATAAAACGCTTTATAGTCCTGTGCCGCCGAACATACTATGGCATAATTGTCCGGCTGATATGTCTGAATAATCGTCTCTCCGCTCTTGTCTCCTCGCCCCGCTCTTCCGCATGCCTGTGTTATGAGCTGGAACGTTCTTTCTCCTGCCCTGTAATCATTGAGAGCAAGCGACATATCCGCTGCCACTATCCCGACAAGTGTAACATCTGGAAAGTCATGGCCTTTGACGATCATCTGTGTCCCTATAAGGACGTTTGTCTTCTTTTCAAGGAAGTCCTCAAGGATCTTTTCAAGGCTCCCTTTCTGTCTGGTCGTATCCGCATCAAGTCTTGAAGTAGATGCTTCCGGAAAGAGCTTTTTTACCTCTTGTTCTATCTGCTCCGTACCAGCCTTGAAACCAAGCAGATATTTTGATCCGCATTTGGGACATACCTTATGTCTTTTCTCTTCATATCCGCAGTAATGACATACCAGTTTTCCCGTTGAAAGATGCTCCGATAAGGAAACATCACAATGAGGACACCTCATTACAACCCCGCATGAACGGCATGAGACAAAGCCTGCATATCCGCGTCTGTTTAAAAAGAGCATCACCTGCTCGTTCTTATCAAGCCTGTCTTTGATACCGCGCTTTAGTGCATTGCTGAAGATGGACTTGTTTCCCTCTTTTAATTCCTCCCTCATATCTACTATCAGCGTTTTGGAAAGCTCAGCTCCCGTGGCTCTCTTTTCCATGGTCCAGAGTCTGTATTCACCCTGTATCGCCCTGTGATACGATTCTATGGAAGGTGTCGCACTTCCAAGCACCACACTCGCATTATGAAGCTCAGCAAGCTTTAATGCAACTTCTCTTGCATGATATCTGGGCATGCTCTCTGATTTGTAGGAATTCTCATGCTCCTCATCTATGACTATAAGCCCTATATCAGGAAAAGGGGTGAAAAGAGCCGATCGGGGGCCGATGATCACATCGATCTCACCTCGTTTTGCTCTCTCGCACTGATCATACTTCTCGCCTGCCGATAACGAGGAATTAAGTACGGATACCCTCTCTCTGAAGTAATGATAAAACCTCTTTAGAGTCTGATATGTAAGCGCTATCTCAGGTATCAGAACGACTACCTGGCGTTTTCTTTTAACAACTTCTTTTATGAGGCTAATGTATGTAACGGTCTTTCCGCTTCCCGTAACACCGTGGAGCAGGTAAGTTTTATGGATATCATTATCGATATCCTCTTTAAACTCATTAAGGATACCAAGCTGCGTATCATTAAGGACTATATCCTGTTCACTGCTCTTGTTTATGACTACGGGATTTCTGAAATAGTTCTCGGATACTATCTTTATTATCCCGCTTCTTTCAAGTCCCGAAAGAGTTGCCGAAGAAACCCCGAGCTTACCGGTAACAAGACTGTGATCAAGCACCTCTTCTTCAAGCAGTTCCTTAAGAAGCCTTACCTTCGCGGACTGTTTTTTTCTGAGTGCCTGCGAATATGCATCAGTCAGCACATCCTGGTCACATGCTGCCTCAATGGTCTTCTTCTCTTTTGGTTTATATGCCTTCTTTATCGGAAGTACGGTCTTTAATGCGGTATTCATGGTCGATCCGTACTGTTCCTTTATGAATGCCGCAAGTTCTATCAGTCTTCCCTGTGTTGCAGACTGTTCCACCACTATATCGGTGATATCCTTTATCTGAACACCCTTTATGTTTGTATTAGACGTTATCTCCAGTATGTATCCCTGGATCAGCCTGTTGCTCTTCCCGAAAGGAACCGTCACCCTTGTTCCGGGATGACATCCTTTAACAAGTCTGTCAGGTATATGATATGTAAAAGGACGGTCGAGGCTTTCAACACTTATGTCTATTATTACTTTGGCATACATGACAAAACCTCCTTAAAAATCATATCAATATAGTATAGCATATTCGTTACCTTTGGCAAAGAAGCATAACAAAAACGCCAGAGTAAAACCCTGGCGTTTTCGTTTCTTATGAGGGGGAGATAGTGAACTCTCAACTATCTGTAATGCTAATATATCAGTAAATTGTGTTCATTCTGTGTTCGTTTTATAAACTTTTCTTTATAAAGCCTATCTGTAATCCCCTATGACAAACTGAAGATTTTTCCTTCCCATATATTCATTTATCGACGGATAATATATAACATCCATAAGGATCCCGTTTGCCTTGGAGTTAAAAAGCTTTTCTGAGGTCTTTTCACCGTATTTTGCATCAATGGCTTTTAACATCTTTTCCGAGTTTCTGAACAGGACCAGTTCGACATTGACTCCGTCCGGAGTACGCGCATTGAACTTTGCCATATCTGAAGTCTTCCCCATCAGCTTGCATGATATGAGCTCAACATCCTTCTGGGCAAATACAGGCTTTTCATTTCCCTGCCCCCAGGGTTCTAAAACAGAAAGCTGTTCAACAAGCTTTTCCGTAACGTAGCTCATGGGCATCGGTACGTCTATTACGATATTCTCCTCATAATCCCCATCGGTAAGCTCACATGTCTCGTTTATCCTTTTCTTAAACTCTTCTATCCTGTTTTTTTCAATTGAGAATCCCGCAGCCATGGCATGTCCGCCGAATTTGGTGAACACATCGCCTATCTTTGACATGGCTTCATATATATGATAAGCGGGTATGCTCCTAGCGGATCCTTTGCAGCCTTCCTCACCGTCTGTTATAACGAAAACAGGCTTGTTATACTTCTCTTTGAGCCTTCCGGCGACTATCCCCGCAAGACTCTCATGAAGATCAGGTACATATACGACCATGACCCTGTCTTTATCAACTTTGTTTTCCGCTATATGATATTCGGCCATCAAAGTTCCTTTAACGGTCAGCTCTTTCCTGTTCTCGTTGAATTTCTTGAGCCTGTTTGCTATTACGATCGCATCCTCTATGTTGTTGCATTTTAAAAGGTCGAGGGAAAGATTCGCACTGTCAAGTCTCCCCGTAGCATTTATACACGGTCCTAGGATGAATCCGATAGCATAGGCACTAATTGCCTTTCCTTCAAGATCGCATACCCTTACAAGAGCTCTCATTCCCGTATTAAGGCTCTTTGACAGGTTCTTTAAGGTATTCTTTACCATGACCCTGTTCTCATCTTTAAGTTCCATCACATCGCATACGGTCGCAAAGCCTGCCAGTTCTTTAAGCTCATCCAGCCTGCTTAAGTCCTCACCCAGCGCATCAAACAGCGCTTCTATCACTCTGAGAGCCACTACGGCTCCGCATATATTCTTATACGGGTACTGACAGTCTTCCTGTTTCGGGTCGACTATCGCGGGTACACTGGGAAGTATGTACTCCCTCTTTCCGTTCTCCTCTTTAAAAGGGATCTCATGATGATCCGTTATCACACAGGTCATGCCGTATTCAAGGGCATGATCAAACGCATCAACGGCAGCTATCCCGTTGTCACAGGTTATGATGGTATCTATACCGTCAGCGAACGCCTCATCTATAAGGCTCTCGCTTATCCCGTATCCGTCCTTAACTCTGTGAGGTATGACGGTATCGACATCGGCATTGCATACTGTAAGACCTTTCCATAGAATGTAGGTTGACATAATTCCGTCAACGTCATAATCACCTATTATTCTGATCTTTGCGCCTTCATCGATCTTTTCAAGTATTATGTCAACCGCCTTGTCAATATCTTTTAAAGACTCATAACTGTGTATCGACTCATCACCGCCATACAGAAAGCTCTTCATCTGCTTAGCATCCGTAAGTCCCCTGTTGCGCATGATCCTTACGACCACCTGGTCTATCCCCAGCTGGTCTCCTATCTGTTTGAAATCACATTTTTTACCCGCAACCATCCAATTTGCCATATTTTCACCTTTAAAAAAAGGATGAGCAAACAAGCTCATCCTTTAATCATCTGATAATCACTTCTTTGAAGCACCTTTGTCTTCCTTCTTGGCAAACTTCGTTCTGAAGATATACCACATAGCACCTGTGAGACATACTGAAGAGTATGTACCAACAAGAATACCTACCATCAAAGGAAGTGCAAATTCTTTGATACTTGTTACTCCGAATACATACAGAGCAGCTACCATGACAAATGTCGTAAATGAAGTGAAGATACTTCTTGAAAGTGTCTGGTTGATACATCTGTTGACAAGATCCTTTAAGTTGTCCTTCTTACCCATGACAGCAAGGCTCTCTCTTATTCTGTCGAAGATAACGATCGTCGCATTTATCGAATAACCTACTATGGTAAGCATACATGCAATGAATGTTGAACCTACGCTTATCTTTGCTGCCGCATAGAAAGCAAGTACAACAAGTACGTCGTGACAAAGGGCAAGGACCGAACTTGCAGCAAATCTGATATCCTTGAATCTGAACCAGATATAGATCAGCATACAGATAGTCGCAACAATGACAGCCACGATCGCATCGCTTCTCATCTCGTTAGAGATCGTTGAAGATATCGATTCTGCGGTTATCTTCTGTGCATCCACACCGAAGTTGCTTACCAGAGCTGACTGCATGGCCTCTCTCTGGGAAACATCAAGTGTTGATGTCTTAAAGATAACTTCGTTGGAACCCTGAACCTTCTGTGCCTGAACATTTCCGCCGCCTATTGCAGAAGATATTACAGGGATGATCTTTCCGTCGATATCTGCAAGGTTATAGTCCTCATTGAATGTTACGTTTGTAGAGGTACCGCCCTTAAACTCAAGCGAGTAGTTTAAGATATCTCCGGTTGAGTTGCTGTTAAGTCCCATGAATACGAATCCTGATATGATGCATACCAGTGATATGATAATGAAGATAACCTTCTTTGAAAGGAAATCAACCTGTTTTCTTTCTTTTGCCTTGCCGTAAAACTTCTCATCCTTGATGCCGAGTGCATAAAAGGCATTAAGTATAAGTTTACTGATAACAAGTGCCGTGAACATAGAGATCACGATACCAAGACCAAGAGTCTGGGCAAATCCCTTTATTGAACCTGTACCCATGGCTCCGAGTACTATAGCTGCTATAAGGGTTGTTATATTACCGTCAAGGATAGCTGAAAGTGCCTTCTGGAAACCTATCTTTATGGAAGAACTTACAGTCTTTCCTGTTGCTATCTCTTCTCTTATACGTGCGAATATGATAACGTTCGCATCTACCGCCATACCGATCGAAAGGATTATACCTGCGATACCGGGCAGTGTAAGTGTTACCTCAAATGCATTGAGCATTAAGATCATGAGACATACATATATCGCAAGAGCGATGACCGATGCAAGACCGGGTATGAAGTATATTACTATCATGAATAACGCAACGATACCAAAACCGATAGCAGCGGCATAAAGGCTTGTCTTTATAGCCTCGGCACCAAGCTGTGCTCCTACAACATTACTTCTTAATTCCTCAAGTTCGAGTTTAAGTCCACCGATACGGATCGTTGAAGCAAGTCTTTCAGCTTCTTCAAATGTATTGCTTCCTGTTATGATAGCTCTTCCGTCCGTGATGGCTGCCTGAACGGCAGGTGCACTTACGATCTCGCCGTCGTATATGATATAGATGACATCGTGATTTGCAACAGCTTTGGTCGTCGCATCAGCGAATGCCTTTGTTCCTTCAGGTGTAAAAGTAAGCTGAACAACAACTTCCTGGTTGTTCATGCTGTCTTTCTGATATCCTGCCTGAGCATCTGCCACATCTGTTCCGGAAAGGATCTGGTTTCCGTCCTTATCCGTGAAGAACAGTGAACCGGGCTTACCCAGCTCTTCAAGTACTGCGTTTGCATCGGATACACCGGGGATCTCTATATTGATACGATCAGAACCTTCCTGATATACCTGAGCCTCAGTCGAATATCCTTCTACTCTCTTTTGAAGCTTGTAGATAGTGTCTGCCATATCTTCCTTGCTGGGCTCTGTCTCACCTACAGCCTGATATGTGATACTCACACCGCCTGCAAGATCAAGGCCCTGCTTTATATTGGCAGCACTGCCTGAACCTTTGGCATCCATACCGAATATACTTACATATATTCCGCCTGCCAGTAGTGCCAACATAACAAGTAATGTTATGACACCGTTTCTCTTACTCATTGTTCTCTTCCTCCCATTCGGCCAAAGCCGCCTTTATCATGATCGCACATTCTATCCTTTTGCGCTGTAATTCGCATCCGGCTTCATATGTGCCATTGATATCACCTTCAAAATTATATGCATTGGCAGCACATCCGCCGCTGCAGTAAAACTTTGCAAAGCATTCTTTACATTTTTCCTTGGCATATACATTACAGGTCTTGAACTCATCCTGAATGTCTGTCCTTAATATGCCTTCATCGACATTACCCATAAGGAAATCTTCATTGCCGACGAACTGATGGCAGGGATAGATATCTCCCCACGGTGTGATCGCCAGATACTCTGTTCCGGAACCGCATCCGCTTAATCTCTTTGCCACACAGGGACCACCGCTTAAGTCTATCATAAAATGGAAAAAATTAATACCTTTTCCGGCTTTTCTTCTTTCTATTATGTCTTTTGCCAGCTCATCATACTGAGAAAGCAGAGTCGGAATGTCCTCAGGCCTTAATGCATAACTGTCAGACGGTGATGCCACAACAGGCTCAACCGAGATCTGCTCAAAGCCAAGATCGGCCAGATGCTTTACATCCTCTGAAAAATCTATGTTGTTATGAGTGTATGTGCCTCTCACATAGTAATTGTTCTGATTTCTGCTCTCTGCGACCTTTTTAAACTTGTCGACTATGACATCATAGCTTCCATGTCCGCCTCTGAAAGGCCTCATCGCATCATTGACTTCTTTTCTTCCGTCAATGCTTAACACGACGTTTGACATTTCCTTGTTCGCAAACTCAATGATCTCATCATTTAAAAGGACGCCGTTAGTCGTTAAAGTGAATCTGAACTTCTTATTATTGGGTTCTTCAAGACTTCTGCCGTATTCAACAAGCTGCTTTACCACATCCCAGTTAAGAAGAGGCTCTCCTCCGAAGAAATCAACCTCGAGATTTACACGGCTGCCGGAATTGGCAACTAAAAAATCCAGAGCTTTCTTTCCCGTTTCAAGACTCATTATCGCTCTTCTGCCATGATATTCGCCTTCCTCGGCAAAGCAGTATTTGCATGCAAGGTTGCAGTCATGTGCAACATGAAGACACAAAGCCTTGACCACTGTCTGTCTCTTTTTAAAATCGATTATATAATTCTCATAAATATCATCCGTATAAAGCTGTCCTGCTTCATATAGCTCAAGCAGCTCCGTGACAGCCTCTCTAATCTCCGATGAGCTGTAAGGCATGTTCTCGCATGCCATGCATACTGCCTCTATGGCAGTCTCTCCGGTGATACCGGACTTAACTATGGCCTCTAAAAGAGGTACCATATCATATACACAATCGTCAACCACGTGAACAGATCCGCTGTTCACATCCAGTACGATATTGTATCCGTTATTCTTATATTGATGGATCATAAAAACCTCAACCCAAAACAAACTCGAAGCCGTCCTGTGACTTCGAGTTTGAATGATCTTAGCAAATAAAAAACATTAAATTATTTCATCTTCTCACAGCTCTGGTTTCCAACCGTACAACTTGTCTTACAAGCTGACTGGCAAGAAGTCTGGCATTCACCGCATCCACCCTTCTTCATAGACTCTTTAAGATTTCTAGTTACCAAAGTCTTGATGTGCTTCATAAAATATAAACCTCCTGAATGAAACCCTATGGTTTGCCATTAACAATCTTTAACACTATAACATAAAATAATCATATAATCAACTGATTTATTGCTCTTCAGGTATTCTCAGAAGTACCTTCTTTATCCTGTTTTCATCGATCGACTGGACTTTTATCCTGATACCGTCTTTTGTAACGACCTCATCTCCTCTTTCAGGCATACGGTCAAGTATCTCTATTACCAGACCGCCTATCGAATCATAATCCTCACTGTCAAGCTTAAGGCCCAGCTCGTCATTGACATCGTCTATCTTTCTGGAAGCATCGATAAGATAAGCATTCTTCTCAACCTTTTTAAAGAACTCTTCCTCATCAGCATCATATTCGTCTCTTATCTCACCGACTATCTCTTCGAGCAGATCTTCAAGTGTCACCATACCGACACATACACCGTACTCACTGAGCACAAATGCCATTGAAAACGGAGTCTTTCTAAGTTCCATCAAAAGATCGGCCGTCTTTTTGTATTCGTAGGTGTAATAGGTCTCTCTTAAGATATCCGATATCGCAAATGCTCTCTTATCCTCAACAAGGATAAAATCCTTGACGTTTATAAGTCCGATAACGTTATCCGGCTCATCACGATAAACAGGTATCCTGGTGTACATATACTGCTTGAACACTTCTAAGACCTCATCGTACTTGGCACTCTCCTCCACGCAGACCATATCGATCCTCGGGACCATGATATCCTTTGCCACCGAATCGGAAAAGTCAAACACGTTGTTTATCATGACCTTCTCTCCGGATTCTATGACTCCGTCCTCATGACTCGCATCAACGTAAGTTCTCAGTTCCGCCTCGGTTATGGCATTCTTTACATTGGGATCTATCCTTATGCACCACATGATAAATGCAGCTATCTTATCGACTATGAATATGACAGGTGTCATTACATACATGAGTGCATAGATAACCGGTGCATAAACAAGAGCCATCTTTTCCGCTTTTATCTTGGCGATGTTTTTCGGGACTATCTCTCCAAACAAAAGCACGACAATGGTAAGGATACCCGTGCCTATGCTTATCGCGGCATTCCCCCACAGCTCCATCGTAAACAGCGTGACAAGCGCCGAAGCTGCGATATTTACTATGTTGTTGCCGATAAGAATGGCACTTAACATCTTGCTGTAGTTTTCAAGTATGCTCTTTAAGATACCCGCTCCTCTTTTCTTTTCTTCAACAAGGGATCTTACCTTTATATCTCCCAGAGTCGAAAGAGCCGTTTCGGCTGAAGAAAAGAAAGCAGACAGCAGTATCAGCACTATTATGATAATCAGTTTTACTATCTGACCTTCTTCCAATGATTTCCTCCAATAAATAATACAATATAGAAAAAAAGCTCGTAAAAACGAGCCTTTAAAGTGCTGGTGGTGGGACTTGAACCCACACGTGGTTACCCACAACAGATTTTGAGTCTGCATCGTCTGCCATTCCGACACACCAGCCTGTCGGTCTTGCGACCGAACTAAAGTTTATCACAGTAATAAGTCATTTTCAAGTAAAAAATCAGCCTATGGCATTCTTCCTGTTGATCATATCGCGCTTTCTTAAAGTAGAGTCAAGTATCTTCTTTCTGATCCTTAAGTTAAGCGGAGTGACCTCCAAAAGCTCGTCTGTATCTATGAATTCAAGTGCCTGTTCAAGGCTTAATACTTTCTTGGGTGAAAGACGCAGTGCCTCATCCGCACTTGAGCTACGTGTATTGGTCAGCTGCTTCTTCTTGCAGACATTGATCTCGATATCCTCTGCCTTGCCTGTCTGACCCACAACCATTCCGGCATATACCTTTTCACCGGGCTCTATGAACAGCGTACCTCTGTCCTGCGCGTTGTAGAGTCCGTAGGTTATTGCCTCTCCTGCTTCAAAAGCGATAAGAGAACCCTGCTTTCTGTACATCATATCGCCCTTGTAAGGACCGTATCCGTCAAAGCTTGTGTTTAGGATACCGTTACCCTTTGTATCGGTCATGAACTCGCCTCTGTAGCCGATAAGGCCTCTTGAGGGGATCGCAAACTGAAGTCTTGTATAGCCTCCGTTTATGGAAGTCATTCCAAGCAGCTCGCCCTTTCTTGAAGAAAGCTTCTGGATAACACTTCCCGAAAACTCCTCGGGAACATCGACATAAGCTGTCTCCATGGGCTCCTGTTTCTGATTTCTTTCATTATATTTGTAAAGGACTTCTGCCTTGGATACGGCAAATTCGTATCCTTCACGTCTCATGTTCTCAATAAGTACGGACAGGTGCAGTTCTCCTCTTCCGGATACCTTGAACACATCGGTGCTGTCTGTCTCCTCGACTCTCAAAGATACATCGGTGTTCAATTCCCTGAACAGTCTGTCTCTTAAATGTCTTGAGGTGATATATTTGCCTTCCTGACCTGCAAGAGGTGAGTCATTTACCATAAAGTTCATGGCTATGGTAGGCTCTGATATCTTCTGGAAAGGTATCGGATCTGGGGAATCGGGTGAACAGAGAGTATCTCCAATATGGATATCCGCTATTCCGGATATCGCAACTATAGAACCTATAGAAGCTTCCTTTACTTCTACTTTATTAAGTCCGTCAAACTCATAGAGCTTGCTGACCTTTACCTTGACTGCCTTGTCGGGTTCATGGTGGTTAACGATCACAACATCCTGGTTTACCTTGATAGAACCGTTATCTACTTTTCCGACACCGATACGGCCGACATACTCATTGTAATCGATGGTACTTATAAGAACCTGCGTGCCTTTTTCGGGATCACCCGTGGGAGCAGGTATATAATCAAGAATTGTCTCAAACAAAGGCACCATGTCGGTACCCTTTTCATCTGCATCAAGGCTTGCCACTCCGGCTTTTGCCGATGCAAATACAAAAGGACAGTCAAGCTGTTCTTCGCTTGCATCAAGATCCATGAACAGTTCCAGAACCTCGTCAATAACTTCATGAGGTCTTGCTTCGGGTCTGTCTATCTTATTTATACATACGATAACGGGAAGTTTAAGTTCAAGTGCCTTTCCGAGAACAAACTTGGTTTGGGGCATAACACCCTCGAATGCATCAACAACGAGGATTACACCGTTTACCATCTTAAGAACACGTTCAACCTCACCGCCGAAATCGGCATGTCCGGGTGTATCTATTATATTGATCTTCGTATTCTTATATGTTACCGCCGTATTCTTTGAGAGGATCGTTATACCACGCTCTCTCTCGATATCATTGGAATCCATGACTCTCTCGGCAACTTCCTGGTTTTCTCTGAATATTCCGCTCTGCTTTAAGAGCTCGTCTACCAGTGTCGTCTTGCCGTGATCGACATGGGCTATTATAGCAACGTTTCTTACATCTTCTCTTGACTGTATCATAGCATCACCTTTTCTAAATCTCACAAAACTTAATTACTATATCACAGCAGTGCTATGAATGCAATACTGCAACAAATACAGTTAAGAGTTATAGTTTCCTTCATATTCCATCATACGCTTGTTTACATACATGGAATCATCGGCTCTCTTGGTAACGCTCGCAACAGAGAAGTCAGTATATGGATTGAACACGGACATACCGACTGCCAGTGAAGCCTTGCCGTTATCAATACTGTCGGCTGCTGCAGCTTTGACTATACGCTCTCCCAGATCATCGATAAGCTCGTTTCTCTTCGCATAATCCTCACCTGTTAGGATGACTGCAAACTCATCTCCGCCTATCCTGTATACGGGGCTGTGTGCATAGGTCTTGCAGATAAGCCTTGAACAGTTCTTTATGTACTTGTCACCCATATTGTGACCGAAAGTATCGTTTATAAGCTTAAGATGATTTATATCACACATAACTATCGCAAACTCGGGTTCTTCCTTATCGGCGATCCTTCTTGTGAGTTCACCTACGGCCTCGGTATATGCAGTGATGTTCTTTACACCCGTGAGCGGATCATTGTTTGCTCTCTTGACGACTTCCTCAAGACGCTTCTTTAATGAATCCTGCTCCGAGCGCATGCTCTTTATGAGGATCTTTGTAAGTGAGGATACGGATACGGGTTTTGGAATAAAAGCGACCATTCCCGCTTCAAAAGCCTTCTGCTTGATATTCTCATCACTGTTTGAAGATATTGCGATGATCGGAACCTCTGAGGCTCTCGCCTTATCCATATCTTTTATCTTTCTTGCAACATCCCATCCGTCCATATCCGGAAGCAGAAGATCCATGAGTATTGCATCATAATCGATATTTTCCTTGTTCTCAAGGTCTTCGATCGCCTCTTCACCTTTCTTGACAGCCGTTACTTTGGCACCTTCCTCTTCAAGTATCTCTGTCGTTATCTTTCTTGTGAGCTCATTATCCTCAACAAGCAGTATACTGATATCTGAAAGAGCATGTGAATTAAGCGAACGCGCAGAGTAGAATTCTTTCTTGGACTCAAACTGGGCTATGAACTCATCCTTTGCAGATTTGAATGCTTCAAGGATCTTGGGTGAGAACTGTCCGCATTCACCGTTAAGTATCATGTCATATGCATCCTGTATCGTATATGCATCCTTGTATACTCTCTTTGTTGTAAGAGCATCAAAGCAGTCCGCAATGGAAACTATCTGTGCTGAAATCGGTATCTCATCTTCCTTAAGTCCCTGAGGATATCCCTTTCCGTCCCATTTCTCATGATGATTCTTGCATATTTCGAGACTGAATCTCAGATAACTCTCATCCCAGCCCTTGGGTGCTTTTTCAAGTATCCTGCAACCGTTCTCGCAGTGAGTCTTCATGACCTCAAATTCCTCGGGCGTAAATCTTCCGGGCTTTAAAAGGATGGAATCAGATATCATGATCTTACCTACATCATGAAGAGCACTTGCCGAGGTGATAAGAGCGATCTTCTCTTCATCAAGGCCGTACTCGGGATACATTTCCATGATATGTCTCGCAAGGATGTTGGTAAATCCTTTGACTCTTCTTATATGCTCTCCGCTCTCGACATCCCTTGCTTCGGTGATATTACCGAGAAGCTCTATGATATCCTCATTTATCTGATTTAGTGACTTTGCCTTGTCATGAAGCTCAGCCGTTCTTTCGGCAATGGTAGTCTCAAGTTGTATACTGTATTCTCTTTCCTTTGCTCTTTCTTCCTTCTGAAGCTCTGCCCTTATCTGCTCATTTACATCAGTTATACCTATAACGACAGCCTCGGGATTCTTCTTGTCCGCAAGAGCCTTTACATTATAGTAGCGCAATCCCCTTCCAAGGTTCATCTTGCACTCTACACTGTAGGAACCGTTGTCGGCCAGTTCTTCCTGTACGGTATCCTTGTTGAATCTTCCCCTGAATTCTTCGAATTCATTCTCATTCATGCCATTTTTAAAGATACTGTCAAATTTCTTAAAGCCTTCCTGCTCTCCTATTATATTGAAGAAGTAATCAAAATCCTTTGATACATGATATTCCTCAAGTGTCTCGTTACCAAAGTCGATATAGCAGACATATTCAAAGCCTTCAATGAGGCTCTGCATTACAGTTCCGTTCTTATGGAGGTCAAACTCACGCTTTTTCCTTTCGCTCACATCCTTGAATCCAAGAACTATGTGCTTAACTTCCTTTTCATCCTTTATCTTCCAGCAGTGTGCCTCATAATTGGCGATCTCGCCTTCCTTGTATGCTCTGTATTCAAATATGAAGTCATTTATGTTCTTAAGACGGTTCTTGATCGCATTAACGTCCATGGCAGAACGAAACTTATCTGTATCCGGAGAATACACTCTGTATTCCAGATATGCTCCGACCATCTTATCGTATTCGCCTTCACCAAGCTTTTCATCAAAATCATTGCGCAGAATATCACTGGAAAGATATGTCTCAAACTTGTTATCATCCAGATTCACATAGAAAATGCACAGATACTCATCCTTAATGGAATCCATGATCCTTAAGAAGTGTTCCAGTTCCTTGTTCTGAGCTCTTCCCATATCAAACATCCTGATGAACAGATAGAGTACATATGCTATCATCCATCCAAGGCTCTTGAAATTCCTGTCGGTCAATATCTGCATGATTGAAAAAGCCATAATCGGAATGGCAAATGCGAGCACAGCGATAGATCTTCTTTTCTGTATCCAGTCGGAACCGATGAATTTGTTTATGGCGTATATGGTGGATACCAGATACAAGATCACAACAAAGATCTGCATGGCCCTGACCGTAGCACCTGCAACACCGTTAGCTTCCTCCCAGGAGGTTATTATGTCTTTGTTAAAATATGAGAACAGACAGAATGCCAGAAATCCCATGACTATGACAAAGCCACTGGCCACACTGACTTTTCTGACTCTTTCAGAATAAACAGATCTGTTTTGAACATATGCAAGCCACATGGACGCCGTAAGTATCTGGAAAACAAGACTTAAGAGTCCCCATGGTTTTCCCTCGCCTGCATAGAAAGAAATGGCATCAGTACCGGTCTTCCATTGAAGAGTGTCAAATGCGACAACGGCAAGATACATGAAACTCATCGTTATCATAAATCTGCTCACTTTTTTCTGTATCCTGCTCATATAGAGCAAAGACATAAGTCCGAAAAACAGGATAACCGCTCCGCAGAAAACATTTACTTCAACATAATATAACCCTTCAATCATCGAGCATAGCCTCATTTCATTTTTTCGTATCGTATCTCTTATACCCCAAACATACGATATCAGTATAGATTATAACACTAAAAAGCGGATTCCAACAAGTGAAACCCGCTCTCTAGTAAGTATTTATCTTATTATTCTTCGTCAGTCTTAACAGCGCCTGCGATAACAGCTGTCTCAGCCTGTTCGCCATTAAGTCCCGTCACATTGATGTTCCTGTTTACCTTCGCGTCATAGGTGTTTGCTTTCATGATATCAACGATATCAAGACCTGTCACCTCTTTGACTGTCTCAATGGTCTTTGCAAGAACATTTGGCACATAAGAACCTACGCTTCCTATGCCGCCCTCACCACCGTTACCGCCACCATCGATGATGGTAACCTTGTCAATATTCTCGAGAGGTTTAGCGATCGCGCTTGCCATCTCGGGAAGAGCTTTAACGATCATCTCTACCATTGCCGCCTGACCGTATTTCTTCATTGCCTCAGCCTTCTTTTCCAAAGCTTCAGCTTCTGCTATACCTTTAGCCTCAATGGCTGCTGCCTCAGCTTCACCGACCTTACGGATACCTTCAGCCTCCTGGGCTTTAGCGAAAAGATCCGCTTCAGCCTGGACCTTTCTGGCCTCAGCTTCTTTTTCTTTCTCGAATTTTTCTGCTTCAGCCTTTCTCTGACGTTCAAACAGCTCAGCCTCAGCCTTCTGCTGTCTTGCGAACTTCTCAGCCTCAGCTTTCTTCTTGATCTCAGCTTCAAGAGTCTGCTCAGTTACTTCAACGTCTTTACGTTTCAGTTCGATCTCTCTCTCCTGCTTAGCGATATTTGCATTAGCTGTTGTGATCTCGATAGTCTTACGCTGTTCCTGCTGCTGTATCTCATAAGCGGCATCCGCTTCAGCCTGCTTGATATCAGATTCACGCTTAAGTTCTGCCTGTTTGATACGAAGTTCATTCTGCTTTGAAGCGATCTCTGTTTCGGCTGCAACCTGTGCTTCATTGGCAAGACGCTTTGCTTCAGCCTCTGCTATTGCAACATCCTTGTCAGCCTGAGCTTTAGCGATAGATGCATCCTTCTGGATCTGGCTCATGTTGTCCTGACCGAGAGCAATGATAAGACCCTTCTCGTCCTCGATCTTCTGTATGTTGCAGGATATGATCTCGATACCCAGAGCATTCATATCCTTCTGTGCCTTTTCCTGAACCTCGTCACCGAATTTCTTTCTGTCGGTATTGAGCTCCTTTAACTTAACGGTACCGATGATCTCACGCATGTTACCCTGAAGGGAATCCGTAAGGGCTGCTATGATGTTCTTCTCATCCATGTTAAGGAAGTTCTTCATAGCGATCTTGATGCCGTCGGGATCTGTCTTTACCCTTACTTTTGCCACGGCATCGATATCGACACCGATGAAGTCAAGTGTGGGAACATATCCGTTAGTCTTTATGTCTATGCTTATCTGTTTAAGTACCAGAGTATCCTTTCTTTCCAGAAAAGGAAATTTGATACCTGCACGTCCGATCAGGATCTTGGGCTCTTTCTTCCAGCCTGAAATGATAAAAGCCTTATCCGGAGGTGCTTTTACATAACCGGTCACGATGATAAGTATTATCAGTGCGATGACCAAAAAGATTGCAATTAGTGCTGCGAGTGTCATATTTAATCCCCTTTCATTCTGTGGCGGTCCGACGGACCATTGTTTGCATCACCATATGATTGATGTTGTATAGATTATATCTCCTATCAGTATTGTTTCCAATATGATCAGGTACAAATTATGATATTGTATTTGCACAACCAAAACAAATTATAATGCCTCCACACCACGTTTCAATCTGTCAAGGCCGTCCATCAGCATACTCCTTGGACATGCTATGTTTATACGTACAAATTCATATCCCGCTTTTCCGTAGATATCTCCTCTGGATATAAACAGGTTCGCACTTCTTTTTATTAAGGATGCTATCCTTCTGCTAAGCGGCAGTCCTGAAGGCTTTCCTTCAAATCTGTCTGAGAGTTTGCTCACATCCACCCATACCAGATATGTAGATTCACCGTGCATCACCTTTAAAGAAGGAATGTTTTCTTTTATATACTGCTCGAGTATGCGTCTGTTTTCGGCAACATACTCATTCATCTGATCAAGCCAGTCCCCTCCTTTTGTGAATGCGGCCACAGTCGCAGGGATCGCAAACGCATTGGGTTCTGCCACCTCATCTGTGTTTAATGCTCTCCATACCTTATGCCTCAAGAACTGATTCGGTATACATACCGCTGCAGTCTGAAGCCCAGCCAGATTGAATGCTTTTGTGGGTGCGATGCATGTGATACTGCATGCCCTGCAGTTTGTAGATATGGAAGCAAAAGGTACATATTCTTTTCCGGGTGTCACTATATCACAGTGTATCTCATCAGCGATAACAGCAACATTATACTTAACGCAAAGATCACCTACTTTTTCCAAAGTGTCCCTGTTCCATATCTTTCCCGAAGGATTTTGCGGATTGCACAGGATCATAAGGGTGGTCTGAGGATCCGAGAGTTTCTTTTCCAGATCATCAAGATCCATCCTGTATTCACCGTCTTCATATATGAGTTCATTTTCCAAAACACGGCATCCGTTGTTTAATATGCTGTTAAAGAATACGTTGTAAACGGGTGTCTGTATGACCACATTCTCATTGGGTGTGGTAAGCTTTCTTACAGTGCTTGATATTGCAGGTATCACTCCGGTACAGAAAATGAGCCACTCTTTATCCATGATAAACCCATGTCTTGTCTTCCACCATGAGATATATGCGTCATACCACTCATCCGGCACCTCGCTGTATCCGAAGATACCGTGATCGGCTCTTTTGTTCACAACTTCGATTATCTCCGGAGCGGTCTTAAAATCCATATCCGCGACCCACATGGGAAGCACATCATCATTCACGTTCCACTTGAGTGAATCCGTTCCTTTTCTGGATATCACCGTATCAAAATCATATCTCATCTGCGCCACTCCACAACGTCACTCTTTTTATCTATTGACGAACATATTATATTTGTCTTATCCGGATCGATCTGATCTTTCTCAAGTATGAGTTCACCTATACTCTCAGCTTTTATAGTACCTTCCTTCGGATTAAGCACACTGTCGATCTTTGAATCGATCGTTGCTTCAACCGATGAATACTCAAAAGCTAAAGTTGTATTATCAAGCTTACAGTTTTTCATTACCAGACTGTCTATATAACACATTCCCTGGAGGCTTTCTATCGTACAGTTGATAAAGGTAAGATTCTTTGAATTCCATCCAAGGTATTCGCCCGATATATAGGAATCGTACACTGTCACATTCTCGCAGTTCCAGAACGAATCCTTGCTGATAAGTGTCGAATTCTTTACCGTGACATTTTTGCAGCCGTCAAATGAATAGTTGCCGTCAAGTTTTAAGCCTTCAGCTTCTATGTTTTCAGAATTCATAGCAAAATAATCACCCTTGGCGGTCACGTTATTAAGCTTCACATTCTTACATTCCCAGAGTGTTTCTGCAGCATTTGGTATTGAAGCATCAGACAAGATCAGTCCGTTGCATCTCCTGAAATTCTTTGGAGCCTGTACATCTGCATTGCTTACGGATATGTTATTCGTATACCATACGCCTGCCCTGGCAGTTTCAAGCCACCTGCAATCCTCTACCGAAATGTTATTGCAATACCACAGAGGATATTTCCAGCCAAACAGACAGTTTTTGAGTTCAATATCAGAGCTGTGTTTAAGCGGTGATTCACCGTCGTTAAATTCGCAATCCACGACCCTCATATCATGGCTTGCAAACAAAGCTCTCTCTCCGGTTAATAATTTCTGTCTGGTCTCTTTCATCATTTCTCCCTTATGTCTTATATGTTTAAATTCCAAGCCTCTTAATTATATCAAAATAATTCAAACATAAAAAGAGAAAGAGGCTGTCGCTTTAGATGATTAAATCATCTAGGCGAGGCCCCTTTATCATATATTAGCTTAGAATACAGGAAGTACTGCTCCTGAATATGTCTTTTCAATGTATTCCTTTACATTGTCTGTAAGGATCGCATCAACGAGTGCCTTTGTCTTTGCTGAGTTCTCCTCACCTTCTCTTACTGCGATGATGTTTCCGTACGTTTCAGCTGCAAGTGAATCAGATGCCTCTGTTACGAGTGCCGCGTCAAGTCCTGCCTCAATTGCATAGTTACCGTTTACTACAGCTATGTCAACATCCTGGATAGCCTTTGGAACCTGAGCTGCCTCGAGTTCCTTGATATTAAGCTCATAAGGATTCTCTTCAATATCAAGTATGGTTGCCTTGATACCTGCATCAGCTTTTAACTTTATGAGACCCTGTGCCTCAAGAAGAAGGAGTGCTCTTGCCTCGTTTGTCGTATCGTTGGGAACTGCTACAGATGCACCCTTTTGGATATCCTCTATCTTTGCAGTCTTGCCTGCATATATTCCCATGGGTTCAAAATGAACTGCAGCCGCACTTACGATATGTGTTCCGTTCTCAGCATTGAAATCATCAAGGTAAGGAACATGCTGAAAGTAGTTTGCATCAAGATCGCCTGCTTCAAGTGCCGTATTGGGAAGAACATAATCGTTATACTCTACGATCTTAAGTTCATAACCCTGCTCTTTAAGATTCTCGGCAACAACTGAAAGGATCTCCGAATGAGGTGTGATAGTAGCTCCTACTGTTATAACCTTATCCTCTGGATCATCTGTCTTTGCTTCTTCGACTGCAGCCTGGTCAGTTGTGGGAACCTGTGTGTCCTCAACATTTGCTGTCTGTGAATTATCACTGACTGTTGCAGATGAACCACATCCTGCAAGTGTGCTCACGGCAAGCGCCGCACAAAGTAAAACTCCTAAAACTCTTTTTTTCATAATCTTCTCCTCTCTCGGGTATCGGATCTTATGTAATTGATACCCCTGCCTTTTGTTTATTCATATCCGGTGATACCGGGTATTTACCTCTTTATCCTTTTGTCTATATAGGATGCCAGTTTAAGTCCTCCCTCCTGGAAGATCTGTACTATCAGCACCAGGAGTGCAACAGTTATCAGCATCACTTTTGTCTGATATCTGTAGTAGCCGTAATTGACAGCTATGGCTCCCAGGCCTCCGCCGCCTACAAAACCTGCCATTGCCGAATATCCGAGTATTGTGGTAAACGCTATCGTCATACCAACTAACAGAGACGGTTTTGCCTCGGGAACCAGTACCTTTGATATTATCTGCCATCCTGTTGAGCCCATTGCCTGAGCTGCTTCCACCACCCCATGATCGACCTCCTTCAGTGAGGCTTCAACCATGCGCGCAACAAATGGTGTTGCTGCTACCACCAGAGGGACCACTGAAGCAGATGAGCCGATTGTGGTTCCCACGATAGCTCTCGTGAATGGCAGAATCGCTACCAGCAAAATCAAAAACGGAACGGATCTGACAAGGTTTATGACCAGGCCCACGATCCTGTTAACAAATGAGTTTTGACAAATCCCGTTTTTGTCTGTTGCATATACAAGCACTCCCAACGGAATGCCCAGTATATATGAAATGACTGTCGATGCGACAACCATATAAAAAGTCTCTCCGATTCCGGTTATAAGCAGATTTATGATCTTTATGTTCATGCGCTTATCACCTCTTTACTTACAAAAACTTCCTCAAACGATACCTTAGTCTTATCAAGATAATCCCTGACCTTTTTCACATTTGATTCATCCGGTCTTTCTATCAGAAGCTGTCCGTAAGCCTTTCCTCCTATATCTTCTGTATTTGCTCCGAGTATGTTCAGCTTTATACCAAGCTCTGATATAAGATTCGCGAATACCGGTTCAAAGGATGACTGTCCGTCAAATACTATCCTTAAGTAATCTCTTGTGGGTGCAGCTCCTGTATTTGAATCAGGCAAAACAAGTTTTCTTCCTGTTTCCGATTTCGGACTTAAAAAGATCTCTTCAACCTTTCCTTCTTCCTCTATCTTTCCGTTACTCATGACTGCCACTCTGTCACAGATCTGTTCGACAACCTTTAACTCATGTGTTATCACGACTATCGTCACACCCAGCTTTTTGTTTATGGTCTCAAGAAGCTCTAAGATATTTCTCGTTGTGAGCGGATCAAGTGCGCTTGTTGCCTCATCACACAAAAGATACTTCGGATTTGTTGCAAGTGCCCTTGCTATGGCCACCCTCTGTTTCTGTCCTCCTGAAAGCTGTGAAGGATATGAGTTTTCCTTTTCGGTAAGTTCCACCAGTTCAAGCATCTGTCTTGCTCTTGTCAGTGCTTCTTTTTTTCTCACTCCAGATATGAGAAGCGGATAGCAGATGTTTTCTATCACACTTTTCTGTTCTAAAAGATTGAACTGCTGGAAGATCATCCCTATATTCCGTCTTGCCTTTAACAGTTCTTTCTTTGAAGCTGAAGTAAGTTCCAGATTGTCCAGATAAACCTTGCCTTCAGTCGGTCTCTCCAGAAGATTGATACATCTTACCAGTGTAGACTTTCCTGCTCCGGAAAAACCTATGATCCCGAATATCTCGCCGTCTTTTATCTCTAAGTCTATCCTGTCTGCCGCTTTGATCTTTGTATCTTTAGTTTTAAATTCCTTGGATACATCCACAAGTCTTATCACTGTTATCTCCCTCCTGTGATTTCAGTATAAATTGCGCATTCTAGTCTGACAAATACATAAACTTTATTGGTGGTTATAGGATTTGCCTATAATACAAACGTCCTTTATATACAGCAAAAATCGCGATACCCTTTTGAGATATCGCGATCAGCCTGTGTATCATTTCATTTATCATGCTATGTTTTTGTACATATAGACTGTCACAAAAAGAGGATGTGTCCTTCTGACCTCATTTATCTTCTCCTCACGCTCCTTTACACTGTTATAAGGAGCAAGGGTGTCCGGATCCATATTTTCATCGGTCAGATATCCAAGTCTCTTATAGAAGCCTTCTGCTTCCTCTCTGCTGGTGATTATTATCCTTGATATACCGGCTTCTTTGATCACCTTCTCAGCCTCTAGTATGCCTACTCTTCCCGCACCCTTTTTTCTTGCTTCAGGTACTGTGGCTACTCTTTCTATCTTAGCATATCCTTTTTCTTTCTCAATATGGATACGACATGTACTTAACGGCAGCCCGTCATCGTCAACAACAAGAATGTATTGTGAATCAGCTGTATCCTGAGCAAACTCTGCTTCAAGAGAGCATCCAAAGCCGAATACCATCGCATGTGTCCTTACATAGTGAACACCGGCCACAGCCCACTGGATATCTTTTGTTACTCTTATAGCTTTCATTGTTAATGAAACCTCCGTATCACTTCCACTTTATGACAGTGTTATTGAGCTTCTTTACCGCCAGATCGATGATGGTTGTTATTACACCCACAGAAACTATTCCGGCAAGTACGCATCTGTAATCGGCAAAGCTCTTGTATTTCTCGGTAAAGTATCCTATACCCAGATTCATTCCTAGCATCTCTGCGCCTGACAGACACATGAACGCTCCTCTTAATGTCCTTGATATACTGCCTATGATCTCAGGAAGGCAGTAAGGGAATATAACTTTAAACAGCATTCCAACTGTTCCTACTCCCATTGTCTTTGCGGTATCGATTATCCGTCTGTCTATCTGTCCCACTCTGGTCACCATACCCTGGAATGTAGGCCAGAACACCGCCATGAATATGACCGCTATCGCTGCGCTCCTGAATGAAGGGAGCACCATAACGAAGTATGCTGAAAACATGAGCGGTGGTATAAGGGTTACCACATTTGATATGGGAAGAAGGACTTCTCTGACTCTGTCAACCCATCCGGCAAGAAGTCCCAAAAGTGTTCCCAACAGAATAGCCAAAACAAAACCCCAAAATAACAATTTCACCGAACCGACGATATCTGCGACTATCTCGTCCGGTTTTTCCAAAAATACGTGAAAGAGTCCCTCGGGTGACGGTACCAAAAGATCGTTGTGTATCCATCCGATCTTATATGAAACCTCCCATAGAGCGAAGAAGGCAAACAGTATAACTGCGATATCAGAGGCACTCTTCTTCTTCGTTGCAAAAAGGTTTGCTATGTACAAAACATATGTCACCACGAGTATTGTTATATAAGCCTCGCTTGTGTAATATGCCTTATGGGTTGAGAAATAAGGCATTGCAAGCGTAAGTGCTATATCTGTTATAAACAGCAGTGTTGCCACCGCCAGTTCAGGATACATGCTCCTGTCAAGTTTGAACAAACCCTTTTCTTTCACAGGAACACCTCCTCATATATGTTCTCTTCAACATGATTGTAGAATGATGTGATGAGCTTCTTATGAAGTTCCTCATATTTCTTCTTACCCACAAGATCATCCCTCTTTCTTGGATGTGGTATATCCACATCAACTATGGTCCTGATCTTTCCCGGTTCCATTACCACTATCCTGTCAGCCAAAAGGATAGCCTCATCTATATCATGTGTAACGAAAACAACTGTTTTTTTCTTTTCAACCGATAGTCTTGAAACCAGTTCCTGAAGCTCAAGTCTTAACTTGGGATCTATAGCTCCGAAAGGCTCATCAAAGAGTAGGATGTCTGATTCAAGAGCAAGTGCTCTTGCGACTGCGACTCTCTGTTGCATACCTCCTGATAACTGCGCCGGATATTTGTCCTTTGCATATGACAGCCCCACACTCTCCAAATATGAATCTGCCAGTTCAAGGCGCTGTTTCTTTGAATAGTTCTTACCGTTTTGTTTTATGCCAAAGAGCACGTTGCCCTTTGCCGTAAGCCACGGAAACAGTGAATAATGCTGAAACACAACGGCTCTGTCTATACCTGGCCCCGAAACAAGCTTCCCATCCACTCTTATCTCGCCTTTTGTTGCCTTGTTCATTCCGTTAAGCAGGCTTAAGAGTGTTGATTTTCCACAGCCTGAAGATCCGAGCAGGCATACGAACTCGCCTTCTTTGATCTCCAGACTTATATCTTTCAAAGCCTCATATTTGGATTTCTTGTCAACATATTCAAAAGAAACATTATTAATATTTATCTTTGTTTTCTTTTCTGTATCACTCATCTTTATTCTTTGATGGGATTGACAGAAGGATCTATTGAGATGGATACGTTTCTCGGATCGCGCTCTTTGGGATCCTTACTGTTCCACTTGCTTACAGATATCTCTGTCTCATAATCCTCATATGTCTCTCCATCCGGATGCTTTCTGTATATTTCGTCCGGAGTCTTTGATAGCTTCTTTCTCTCACCATCGCTCTTCCAAAGCTCATCATAAGGAACCTGTGAAGCTATCCTCTGCGGATATGGTGCGAATATTCCCTTTGTTGTGTTCTCGGGGAATTCGAAGAATGTGTATTTTCTAAACTCCGGTATGCCAAACAGTTCTTTTACATATCCCCAGATATTCTTATACTCTGTTATCCTCTTCTTCATAGGACCGACGTTATGATAATAAGATGTCTCCCATCTTACCAGGGTCACATAGAGTCTTATATCGCTGTCCGTTATATAATCGCCGAACAGGAATCTGTTTGTTTCAAGTCTCTTGTCGAGTTTTTCGAGAGCATCATAAAAATCTTCATATGCCTCGTTGTAAGCCACCCAGCTCTGGCAGAATGCCATGCGGTAGTGACCGTTGTTAACAGTAGGGAAAAGCCAGTCGTTAAACTCATCTATCTCTTTTCTGTACTTAACAGGATACAGATCCGGTGCATCAACAGGCTGGAATCTCCTGAAGTAGACCTCAATGTAATTGCTGAGTCTGTGATAGTCGTTGTTGACGGCCTTTTTCTCCTTGATGTCAACAAGTGTGGGAGTTGTTGCTCTTCCGGTAAAATTCGGATCAGCCTTTTTATAGAACTCACTTAAGAAATATGCTCCTGTAAGAGGATCCTTGTGATCAGGCTTATCACCGAAACCGTGACCATATATGTTTGACGGTCCGCTGTGTGATGTTGCCTGGTCATAGATCACATCAGTAAGTCCTAAAATATCCCTTGCTATTACCGGTCTGTTTGACCAGTGACAGCCGTGCATCCAATAAATGGCATACCTTCCTGCCTCAGCCTTTAACTGGCCTTCCCTGTTTCCGAAAGGTGTGATGAATGCGTTGGGCTGTCTTACGAACACACCTCTTTCATCTATCTCGCTTACGGTCTCCTTCGGTCTGGGATCAACTCCTACCTCTTTCGCATGAAGAGCAGCCTCTTCATCTGTGTAATCCAATATATTTTTTACTGCAGCTGAATGGGCTGCTAAACTGCATGCGTTGCTCATAACTTATGTCTTTTCCTTTCTGTTGTCTTCTTATTTGTATTCGTCGTATAACTTTTCAAGTGATGCATAGAATTCGTTGTCAGGCTGTTCCTTAACAAGCTCATCAAGAGCATTCTTATATACATCATCGCTTATGTTCTGTGAAAGATCATATGTGTTGAAATCAAGGGCTGCATCTGCCAATGCTCCAGAATTGTAAACCGCTTTAGAGTATGACTTGATACCTGAGGCATTGGGATCGCATGAGAACTTTGTTACACCTCCGTAAAGATAAGTCTCAACATAATCGCTTTCCTTGCCTGAATAATCAGATACGATCTTTACTACATCGGCTTTAACTGTATCGTCTGTCTCACCTTTCTTGTAGTACTCCCATGCTCTGATCCTTGCTTTCTCATATGCTTCAAAAGCATCTCTCTTCTCATTGAGCTTGCTGTGTGATGTAACCTCACGGCAGCATACATAGTTGGGAAGCAGATCTCCGGCTGCAGTGATTATCTCAAGGTCATAGCTGTCAGCATACAAAAGTGCATATTCAAGAGGGAGGAAACCTATTTCTATAGCACCCTTCTGTACAGCCTGTGCCGTCTCTGTCTCATCTGCATAGTATGTTATATTTCCGCTTCCTTCGCTTTCTATAGCCGCGATGGTCGTAGCATCAACTCCGTTATCCAAAAGATACTGTCTTGTAACCACCCATGAAGCCTCATTTCTTACAAAGCCAAGTTTTGCATTTGTAAATGCATCAACATTTATTATCTTTGAAGCATCCTTAAACTGGTCTGCATTGCCCTTCTTTGCTATAACAGCACCACCTTCAACTGCTGTACCTGCGATGAATGCAAGATCATAACCAGATGCAAGTGCCTGAAGATCCGGTACGAATCCTACTGTTAAAAGATCCAGTTCGTCACTTCCAGAATCTATAGCTGTGAGTGCGTTGGGACCTGCTAAGTTTACAGGCTCAACCTTTACGCCTTCCTCATCGAAATAACCAAGCTGTTTTGCAAGGATATCGATCGTGATCCTGATATTTCCTGTAGGGAATGCAACATAGAGTGTTCCATAATCCTTAGGCTCGTTTGACTCTGTTTCAACAGCCGCTTCTTCTTTGTTTTCTGCTGTTTCTGCTGCTGCAACCTCATTCTCTTCAATCTGAGCTGTCTCACTTACGGGCTCATCAGTTGCAACAACTGTTGTGTTACCACATCCTGCGAGTCCTGACAGGGCAACCGCACCTGTCAGAACCACAGTCAATAATCTTTTTCTAAGTTCTAAGTTTTTCATAATTTTACTCTCCTCGTTTCTTAATACTTCTTATTTCAAAGCTGAAAATCCTTTTTCAAGGTCTGCTATGATGTCATCAATGTGTTCCGTACCTATTGAAAGACGGATCGTGTTTCTCTTTATACCCTGATCGAGCAGTTCCTCATCGGAAAGCTGTGAATGTGTTGTTGATGCAGGATGGATCACAAGGCTCTTTACATCTGCAACATTGGCAAGAAGTGAGAATATCTCAAGATTGTCAATGAACTTCCATGCCTCATCCTGGCCGCCCTTGATATCAAATGTGAAGATCGAACCGCCGCCGTTGGGGAAGTACTTCTTGTAAAGCTCATGATCGGGATGATCTTCAAGTGAAGGATGATGAACCTTTTCAACAAGCGGATGATTGTTCAGGTACTCAACAACCTTCTTTGTGTTCTCAGCATGTCTCTCAACTCTAAGTGAAAGTGTCTCAACACCCTGCAAAAGAAGGAATGCGTTGAAAGGTGAAAGGGTTGCTCCTGTATCTCTTAAGAGGATCGCTCTTATATATGTAACAAATGCTGCAGGTCCAACAGCATCATAGAATGATACTCCGTGATAGCTGGGATTGGGATCTGCGATGTTCGGATACTTTCCGCTTGCCTTCCAGTTAAACTTACCTGACTCTATAACCACGCCGCCAAGTGTTGTTCCATGTCCGCCGATGAACTTTGTTGCTGAATGAACAACTATGTCTGCACCATGCTCGAAAGGTCTGAACAGATAAGGTGTTCCGAATGTGTTATCTACAACTACCGGTATTCCGTGCTTGTGAGCTATCTCAGAGATCGCATCGATATCAGGGATATCACTGCTGGGATTTCCAAGTGTCTCCAAAAAGATCGCTCTTGTATCATCCTTAATGCCTTCCTCAACCTCACTTAAGTTGTGTGCATCAACAAAGCTTGTCTTTATTCCGTACTGCGGAAGTGTGTGTGCCAAAAGGTTGAATGTTCCACCGTAGATCGTCTTCTGTGCAACTATATGTCCGCCGTTTGCTGCAAGTGCCTGAATCGTGTATGCGATGGCTGCTGCTCCTGAAGCAAGTGCAAGCGCTGCGCTTCCGCCTTCAAGTGCTGCAAGTCTTCTTTCCAAAACATCCTGTGTTGTGTTTGTAAGTCTTCCATAGATGTTACCTGCATCTGCAAGTCCGAATCTGTCTGCAGCATGTTTGCTGTTATGGAACACATAAGATGTTGTCTGGTAGATCGGTACCGCACGTGCATCTGTAACTGAATCCGGTGTCTCCTGTCCTACATGTAACTGTAATGTCTCAAATCTGTAATCACTCATTTTTAATCTCCTCACTTTCAATGAATTGTTATATTGGGTTTTCCCTATCCGCCTAGTGCGTTAGTAGGTTTTTGTTGTAATCATTTTTACATGTATTCACTTTCTTGTCTAATTCCTATTGCTTATAGGGTGTTATAGTTTTTGCCTATAACGTAAAAAGCCCCGTTTTGACTACATTTTGTAGTGAAAACAAGGCTTTTTTCTATATATACGTGTCTCTACTGTTCTAATCTGAACTTGTTATCGGGATCCAAACTCAGCTTATATCTGTCTGTTGGTTCCTCCCAGATGGAAACATCGGGTCCCTTTGGAAGTATGTCATTCGGGTTGGTCTTTAAGCAGCATAAGTGATAATGCTTCTTGATCGCTTCGAAATGAGTATTGTCCCTAAATGCATCCTCCGCAAAAAGATCTCTGGCATATCCCCACAGATTCGGATAATCCTTTAACATCTTTTTGTTGACTCTGAATCCGTTAAAATATGCAACATCAAATCTTGCCAGTGTAACATAGAGTCTGATATCGGATTCCGTTATATAGTCCCCGAATAAAAATCTCTGTTTTGAAAGTCTCTCTTCAAGCACATCAAACGCATCAAAGACCAGTTTATAAGCTGCCGAGTATGCATCCTGACTCTGTGCAAATCCCGCCTTATATACTCCGTTATTCACATCATGGAATATGAAGGCATTGAGCTTGTCTATCTCTTCTCTTAAGTGGGCAGGATAAAGATCCGGTGCTTTCTTTTTATGAAACTTCTTCCAGGAAGTCTCAAAATAAAGAGTCAGATTAAAATAATCATTGTTTACGACCGCTCCTGTCTTAAGATCAACAAGAGCAGGTACCGTGAATCTTCCTTTATAATCCGGATCGGCTTTCTTATATGCCTCGCTTAAAAGCTTTATCCCAAGGGCGGGATCAACATCACCCTCATCGAGTGTGAACGCCCAGTCAGACCAGGGTACATCGGGACGTATCGGATCAAGTGTGCCGACCGATATGACATCCTCAAGTCCAAGAAGCTGTCTTACAATGATAGACCTGTTTGCCCAGGGACATACAGGAGCCCATAGTATTCTGTATCTGTCTGCCTCTACAGTAAGTTCTCCCTCACCGTCACCAAACGGAGTCACAAACCTGTTTGACTGTCTTTCAAACTTTCCGCTCTTATTAACTTCTGTATTTGTTACATGATCAACTACTGCCATGATATCTCCTCTCAGGTATGGACACCATTAAGCGGTGATCCCAAACTTCTTTTTTCTGTCATTTACCTCTTCCCAGATGCCTATATCAGGTCCGTCAGGCAGGATGTTGTCGGGATTCTCTGTCAGTCTCCAAAAGATATCTTTCTTTATTTCATCAAAATCCGTGACACTCTTAAATGCATCATGTGAATAAAGATCCTTTGCGTACTCCCATAGATTTTCATAATCTTTGATACGTTTTTTGTTGAGTCTGAATGCAAAGTAATAGGCAAGATCAAAAGCTGACAAAAAGACATACAGTTTCACATCCGCTTCGGATATCTCATCTCCAGTCAAAAACCTCCTTGACTTAAGAAGCTCATCAAAGCCATCCAGTGCATCAAATACCTTATCATAGTAAGGTATATACTGCTCAGTACTCTTTGCACTGTAGGCATTGTATGCTGCCTGATAAAGATCGTTATCGATGATTTCGTTTAATCTTTCGATCTCATCTTTCTTATCCTTAGGATTCAGATCTGTCAGCCCTGATTTTAGAAGCTTTTCTTTGATCTTTTCAATGTTTTCTATTAGTAAAAGTTCTCTGTAATCTGCTCCCATTTTTCATTCCTTCTTATTCATCATAAAGATCTCCGGAAAGATAATGATCACCGCTGTCAGGTATTATGACCACTATGTTCTTGCCGGCGTTTTCTTCTCTCTTTGCAACCTCTGCCACAGCTCTTATCGCAGCTCCTGCCGATATACCGATAGTGAAACCTTCGATCTTCGGGATCAGTCTTGCATATTTGTAAGCATCATCATCCGTTACATCTATGACTTCATCAAAGATACTCTCATCTGTAGCAGGAGGAGTCGGTCCGCCGCCTATTCCCTGTATCTTATGAGGTCCGGGCTGTCCGCCGTTTAATACGGCATTTCCTGTGGGTTCAACGCCTATCACCTTTATATCTGCCTTCTTTTCCTTAAGATACTTTCCTGCACCGCTTACTGTACCGCCTGTACCGCTTGCTGCAACAAAGATATCAACATTTCCGTCTGTGTCTTCCCATATCTCAGGTCCTGTTGTCTTGTAATGTGCCTCGGGATTCTTGGGATTTGCACCCTGAGCAAGTGTAACAGCTCCTTCAGTTGCCTCCAAAAGTTCAGCCACTTTAGCTCCTGCACCACCCATGCTCTGAGCACCCGGAGTATGATATACCTCAGCACCGAAAGCCTTAAGTATCCTTGTTCTTTCAGCCGAAAGATTGTCAGGCATGCATATCTTTACGTTGTAACCTTTGGCTGCACCTATCGCTGCAACACCTATACCGGTGTTTCCTGATGTTCCTTCAATGATCGTTCCTCCCGCCTTTAAGAGTCCCTGTTCTTCTTTATCAAGGATCATGTTTAACGCGGTACGGTCTTTTACTGAACCTGAGGGATTGAAAAACTCAAGCTTGGCATATATATGTGCCGTTGTATCAAGTTCTTTTTCCAGTCCGTGAAGCTCCACCAAAGGTGTATGTCCTATAAGTTCGATGATGCTGTGATAGATCTTACTCATTTTTTTCCTCCCTGAATTAACCTCTGAATATAATGTGATATGGGTTCCTGTCATCATCCAAGGCTTTATAAGCCTCTTCAGTCTCTTTTTTTATATCTATGGATCCTCTTATCCTGTCTATGCTCTCTAAATCCTCTGTGTATCTTTTGATATTAGAATGATCAAACGACTTTGCGAAATTGAGTTTATATATGTAGTAATATATGTGATCATGCCTCTTAAGTATCTTATATAAGAGCTCATCCGCTTCTGTGATATCATCTCCCAAAAGATATCTTTTTTCTTTAAGTCGCTTATCGATCTCTTTAAAAGCATCCGCTTCAAGATGAGCCCATCTTTCAAGCTCATTCTGATATGTAGCCCTGGCTGCTCTTTCGATCGGTTTTATAAGAGCTGCTTTAAGATACTCGATCTCATCTTTAACATTCTTATGCTCATATATGCTTTCGTTATTATCCTCATATACAAACTTGTTATCAGGATCTGATGAAAGCCTCTCTCTTCCCGTTAGGCTTAGCAGTTTACTGTTATCCGGACCTGTCGCGATAAGGCCGTAAACATTTCCAAGCTTTGCCCTCATATGAGGTGACAGCTGATAATGCTTCTTTATCCATTCCAGCTTTGTGAATTCATAAAAGGCCTCGGTCTGATATAGATCCCTTGTATATCCCCAAAGATTGGGATAATCCTCTAGTCGCTTTTTGTTGACACCGAACACCAGATGATAGTTGATATGAAATCTTATCAGCGCCACATAAAGATGTATGTCGGAAAGAGTTATATGATCACCGTTTACAAATCTCCTGTCAGACAGTCTCTCTTCAAGTTTGTCCAAAGATGCAAAGTATCTCTCAAACCATTCATCATAAGTCTGCTGGTCAAGAGCAAATCCGCATCCGTAGGCATTGACCTCATGATTTATGAAATCGCTCCACTCATCGATCTCACCCTTAAGATCTTCAGGATAAAGATCAGGTGCATTCTCCTTATGAAATCTTTTCCAGTCTCTCACAAAGTATTTGGGAATGTTTATCGGATCGTTCTGTACGACCTTTCCCGATGCTTCCTCAACTATGGCAGGGACTGTTGATCTTCCCGTAAATGTCGGATCACCTTTAAGATAAGCATCATCAAGGTAGTGTATCTTAAGTACAGGATCCACCTCACCGATATCTTCGGAGAATACCCAGCCTCTGGGATCTCTGAGTACTCCGCACTCACCTATGCTTATCACTCTGTCCAGTCCCAGCAGACGAAGTGTTATGACTGCCTTGTTGGAATGAGGACATCCGGGCATCCAGATCAGTCTGTATCTGTCAGCCTCTATGGGCAGGTTATCCTCTTTGTCACCAAAGAGCTTATCAAAAACGAATTTTCTGTTCTCTATCTTTCCTGTATTTTTGTTTATCTGTTTCTTAAATGTATTCTCAAATAAAGACACGCTCTGAAACGGTACTATGTATGACATGTTTCTCCTCCTGTTAACGTATCAGATGATGTACTCGGGTTCATTGAACAGTTCGATCTTATGTATGAATTCTTTTACCCTTTCATTCTTCGGATTACCGAATATCTCTTTTGGAGTACCCTCTTCCAATATATGTCCGTTCTCCATGAATACGACCCTGGTAGCGACTTTTCTCACAAAATTCATCTCATGCGAAACCAAAAGCATGGTGTATCCTTCCTGAGCCACTTTTAAGATAGTCTCCAAAACCTCTCCTACCAGTTCCGGGTCAAGAGCAGATGTCGGTTCATCTAAAAGAAGCAGATCCGGTTCCATGGCAAGTGCTCTCGCTATCGCAACTCTCTGCTGCTGTCCGCCCGAAAGATGTCTCGGATAATGGTTTGCATGATCAGACAATCCAACTCTTTTTAGCTGTTCCTCTGCGATCTTTTTCGCCTTTTCTTTATCTGTCTTCTTTACAACGATCAGTCCCTCCATCACGTTTTGAAGGGCCGTTTTTTTTGAGAACAGGTTCCAGTTTTGAAACACCATTGCGGTCTTCTTTCTTATCGCTATAAGATCCTTGCGTGATGCTTTGTTAAGATTGACCTTAAGCTCATCTATAATAAGGCTTCCCTCTTCAGGCTTTTCCAGTCTGTCGATACATCTTAACAGAGTTGACTTTCCTGTTCCCGATGGACCGATGATCGCTATTACATCTCCTTTATTTATCTTAAGATCTACTCCGTCAAGTACTACGTTGTCTCCAAATCTCTTTTTAAGTCCGTTTACTTCGATCATGCCTTCTCACCATTCCTTACAGTACCCGTTACCTGATCAGGTATTCTTATCTTTTTCTCTATGACCTTGATCGTATTCTCAACAACGATAGTTATCACCCAGTAAATGATGGCCAGCGAGATATATGTCTCAAAATATCTGAAGTTCCTTCCTGCGAGTATCTTTCCCTGTGCTGTCATCTCCACCACCGCACATGTGAATGCAAGCGACGTACCCTTTATGAGTCCGATAAATGAATTCCCCAGTGAAGGAAGAGCAACTTCAATCGCCTCAGGCAGGATTATCCTCTTTAAGACCTGCAGATAAGTCATACCGAGTGACTGTGCCGCTTCTATCTGACCTTTATCGACAGACTGCAGGGATGCTCTTATTATCTCTGCATTGAATGCCGACTCATTTATCGCAAGTGCCACAAAGGCATACAGTATGGCGGGTACATTGTTTATGTTGTAGGCTGTCCCGTATTTTAAGTTCAGATACTTCAAAAACATCGGTATCCCGTAATAGGTGACATACAGCTGAACCAGTATCGGTGTACCTCTTATTACCGATATGAATACGGCAGCGATCTGTGAAAGCACCCTGACCCGCTTTATCCGGATCAGGGCTATTATCAATCCAAAGATCAGGCTGAACGCCATGGCTCCCAATGCCAGTTCTAGTGTTACAGGCAGGAATCTCAATATATCGGGTATGTTGGTAAATACCAGATTGACATCAAACAAATCCTTGGCTTCCATCATCTTTCTCCTGTATACTAATTAGTTTTTCCTGCATTAAGCTTTTCGATCTCAGGTGACTGATCAACTCCGCCAAAATACTTCTCTGACAGTGCCTTAAGTGTTCCGTTCTCCTTAAGCTCGATTATCGCTTTGTCAATATCATCTCTAAGATCTGTTTCATCCTTCGGAAGGAGGTAATAAGCGTAAAGGTTATCTGCTATAAGCTTTGTCTCTTCCTCCGGAATGTCAAACTTTCCGATATCAAATCCGTACTCATCAACATAAGCTGTATACATAGGTCCGTCGATGATACCGAAATCCGTTGTTCCGTCTTCGATGTGCTGAAGCTCGATCGTTGTATCTGCATCGGTATATGTGATAGTTATCTCCTTGCCGGGATTAAGCTCGTTCCACTTTTCAACCGCTGTTGTAACGGATACTCCCGCACCGCCTTCAAAGCTCTTTCCTGCCGCATCCGCAAGTGAAGTTATAGGATCTGCATCTTTGTTGTAAACAAACACATAACTTACCTTGTCATAAGGAAGTGAGTAAAGATAATTGTTTGCTCTTTCCTCGTTGTATGAGAAGTTGTTGACACCTATCTGATAGTTTCCTGCGTTAAGACCAGCAAACACTGCAGAGAAGTCTGCCACTTCAAGTTCAAGCTCATACTGCGGAAGTATGTCAAATACTGCCTTCAGGACTTCGATGTCATAACCTGTTGCCTGATCGTTCTCGTCTACATATACATAAGGCTTGGGCATTCCTCCTGTCACAGCCTTGATGACTCTTACCTCAGTCTCATCTTCTTTTGCAGTTTCATCTGCCGCGTTTTCTTTAACCTCTTCTGCCTGTTTTACTTCCTCGCCATTATTCTGGGCTGCATTTGATGCAACAGCTGCACCGCATCCCGTGAGCGAAAACAGTCCAATTGTTCCTATAAGTGATAATGTAATAAGCTTTGTAATTATATTCTTTTTCATGATAATCTCCTCATTAAATACTGTTTTTCTAACCTTTGATATATCTAAAGCGTCACATGACATCATCACTCCAACATCGCTGTGTATACCATTGTCTTGCCTTAATGTGATCTTTCATAATACTCCTCTTTTCCGCCTACCAATTCAGTAGGCTTTTGATGTATCTGATTTTCACACAATTGATATCCTTTGTCTAATTCCTATTCGTTATAGGGTGTTATAGGTTTTGACTATAACAGAAAAAAGGAGCTCTCTTTTAAGAGAACTCCTTAAAGTGTGTATTTATATCAGTCTGTAGCCAGAGCAAGTGTCACCATTGCACTCATGGTAAGATCCTGGACGGAGGTATATTCGTTTGTGGTATGCACGTTGTTCATACCGCAGGATATCACTATACCTTCTATACCGTGTTCCGCAAGACGGTTGTTGTCACTTCCGCCAAACGTCTTACCTGTCTGGGCTCTTATCCCGCTCTTTTCACATGCTCTTATATATCTCTTTACAGTCTCAGAATCTTTTGATGTCTCGTAAGCCTTAAAGTTGATCTTTATCTCATGGTCTGATCTTGCTCCCGTACCTTCAACTGCTTTATTAAATATCTCTTCTATATGATCTGCCTGTTTTAATGCCTTATCATGTGAAAGGCTTCTTATCTCTCCCGTTATCACAACTTTATCGGGAACAATGTTTGGAGCACTGCCTCCCTCTATAAGTCCGATGTTCACTGTCGTGTCTTCATCAATATGTCCGTTTGTGATCTCAGATATGGCTTTGGCTGCGATCGCTATGGCATGTATACCGCTCTCCGGATCAAATCCGGAATGAGCACTCTTTCCGTATACTGTCTCTGTAAATGTAATTATGCTTGGAGCAGCAAGTGCACAGCCGCCGATCGGTCCGCTAAGATCCAAAACATAAGCCTGCTTTGCTTTTATCCTGTCAAAATCATATCCTGCGGTTCCGCTGCAAAACGACTCCTCCTGAACAGAAAAAAGGACTTCTATGTCACCATGTGAAAGTCCTTCCTCTTTTATTACCCTTAACATTTCTATTATACTCACAAGACCTGATATATCATCTGCTCCGAGTACTGTTTTCTGATCAGAGGTTATCTTTCCGTTATCGTGTATGATTGCTTTCTTAGATCTTCCCGGACTTACCGTATCCATGTGGGAGGAAAACAGTATCGGATCCCTGTCTTTGTCTCCTGTTAAAAGACCATATATGTTTCCGATACTGTCACGTTCAACTTCAAGTCCAAGATCTGAAAGCAGACCCAAAAGATAATCCGATATCTCTTTTTCGTTGCCGGTCTCGCTGTCAAAAGAAACAAGTTTGACAAACTCGTTTACTATTCTGTCACTGTCTATCATAATATTCCCTCATTTTTTATCCCTGAGCGACCAAAGCATCATATGATGACTGAAATCTTATAATGTTATCAGTTCTTGAGTTATTCTCCAAAAGATTGGAAAGTCTCTCCAAAGCCTCCTTAAGTACGCTTCTGGGGCATGCAACATTTATTCTCTCAAATCCTTCCCCTGTATGTCCGAAGATCTTTCCGCTGTCAAGCCAAAGCTTTGCCTCATTTATGATCTTATCATCGAGGTCTTTGACATCTATAGAGCTGTTTCTGAAATCCAGCCAGATAAGATATGTACCCTCTGTATCGATCATGTTCACTCCGGGCAGATTGTTTTTAACATATTCTTTTGCAAACTCTATATTTTCTCTTATATATTCGATCATCGCATCATACCACTCTCCGCCTTTTTCATAGGCAGCCTGTGTTGCGACAAGTCCGAGTACGCTTAACTGACTGATACCCACAGCAGCGACCTGCTTTTCAAACTTCTTTCTTAAAATGGTATTGGGTATGAAGATGTTTGATATGAGCATGCTTGCCAGATTGAAAGTCTTGCTGGGTGAGGTGCATGTGATACTTATATCCTCAAACTCTTTCTTGATGCTCGCAAATACGGTATGCTCTCCCTTAAACACAAAGTCATGATGTATCTCATCGCTGATCACAAGAACACCGTGCTCAACACAGATATCACCGAGGCGTGTGAGTTCCTCTTTTGTCCACACTCTGCCTACAGGATTGTGAGGATTGCAAAGGAAGAAAAGCTTAACATCGTTTTCTGCGATCTTCTTTTCAAAGTCATCAAAATCTATATGGTATCTGTTATCCTCGCCGAGTATAAGATCACTGCTTACAACTCTTCTCTCATTATCCTCTATAACCTCGTAAAAAGGATAATATATCGGAGACTGCAAGAGCACTGCATCACCTCTGTGAGTGAATGCCTTTACGGCTGCAGCGATCGCAAATACAACACCCGGAGTCTTTATAAGCCAGTTTTCCTTTATATCCCATCCGTGCCTTAGACTCATCCAGTTTTTAAGGATGTTAAAATAAGGTGTGGAAACCTCGCTGTATCCGAATATGGCATCTTTTGCTCTCTTAACTATCGCATCTTCAACATATGAGGAGGTCTTGAAGTCCATGTCAGCAACCCATAAAGGAAGCACATCTTCAGGCATTCCTCTTTTGACCGCGAAATCATATTTAAGACAATCGGTATTTTTTCTGTTTATCACTGTGTCAAAATCCAGGTTTCTTTCTGCCATGGTTTTTACCTCGCTTTCATCTTGCTGATTTAAAGTATAGCAACCACATAGGTAATTGTATAATCCTTAAAATCTTTTATTATATATAGGTTTTGCCTATAACATAATAAAAGGGACTGTCAATTCGACAGGCCCTCGTTTCTCGTAATGATCTTTACAGGATCCAATCAGAAGTTTTCCTTTTATCAGTTCCTGAATATTTCAGATTCAACCGTACTTATATAAACTATCTGTTTTTTTTACCGATATCATTAATAACAACATTGACAGGAGGTCAATTACATGATGAGATCCTATTAAAGGCGACGGGACTAATTAACAGACTTGGTTCCGTCGTTTTTAGTTGTCCGCTCATCTTCACTTTTCAAGTCCGACAGTACTATATAATATAAAAATCCCCTTGAGAAAGCATATCAGCTCTCCAAGGGGAATGTGTTTAATGATCTTAAGCCATTACCTGGTCTTTATATTTTGCAAGCTCCTCGATATATTTCTGTCCGAGGTCGCTTAAAATAGAATCTTTTCTTGATATGTAACCGATGGTCATCTTCTCATCGGTCTTTAGTTTAACGGCGCAGTAATCCGAACCGTTTAGGTCCTCACAGATGATTCCCGAGCATAAAGTGTATCCGTTTAATCCTATCATGAGATTTAAAAGCGTCGCCCTGTCATTTGCCCTTATGAATCTCTTGTAGTCATATGTGCTCATTACTTCTTCCGCAAAATAGAATGAATTTCTCTCTCCCTGAGCAAATCCAAGACACGGATAATCATCCAGTTCCTCTATACTGATCTCCTCCCTGTCGGAAAGCGGGTTCTTCTTGCTCATATATACATATATGTTACAGTCAAATAAAGGTGTGAACTCAAGTCCTGCCGATGCGAAGATCTTTGTGAGGACCGTTCTGTTATAATCATTCAGATAAAGAACTCCTATCTCGCTTATCTGATTCTTTACGTTTTCTATTACTTCATATGTCTTGGTTTCATGTATCTCGAACTCATACTTATCCATACCGTACTGTTTAACGAGTTCAACGAAAGCATTTACAGCGAATGTGTAATGCTGCAAAGACACACTGAATGTTCTTTTAACACCGGTCTTTGATATGTATTTCGCATCCAGTATCTCATACTGTTCCATTACCGATCTTGCATATCCGATAAACTCGGCACCCTTAACGGTAAGAGACATACCGGTCTTGGAACGAAGGAATATATCAAACCCGAGTTCTTCCTCAAGTGATCTTAACGATGCGGAAAGGCTGGGCTGTGATATAAAAAGCTTCTTTGCCGCATCATTTAAGGAATTCTCTCCGGCTATCGTTATTGCATAATTAAGCTGTGCAAGTGTCATAATCTACCCTTTCATCACATAACATCAGCAAGAGTCTTGCTGTCAAGATAATCATTGATGACATCATACAGCCCCTTCCAGACAGGATAGGTCCTGCAGATGCTTACTCTCTCACAGGGTTCACTGTCAGCAGCGATGCATACAACAGGTTCAAGACCTCCCTCAGTCACTCTTAAGATCTCTCCGAGTGATATCTCATCCGGTTTTCTCTTAAGATGATATCCTCCGTTTTTCCCGGAAGCTCCGCCCACAAGATCGTGTTTAACGAGTATCAGCATTATACTCTCAAGATATTTCTTGGATATATTTTGTTTCTCTGCTATCTCTTTTAACGGTACAAATTCATTTTCTGCGTGTGTTGCCAGTTCAGCCATGGCTCTTATTGCATATCTTCCCCTGGTAGAGATCATCATATCTTTTACCCTCCATAAGTATGTGATCATTTTATTTCATCTATTCATTATACGCCTATAAACAATGTGGGTAAATAAGCAGTTAATGCCTGATATCAATGTCTTTGTATGATACCTCCGCCTATGACACAGTTATCATCATCATAGAATACTGCTGACTGACCTGCAGCCGGAGCTTTGACCGGTTCGTAGAAACTTACTACAGCCTTATTTAAATCCATGATCCTTACCCTCGCATTCTGCGCGCTGTGATGATATCTGACCTTTACCCTGCATTCAAACTCAAACCCCTTATCAGGTCTTTCAATGGAAAGAAAGTTTGTATCGAAGCATTCAATCCTGTCACAGAAAACCTCTTTTTCTTCTCCTAAAACTATCTCGTTTTTTAACGGATCGATGTATTTTACATACAGCGCATTCTTTGCGGATATACCTAAGCCTTTCCTCTGACCGATAGTATAATGAATGATCCCTTTGTGTCTTCCAAGGATATTTCCCTTATCATCCACAAAGTTTCCCTGTTTCGGTATCCTGTCAGGACAGTGTGTTTCAATGTATCCGGCATAATCATCATCTTTTACAAAACACAGTTCCTGTGAATCCGGCTTGTTTGCAACAGGAAGTCCTTCACTTAGCGCTATCTTTCTTACTTCTTCCTTTGAAAGTTCACCTAAAGGCATCAGAGTCTTTTCAAGCTGCTCTTGAGTCAGCTTATAAAGCATGTATGTCTGATCTTTTTTTGCATGATAAGCCTGTTTTACTGTGTATCTGCCGTTATCAAGCCTTATTACCGATGCATAATGACCTGTGGCAACATAGTCGCATTTAAATATATTGGTGTAATAGATCATCCTTTCCCATTTGATGTATCTGTTGCATTCGATACAGGGATTTGGTGTTTCTCCTTTAAGATAGGATTCAACAAAAGGATCTATGACACACTTTTTAAATGCATCAGCGCAGTTTAGCGGATAGTACGGTATGTTAAGCTTCATCGCAATAAACCTTGCATCATCGATCTCACAGCATCGGCTTTCCTCTCCGCTTTCAGAAAGCCAGGTCCTTAACGTCACTCCCGTGACATCATATCCTTCCCTTTTTAAGAGCAATGCCGCGACCGCACTGTCAACACCTCCCGACAGACCGACAATCACTCTTTTCATTATCACTTACCCTGTTTTGAATGATAATCATCGAGAGCGGATTTGATCGCCTCCTCGGCAAGGACCGAACAGTGCATCTTGTAATCCGGAAGACCGTCAAGAGCTTCCGCAACTGCTTTATTTGTCAGTTCCATTGCCTCTGAAATGGGCTTTCCCTTTATCAGTTCGGTCGCCATTGAGCTAGATGCTATGGCGCTTCCGCAGCCGAATGTTTCAAATTTGACATCAGAGATGATATCATTGTCGATCTTAAGATACATCTTCATGATATCTCCGCATTTTGCATTTCCCACTTCTCCTATGCCGTCGGCATCTTCGATAACACCTACGTTTCTGGGATTGCGGAAATGATCCATTACTTTTTCACTGTATAAAGCCATCTTTTATCTCCTTTAAAGAATAAACTCTTTCTTTCCTGCAACAAGGTCTCTCCATATCGGAGAAAAGCTTCTCAGATATGCTACCTCCTCGGCAACTTTAGATATAATCTCATCAACATCTTCATTTGTTGTTTCCTCATTTATCGTAAGTCTCAGTGATCCGTGTGCCACATCATGTACTCTTCCGATAGCCAAAAGGACATGACTCGGATCGAGTGAACCCGAAGTGCATGCACTTCCCGAAGAAGCCATTATCCCTTTATCATCCAAAAGCAAAATCAGAGATTCTCCCTCGATGCCTTCAAAGCAGAAATTAACGTTTCCGGGTAGACGCTGTATCGCATCTCCGTTTAATGCTGAGTGATCTATCTTTGATAATCCCTCTATAAGACGATCTCTCTTTTTGCTCACATCTTCAATCGTCTTTGAAAGACACTTAACGGCTTCCTTTAGAGCAACAGCCATGGCAGCTATTCCGGGAACATTCTCCGTACCTGCTCTTCTTCCTTTTTCCTGAGCTCCTCCGTTTATCAGATTGGTCACCCTTATGCCTTTTTTTACATATAAGAAGCCGACGCCTTTTGGCCCATGAAACTTATGAGCCGATGCTGAAAGCATATCAATGTTGTCATCATTCACATTTACGGGAATGTGACCTATTGCCTGAACGGCATCCGTATGGAACAGTACATCATGCTTTTTGCATATCTCACCAAGTTTGCTTATGGGCTGAACAGTTCCTATCTCATTGTTCGCATACATGATAGTCACAAGACATGTATCTTCTCTTATCGCGTTTTCCAGTTCCTCAGGTCTGACAAGGCCATCCTCATGAACATCAAGAAGGGTTATCTCAAAACCATCATCTTTTAATCTTTCCAGAGTATGAAGCACTGCATGATGCTCAAATGCTGAAGATATGATATGCTTCTTTCCTTTTGACGCACCGATCCTTGCGGCAGTGAGTATTGCCTGATTATCGGCCTCACTTCCGCCCGATGTGAATATGATCTCTTTGGGTTCTGCCCCTATCAGGTTTGCGATATCCTCCCTTGCCTGTTCGAGGACCTCCTTTGAAGTCTGTCCCACACTGTAGAGACTTGACGCATTCCCCCATGTATCATTAACCAGTCTAAACATTGTATCTATCGCCGCTTTACTCATCTTTGTGGTACCGGCATTATCTGCATATATCACTTAAAGTCCTCCTTTCATATGTCGTTTGAATTATATTCCTATTTGCCTACCGTGTCAATAGGTTTATGAATATTAAAAAAAGCTGCCCTTGTTTGGACAGCTTTTTTTGATCTGTTAATTCTTCAATGCATCATAGATAGGATACTTGATATCATATCCTTCATTTTCTACAACCGACTGTGCAGCCTTGCCTGTATCTGCATTGATGATGATCGGTGCATTTAAGTTTACCGTCATCTCTGTGATATTGGAAGGTATAGTCATGGTAACCAGGATCAGAACGTTGTCTTCTGTAAGCTCACCGATCGATTTCTCAACTTCAGCTGATATCTGAGGTGAATAATCAGGCTTAACGGCAACGGCGGGAACCACCGGCATCACAAATGCGGGTTCATCAAGAGATGCCAAGAAATTCAGTCCTTTCGCATCGCTGTTGTCGCTGTCAAATATGAGAGCAAATCTCTTCATATCAGGGAAACCGAGCAACCCCTCAGGGAAGGTTATAACCTTGCTGTCATCTACATCGATCTTTCCAAAAAGCTTTGTAACGTATTCCATAGACTACTCCTTTCATATGCAATTATTGTTGTCCCAACTTCATTAAATATATGTCAATTATCTGACAAATCACCCTTTCTTAATTGTATAGCCTAAACACTTTATTGTCAATCGTTCTTTTATCCTATATGTATGTCTGTCAGAGCCACCTGGTCACCCGACAGTGCAACATATACATCAGGCACATCGATATTTATCGTTGTCGTACTCTTTATGTATATACCGCCGTTTTCTGTTATCACGGTGATCTTGCTGCCATTGCGTCTGATGACGACCTTACATATCATGCCCTTCTTGTTGAGTTCCTTCCATGCGTCCCAGCCGTTGAAATCATCATTCTTACTGATCTGCATCTTATTCTCAGCACTGTCATCCGAATCCCAGGTCTCGCCGTCAAGTCTTATCAGAACAAAGTCTCTGAAATCCTCTCCGTTGACCTTTCTGTCCTTAGAATAGAACAGTCTTATGTAAGGACAGTGCCATATAAGTCTGGCTGTGGGAAGGCTCATCGTATGGAATATGATCTTCATGTTGTCTTTTATCGGTACACCTTCTGTAGCTGCAGAACACCATCCGTCAACCTGCACATTGGGTATATCTCCCACAGGACCTTCTATGTAACTTACGGGTTTGGCGATCCTCGGGATATAATCATCGGCTATTCTTTCTTCTGATCTGTCCGCATCCACGTTATTTAGTCTGCAGTGCTCTCCAGTAAGGCCTATATAAGCATACCTTGCATTGTCGGGGAATGCGATTATTATCTCAACAGTCTTCAGCTCACTTGTGATCTTTATGAGTCCATGATCTAAATACCTTGATGCTTCTATCTCATAGTCAATACCCTTCTTATAGGCTTCTATCAGTTCGGCATCGGTGAGTGTCTTATCCTCAGTTATGTCAACCTTGAATTTTCTTGCTCCGCTAACCTCATACTTTCCGTCAAACCTTACCTCACCATACTCGTAATAGACCATCTCTTTTCTGTCGTCTTCCTCATAATGATATCTGCTGTCAAGTGCATCAAATATGATCATGGTGGGTATACACTCCAGTCCGGGATGATCCGGATCCGACTTACAGTTAAGACTTATCTTTGTCATATAAGGTGTCATAACGATACCTTCTAAAACATCCGATCTGAATTCATCACATGTCAGAGTTGTCTTGGTATCACCAAATGTGAGATCCTCTTTTTCCTTCATCTCATACTCGGAATCGATATCGATAAGATGTAACATCAGCTTCGCATACTGAGGATCGAACTGGTTACCTATACCCTTAACGAATTCTTCACGTACTTTATCCTGTGACAACGGATCCCTGTAACTTCTCTTTGAGGTCATGGCATCATATGAATCCGCAACTGCGATGATACGTGCTATGTCAGGTATGTCGTCACCTTTCAATCCTGCCGGATATCCTTTTCCGTCATATCTCTCATGATGAAAGTTTGCTCCTATACTGAGATAAGGAGATTTATTGATACTTGCCAGTATCTGCTTGCCGATAACAGGGTGCTGTTTGATCGCAGCAAACTCCTCATCAGTCAGCTTTCCGTCTTTGTTTATGATATAGTCTGGAACACCTATCTTTCCTACATCATGCAAAAGGGCTGCGAAATATATCTCCTCACAATCCTTTTCATCTTTTCCCGCAAGTTCGGCGATACGTCTCGAATAATCTGCCACTCTGTTTGAATGACCGTGAGTATATTTATCCTTGGCATCTATCGCACTCGCAAGAGCCTCTGCTGTCTGTTCGAAGAGTAACTGGATATCCTTCTGCTCTTTTTTCAGGTAATCGATCTCGATATTCCTTGCCCTCTCCAGTGTCTTGTTCATGTCAACAAATGCAAAAAGATACAGGATGATAGCCATCGTTGATATAGTTATGTTAACCAGCGATATTCCGTAAACATAGAACTGAAAGAGTGCTGACACTACCGGACATACAGCAAACAGCAACAGAGTGATGCACAATCCTCTTCCAAGTTTGTTTCGATACTGAAAGATCAGAGTAAACATCAGTATAAGTGCAACAAACGGCAACATGTAACTGCAAAAGAACAACGGTGCCCTCTGATATTTATTACTCTCATCTATATAATAGAAAAAGCCAAAGAACAGGTTAAGTATGACAAGTATCATCTGTGTGATAAGAACACCCTCTACCACCTTAAGTCTGACAGGTGTCTTTTGTCTTTCCAGCTCATTAGTGGCAAGATCTTTTGAATAAAGCGCAAAAGAATAACACAGGATACTTGTACATAAAAACACCATAAAGTTACTGATACGTACCATCCAGTAACCGTTTGTGCTTATATCGCCCCTATAGATATAGGCATACCTGTCAAATACCAAAAGAAACATAGCGCTGATCTCCATAAAGACCAACGCCAGTTTTCTGCTCTTTGTCATGGTGTTCGTAAATAGCACAAAAATAGCAAGAATAGCACATATACCACTCAAAACAAGCATGATATTTAATTGATGTGCTCTAAAGACTTCTAAAAGTACCATCTCATTCCATTACGATAACTTGATCTCGTTGTAACCTTCTCTTGCCGCATATGTTGTATGCAAAAGTTCATGTGCCTTATGGCTGTTAGGTTCGCCAAGGAACTTATCGTAAAGCTCTTTGACCTGAGGATTCTTGTGTGACTGACGAAGCGTCATTCTCTCATCCTCGCTGTAGAGCGCCTGAGCACGCTTTTCCTTATAGGTATCAAGGATATCATCATCTTCGTTGGGAAGGAAGAACTCTCTGACATATGGCTGTCCGCCACCGTTAATACATCCTCCCGGACATCCCATGATCTCTATAAAGTGATACTTTGACTTTCCTGCTCTTATATCGTCCAAAAGAACTCTTGCGGATTTCATGCCTGATGCGATCGCAACATTCACTGTCGTACCGTTTATATCAAGGGAAGCTTCCCTGATACCCGCATCATGGCCTCTCACTTCCTTAAACTCTATCGGATCCGATTCTTTTCCGGTGAGCTTAAAGTATACTGTCCTTAATGCAGCTTCCATAACACCGCCGGTAACACCGAAGATAACACCTGCACCTGTGTAATCACCCATGATATCCTGATCCCAGTCCTCATCGGGAAGTCTGTCGAACATGATACCCGCTCTCTTGATCATACGGGCAAGCTCTCTTGTTGTTATAACGGCATCAACATCACTAAGTCCGTTAACCTTAAGCTGATCACGCTGTCTCTCGTATTTCTTTGCCGTACAAGGCATTACGGATACAACAAATATATCCTCGGGCGAAACATCATGCTGCTTTGCCCAGTAAGACTTTAAGATGGCACCCTGCATCTGATGAGGTGACTTGCATGATGAAAGGTGAGGCAAAAGATCCGAATAATTATATTCCGCAAAATTTACCCATCCGGGTGAGCATGAGGTTATCATCGGAAGAACTCCGCCGTTTTTCAGACGTCCCAGAAGCTCTGTTCCCTCTTCCATGATCGTAAGATCGGCGCCGAAGTTAACATCATAGATCTTTGCAAATCCCAGCCTTCTCATGGCTGCTATCATCTTTCCGGTTACGGGAGTTCCTATCTTGTAGCCAAACTCCTCACCGAGGGCTGCTCTTACTGCAGGCGCTGCCTGTGCGATAACGATCTTCTTTCCGTATCTTAAAGCATGATCCACCTTGTCTATCTCTGAATGCTCCATCAAAGCTCCCGTGGGACATACATTTACACACTGTCCGCACTGGATACACGGGCTGTCTTCAAATGAACGATCATCAGCGGGAGAAACAAATGTATTGAATCCTCTGTTCTCGAATCCAAGGATCCCGAGTCCGTGTGCATTCTTGCATCTTTCTATACATCTTCCGCAGAGAATACATTTTGATGTATCTCTTACAAGTCCGGGTGCTATCTCGTCAAGATGAACCTCACTGTGTGAACCTCCGAATACTCCGCTTCTTGCATCGGTAACGATGGCAACGTGGAGCAGTTCGCACTTTCCGTTCTTGTCACATGCCTGACAGAACTGGTTGTGATCAGAGAGCAGAAGCTCTACGCTTCTTCTTCTGGCAGCCACAGCCTCAGCAGATGAGATACTTATCTCCATACCGTCATTAACGGGATATACGCAGCTGGCAACAAGGCCTCTTGCTCCCTTTACTTCTACAAGGCATACACGACATGAGCCCTGAGAGCATTCTCCATGGTTAAAGTAGCAAAGGTGAGGTATTTCGTAGCCGCATTTTTTTGCTGCTTCTAAAATGGTGAGCCCCTCTTCCACCTGGTAAGGGATGCCCTCTATTTTAATATTTATCAAAGACATATTCCTATACCTCCTTAGTCCTTTGTTATTGCATTAAACTTACAGTTACTCTTACAAAGACCACACTTTGCACACTTCTCCTGGTCGATCGCAAATGATGCCAGTTTATGTCCTTCTGCGATGTAATCGGTTCTTGAGATACATCCTGCGGGACAGTTTCTTGCACAGAGTCCGCATCCGATACAGATGTCGGGATTGATCTTATACTGACTAAGGCTCTTGCAGACATGTGAAGGACAGCGCTTTTCAACTATATGCGCTATATATTCGTCCCTGAAATGTCTCAGAGTAGAGTTTACGGGATTGGCTGCCGTCTGTCCGAGTGCGCACAAAGAATTCTTACGGATAGTCTTTGAAAGCTCCTCAAGTGTATCAAGGTCTTCCATCTCGCCCTTTCCTTCGGTGATCTTTGTTAAGATCTCAAGTATCCTCTTTGTTCCCACACGGCACGGAGAACATTTTCCGCATGATTCATCACAGATGAATTCCATGTAGAACTTGGCAACATCGACCATACAGTTATCTTCGTCCATGACAATGGCACCGCCGGACCCCATCATTGAACCCTTCTGAACAAGGTTATCAAAATCGATAGGCTCATCCAAAAATTCCTCCGTTAAGCATCCGCCGGAAGGGCCGCCTGTCTGGATGGCTTTGAACTTCTTTCCGTTGGGAATGCCGCCGCCTATGTCATAAATGAGTTCTCTTAAAGTTGTTCCCATCGGAACTTCAACAAGGCCGACATTGTTGACCTTGCCGCCGAGTGCAAATACCTTGGTTCCCTTTGAGCCTTCGGTACCTACTTTAGCAAATTCTGCGGCACCCTCTCTTAAGATATAGGGTACGCATGCAAGTGTCTCGACATTGTTAACGATAGTTGGCTTGTCCCAGAGTCCCTTTACTGCAGGGAACGGAGGACGGGGTCTTGGCATACCGCGCTTTCCTTCTATCGAATTTAAAAGTGCTGTCTCCTCACCGCAGACAAACGCACCTGCACCGAGTCTGATATTGCAGTCAAAATCAAATCCGCTGCCCAATATGTTCTTGCCTAAAAGTCCTGCTTCTCTGGCATTTTCTATAGCCTTTTTAAGACGTGCTACAGCTATCGGATATTCGGCACGTACATAGAAATATCCTTCCTTTGCACCGATGGCATAGGCTGCTATCATCATACCTTCGATAACGGCGATCGGATTTCCTTCAAGGATCGAACGGTCCATGAATGCACCCGGATCACCCTCGTCACCGTTACATACAACGTATTTCTCATCACCTTCGGATGCAAGAGCGAACATCCACTTGCGTCCCGCAGGGAATCCGCCGCCTCCTCGGCCTCGAAGTCCCGAGAGTAATACCGTATCCGCAACTTCCTTTGGTGACATTGAAAGCGCCTTCTTTAGTCCCTTGAAAGCACCGAAACCGAGTGCCTCGTTAAGATCCTCGGGATTGATGACACCGCAGCCGTGCAGAGCTATTCTTCTCTGCTTTTTATAGAAATTGATATCATCCTGCTTTGATACCTTTTCTCCTGATACGGGATCGACATACAAAAGGCGTTCAACAACCTCTCCGCGTCCTATATCCGAATTCACTATCTCTTCCACATCATCAAGAGTTACCATCCTGTAAAGTGTATCCTCGGGATATATCTTTACGAAGGGTCCCTGTGAACAGAATCCGAAGCAACCTGCAAGGTTGATCGTCGCTTTTTCGTTAAGTCCTTTTTTAGCAAGGAGTTCCTTGAATTTAGCCGCTATCTCCTTTGAATTGCTTGAAAGACATCCTGTACCGCCGCAAAGCACTATATGACGTTTATCATCAGCACCGGCTATCTTGTCCTCCATGTTTTTTTCGCACTGCTCAGTGATCTTATCGAGCTCTTCTACGGATGTTATCTGATTCATGCCGATGCCTCCTTCTTATATGATTCGATGATACCTTCTACCTCTTCAACATCAACTTTGGGATAAACCTTTCCGTTTATACTTACGGCCGGTGCTATACCGCAGGCACCTATGCATCTTAAGGCATCAAGTGTGAACAGACCGTCCTTAGTCGTCTGACCGGGAGTGATACCCAAAAGTTCAGAGAATCGGTCGATAACGATCTGAGCTCCCTTTACATAGCATGCTGTTCCAAGGCAGCATCCGATAACATATTTTCCCTTTGGAGTAAGTGAGAAAAATGAATAAAAAGTTACAACTCCGTAGATCTCAGCAACAGAGATACCTGTCTTTTTTGACACCAGTTCCTGAACTTCAAGCGGGATATATCCGTATTCGTTCTGGATGTCACTTAAGATCATCATGAGGGGTGTCTTTTCGTTCTTATACCTGTCACAAATCCCCTCTATCTGCGCAACAGCGGCTTCGTTCAACTTAGCCATTAACCATAACCTCCTTCGCGATATATCAGCGTTTTTTGATATACCGTAATCAATAACCATATGTATCTACATTATAACTCAAATACGTCATTATTGGGAAAGTTTTTTCATTTGTACCGACAAAAATGGACAGTTTTTGAAAATTATGATAACATTTGCGAAAAAAGAGGACACCAGTAATGAAAAAAGGCGAATCAGTTATAGGAATTGTTGAACGTGTGGACTTTCCATGCAAGGGTATTGTTAAGACCGATGACGGATCCTTTTGTACCGTAAAGAATGTTTTACCGGGACAAAAGGTTATTTTTCGTGTAAAGAAAGTACGTAAGGGAAAAGGTGAGGGAAATCTTCTTGAGGTCACAAATAAAGCACCAAATGAGATCCCCCCGTCATGCCCTCATTTTGATTCCTGCGGCGGATGCAGCTATCTTGGATTATCATATGACGACCAGTTAAAGCTTAAAGAGGATCAGGTAAAAAGACTTCTTGATTCTGTTTTATGTAAACCATATGAGTGGGAAGGCATTAAAGCAAGTCCCATAAACGAAGAATACAGAAACAAGATGGAATTCACCTTCGGTGATGAGATAAAAGACGGTCCCCTGTCACTCGGCATGCATAAACGCGGAAGCTTTTATGATATCGTTACGGTTAAAGACTGCAAGATAATCGATGAAGATTACCGCAGGATACTGTCAGCCACAAGGGATTACTTTGAAAAGACTTCTCTTCCCTTCTACCACAGGATGAGCCATGTTGGATATTTACGACACCTTCTTGTAAGAAAGGCAAAGTACACGGGTCAGATCCTTGTCGCCATTGTTACGACCTCTCAGTATGATCATGACATGAACGCATACAAAGATATGCTCCTTAACCTTGATATCAACGGACATTTTGAAGGGATACTGCATATCACAAACGACTCGAATGCCGATGCCGTAATCGCTGATAAGACCGATATACTCTACGGCAGGGACTATATAGAAGATAAGATACTTGGACTTGATTTCAAGATCTCGACTTTCAGTTTTTTCCAGACAAACACACTGAGCGCCGAAGTGCTCTATTCCACTGTCAGGGATTATATAGGCGACATCACAAATGATGCCACCGTTTTTGATCTTTACAGCGGTACGGGTACGATAGCCCAGCTTATGGCACCTGTTGCAAAGAAAGTAATCGGTATAGAGATCGTTGAAGAGGCAGTCGAGGCTGCAAAAGAAAATGCATTGCTGAACGGTTTACATAATTGTGAATTCATGGCCGGAGATGTTCTGAAAGTCATAGATGATGTCAAAGAACGCCCCGATTTTATCATACTTGATCCGCCAAGAGACGGAATTCATCCGAAAGCTCTTGGCAAGATAATCTCCTACGGTGTGGACAGTCTTATCTATGTTTCATGCAAACCCACCAGTCTTGTCAGGGATCTGGAAGCATTTCTTAATGCCGGTTACTCTGTCACAAAGGCATGCTGCATCGATCAGTTTCCGGGTTCCAGCCACGTTGAGACCATTGTGCTGATTGAACGGGTCAGAAATACAAAGAATTCTGTTCAGATTGGAATAGATGCTTAAGACTATTCTAAATTAAAGGCAACGAAGAATAACAGATCATAATCCACACATTGCGAACTGTTTAAAAGCGCGGTATACTTGAGCAACAAACACGCAATGCGTGATTATATGGATACAGCAAATACTATAAAAAAAATTACGAGAAAGTACGGGAATGATAAGGATTAATATATGAACAGAGTTGGCGGACATTATAAGATCGGCGGACAAAGAAAATATCGATCAATATACCAGCTGTACATCAGATAGATTTATGACTTAAAGGAAAGACGGATCAAAATGCATAAGAATATACATAAATATCTGATACTGACTTTTTTAATAACATATCTATTCTGGAGCTTTGATATAGTTTTAAGCTGTTTGGGACTGTATGAGCATCCGGCTTACAATATCGGACTCATATTCTATATTATAGCGGCATGTTCCCCTGCGATAGCTGTTTATATCCTCTTTCAAAAGGAATCGGGTCAAAATGGTATCCGCAGTTTCCTTAAAACTGTCTTTAATCTCAAAACCCCTGTTTTGGAACTGGCCCTAACGGTTTTATTCTTGTTGATCCGATTTGCAATACCTTTTCTTTTCGGGGATGGAAAGATAACAGGAAACTGGTTTCAGGTGATCATATTCATTCCTGTAATGTTTTTATTTGGCGGCTTTGAAGAAGTCGGATGGCGGGGCTATTTACAGCCTATACTTGAAAAGAAGTTCGGATTCATTATCGCTACCCTTATTAACTGTGCCATATGGATCGTGTGGCATATCCCGCTTTGCTTTATCAAAGGCACATATCAGTATTCGGGAAGCTATCTGTGGTTTGCAATCTCACTTATGGGATCTGCTTTTTCACTTGCTGCGCTTCATAGCATCAAAGGAAGCATTCTGCCCTGTATCCTGTTTCATGCCATCGGAAACGCTGTCATAAGTTACGGTCTGTCATTTAATGACGGTCCCGGGGTACTTGTAGCCTATGGTGTCCAGATAATCGCTGCCATATTGGTATCCCTCTTATTTAAAGAAACATCCAAGGAGACTTTGCTTGAATGATATGATCGCTATATTTGTCTTATTGACACTGTTTCAGATATAGATTATTATATTATGTAAACTATACACTTAAGGAGAATCAAAATGAAAAATTTATTAGAATCCTTTCCACTGCTCTTTTATTAACACTGCTTCTTTGTGTCAGTGCATGCGGTAAGGATGAAACAGAAGAAGTTTCAACTGTACCTCATGCATCAAAAGCCGAACTTGTAGGCAAATGGAAAGGCACCGGAGACAAGATCGCCACATTGACACTTGGATCAGACGGAACCTACAAGGATGTGGCGGGTGAGCTTTCAATAATCGGTACCTATACGGTTGATGAAGTATACGGAACACTGGATGTTAGTGAAAAGGAATACGGTATGTCTTTCTCATACAGTTACGAATTATCCGGAGACAATCTTACAATTCAGCTAAACGGTGGCTTACCGAGAACATTTGTCAGACAGTGATCACACTGATCAGAGGATTTTTAAGATGAACTTATTTATTCAGACATTTATAAACAGCATAGTCGAGATACTCTTATTCTCTCTCATCCCACTTATATGGTGGCTCATAACAGCAAGAAAAGAGACAGGTTTCTTTAAATGGATAGGCCTTAAGAGACCCAAAGACACAAAAGAAAACAAAACCTTTATATGGATACTTGCTATAATCATATGTTTCTGTGTCCTGTCAGCTTTTATGCTTATCCTCGTAAAGGGTACCCAGACCGCAACATCACAATTTGAGGGACTTAGGTTCAGTGCTCTCCCTGCCATACTGGTCTATGCGATATTGAATACTGCCCTTCCCGAAGAGATACTCTTTCGAGGTTTTCTGTTAAAGAGGTTCTCTTCAAAATTTGGATTTACTGCCGGCAACATCATCCAGAGCATGCTGTTTGGTCTTATGCACGGGATCATGTTCTTTTCGGTTTCAGGCATGATAAAAGCGATACTCATCATCCTGTTTACCGGTTCTATCGGATGGTTCATGGGATTTGTCAATGAAAAGAAAGCAGACGGTTCCATAATCCCAAGCTGGATGATACATTCCGCCGCAAATATCTTTTCCGCGATATGTTCAGCCTTCCTTTTATTCTGATACAGACATAAAAAAGCCACTCGTTATGAGTGGCTTTTCTTAACCGCATTATTCAGCGTCTTCTTTTTTCTCTTCTTTTTCTTCTTTCTCAGCCTTTTCTTCCTTGACGGGAACCTCTATGGTATCATCGTCATCCTCATCGAAGAAATCGTCATCGAAATCATCTTCGTAATCATCCTCAAAGTCTTCATAATATGAAGGTCCGAGGAAACGATAAACCGCATAACATACACCTGCAATAACTGCAATGATACCGATTATCGTAAGTATGACCGCAACTACGTTGCATTTTTTCTTAACCGGCGGTTTCTCTACCAATCCGGCATATTCCTTAATCTGCTCAATGAGCTCCTCAATTCTTGCCATTTCCAAACCTCCATCACTCTCTATATGTAAATATTTATTTGCTTACTAAAGATATAATAGCATTTTACACACAAAAAGACTAGTCATAAAAAGAAATTTAAGAGAATCTACATACTTTGATCCATCTTCTCATAGGTCCTGAAAAAGATGTCTCTCTCAACTATGTATACATCGTGCGGATCATCCGTTCTGACAGCCAGATAATCTCCCGGTTTTCCGGACATATATGTCTCCGTATACCACTTTGTGAATATCTTTACTCTCTTGTCTATAGGCGCAGCACATATCTGTGTAACACCGCTTGATATGCATACGTGTGCATGCTTTGAGATATCTATTACCGTTCCGTCGTTCCTGCTGTGAACTGTAGGCAGATATTCGGGCTTTAACAGCTCATCATCGCTTAAGTAATCTATATCGGTCATGATGTATGAACGTTCGAACTTTTCCCTGTGATTGGTATATACCTCTCCCTTTATGCCTATCATGAACACAAGATCGTCTGTTACCTCTGTCTCTATATCTCCTTCAAGTGTTCTTACGATGACGGGAGTCCCTATCGGAAGTATATCTCTTGCTATCACAAAGCCCTGATGTATCTTTTTCTTTGCATAAAGCTCCATATTGCTGATATCGGCTTCATACTCGGATGCATATATTACCTCGAAGGTTTCAAAGTACTCATCCACCCTGTTTCTAAAGAATTCCTCTGTATCAAGATCTCCAAACTTTGCTTCGTAAAGATCCCTGCGGATGAAACCTCCTGCTTTTTCTCTGTGGCCTCCGCCGGATCCTATGCCCTCTGCTATGAAAGAAGCAAGCTCATCAGCCTGCACCTCCTTGACACAGGTTCTTATCGAATATTTGAAACCACCCGGCCATTCGTTATAAACGATCGCTTCATCAACTTCCGCCACCTGCAAAAGAAAATCGCTTATAAGTCCGAGGATGTTAGGATCACACTGCTTTGCCTTGATGACCGCAAACCTGTTCTTCGGATAGTAGAGATAGTTCTTCATGGCATTGCCCGCTATCTCGAGTTCATCCAAAGAGAAATTGGAATTCCTTAAGATGATGATGACTGACTTCTCATAAGCGATCATGTCTCTCATATCCTTATCGAAAGGATTGTTTATCTCGCTTAAGGAATTCGTATCGGTATACAGTCCGAAATAAAGAGCCGTATTGATCTTTATATCCTCCAGATCAAAACCTTCTTCTCTAAGCATTCGCCATACTAAAGTTGAACAGCTCCCCAGTCCCGAAACTATCTCGCTTAATTCAACATCCTCTATCTCTTTTTGATGATGATCTATTATGGCGGCATATTTAGCCGGTATGCGCGAAACATTTCCCGCACCGTACTGACAGTCAACGGTCACAACAAGTCCTTCAAACTCATCTTGCTGCCACTCTTCGATATGTTCTAGCACATCGCCTATCTTAAGATAGTTCACAAGAAGCAAAAGATTCGACTTCTGTATCGCATTTTTTCCGCTGTAAACAAATCTGACATTCTTTGAATGGCTCTTAAAATAGCAGTACACCGCATAACCCGATGCTATGGCATCCGCATCAGGATTGTCATGACACTGAACTATTATCGGATCATATTCCAAAAGCTGTGAAAGTCTCATATTTTCCCCCTTACATCTTCTTTAGTTTTGCAAACATGGCATACATTATCTTAACGCCCGCGTTGTCAAAATCCACGGTAACCTTGTAGTCTTTTACATCATCCACGATATCCTTGACTGTTCCGCTTCCGTACTTTATATGCATTACCCGATCGCCTTTTTTATAATCCAGCCCGTCAGCCTTCTTTATACCCTTTCCGAGTGATAAGAGCGAAGTCTTGTCAGGAGCGGACAGACTCTTCTTTTCTCTTTGCGGCTTAGAAGAAAAGTTTAGTACACTGTCCCAGGCTCTTGAGCCCAGTGTATTCCTTTCATACGAGCGTTCCTCATAGGTATCAAAATCGTATCTTTTCTGTTTGGGCAGTGTGTTGTCCAAAAGATTTTGAGGTATCTCACGTACAAACCTGCTTACGGGATTATACTGAATCTCGCCTCTGTTCATTCTGCTTCTCGAATAGGTTATGGTAAGATCTTTTTTTGCTCTTGTTATCCCGACATAAGCCAATCGTCTTTCCTCTTCCACGGCATCGGGATCGGTATCCGAAACAGACATGTAGCTCGGAAAGACACCGTCCTCACAGCCTGCTATATACACGCGTTCAAACTCAAGACCTTTTGCGGAATGAAGAGTCATGAGCACAGTGCGGTCTTTTCCCTCTTCCAGGTTGTCTATATCGCTTACCAGGGCAACCTCTTCAAGAAAACCGGAAAGTGAGGGATCTTCTGCATTCTCCTCATAATATACCACTTTATTTACAAGTTCGTATATATTCTCTACACGTTCCTTGGCATCATCCTCTTCACTTTCTTCGAGTTCAAGGACATAACCCGTACGTTCTATGATGTCGTTTAAAAGCCCCCTCATGCCGTACTCCGGATAGGACGCCTTTAATACTCTCACCATATCGGTAAATGCACCTATCTTCTTTGCAGCAGCTCCAAGTGAAGGGATCCTGTCCGCCTCCTCGCATGCCTCATAAAAAGACAGTGCGTGCTCTCTTGCATATCCCGATACCTTATCAAGCGAAGTCTGTCCTATTCCTCTTCTCGGAACATTTATGATCCTGCGAACCTGAAGATCATCGTTGGGATTGTTTACCATGCGCAGATATGCAAGCATATCCTTTATCTCTTTCCTGTCATAGAAATTAACTCCGCCGACAAGATCATAAGGCATGCCGTTCTTAACAAACTGCTCTTCAATCATACGTGATTGGGCATTTGTCCTGAATAAAACCGCACAGTTTTCAAATCCGGCCTCACCCTTTTTAACCGCTTTTGCTATATCATCAGCGATATACTCGGCTTCTTCAAGTGCCGTATCAAACTGTCTGAAATGTATCCTGTTTCCCTCACCCTTATCGGTCCAGAGTTCTTTTTTCTTTCTGGCGGTATTGTTGCTTATGACCGCATTGGCGGCATCCAAGATATTCTGGGTCGAGCGGTAATTCTGTTCGAGTCTGACGACATACGCATCCTCAAAGTGCTGTTCAAAATCCAAAATATTCCTGATATTTGCACCCCTGAACTTATAGATCGACTGATCGTCATCTCCCACCACGCATAAGTTTCTGTATTTGCCCGCAAGAAGTCTTACGAGCTCAAACTGAGCCGTATTGGTATCCTGGTACTCATCTACCATTATGTATTTAAAACGCTCCCTGTAATTATCAAGCACCTCGGGATATTTCTTAAAGAGCTCGACTGTTTTGACTATGATATCGTCGAAATCAAGTGCATTGCTCTTTTTTAAGGTCTCCTGATATTCCCTGTAACAGGCAGCTATTCTTTCTTCTTCATATCCATGGGCGAAACTCTCATATTCATCAACGCCCATCAGTTCGTCCTTGCATGAACTTATTGCATTCAGGACACGTTTTTCCTTTATCTGTTTGTTGTCTATATTCAGGTTTTTAAATACCTGCTTCATGACGGACTTTGAATCATCCGTGTCATAGATCGTGAAATTCGTATCATATCCCAGAAGATCTATATGTCTTCTCAGAATACGCACGCAGGTTGAGTGAAACGTTGCGACCCATATCTGATCCGCACCGAATCCAACCATATCGTCTATACGTTTGCGCATCTCTCCGGCAGCCTTGTTCGTAAAGGTAATGGCAAGGATATTGAAGGGTGAGATCCCCTCATGATCTATCATGTATGCTATCCTGTGAACAAGGACTCTCGTCTTTCCGCTTCCGGCCCCGGCCAGTATCAGGACCGGACCCTTAGTATGCATCACGGCATCTTTTTGTTCGTCATTTAATGATTCGTAGATATTGCTCATATTTCATCCGTAAAAAGAATGGACTGCCTGCAACGGCAGTCCATCGTAAAGATAATTATTTCTTATTGATCAGCCAAGCTGTGTTCCGCAGTTAGAACAGAACTTTGCTCCGTTGGTGGGTGTTCCGCAGTTAGGACAGAACTTTGCGCCTGCGGGAGCTGCTGCCTGTGCCTGAGGAGCTGCTGCGCCGCCGGTCATTCCCATGTTCTGCATCATCTGCTGACCCATTACCATACCCATCTGCATGCTTGCCATATCGGCTGCGATGCTTCCGCCGTTGCTTCCGCCCTTGCCGAATGAATCTGCCATAGCCATCTGGGTGTATTTGTTAACATCTCCAACCATAGCCTGACCTGCAGCCTTCTCCTGCATCTTTCTGATCTCTTCAGGATAGTTGAAGCTCTCGATGTTGAATTCGGTGATAGAGATACCGAGCTTTAACATATCTGCATCAAGCTCTTCTCTGATACCTGCTGCTATGTTACGTGCATCAACCTGGAGGTTGAACATATCGCGGCCTTCTTTTGCGATATGAGCCATAAGAAGCTGATCAAGGTTTGCGATGATACGCTCCTTAACATCTTCTACGGAATAAGAAGCACGAACGCCTGCAAGCTTGTCGATAAGTACATCATGATCTGCGATCTTGCAGCTGAATGTACCGAATGCTCTTATAGGCATACCGCCGGGAAGTCCGGGTGCCTGAAGATTGATGGCATTCTTTGTTCCCCACTTAACGAGCTGCTCAAGTGTGTTGATGAACAGAACCTCTGCACGAAGAGGTGTGTTGAATCCGAACTTGAAAGCCTTAAGTGTTGAAAGGAAAGGAATAATGTCTGATTCGATATCGAAGTTACCTTCTTCTTCGAAAACACCTTCGCATTTTCCGTTGTATAAGAATATAGCGTCCTGACCGGGACGGATGATCAGCTTAGATCCCTTTTTGATCTCCTGATTCTGCCACTTCCAGAACAGCATTCCCTCTTTTTGATCGGCCCACTCAATGACATTGGCCAACTGGTTTGCAATAAATCCCATTTTGATTTCCTCCTTCTTGTCTTGCAAAGACCCCTTAATTATACTTCATTTTGACTTTTCAGTCCATATTTTATGATCATTTCCTTTTATCTTCCTGTTCAGCCTTCTGCTTATATCCGTCAACAAGTTTCTCGATAAGAAGCTTCTTGATATAAACATCCTGTGACAGCAATGATATAAAAGCAAATAACTGCAATGTGTCCTCGTCACCGTTATTGACGTCGGTATACATGGTGTGAGCCTCATCGTAAAGTGTTTTTATATCTGCGATGATACCGTCGAGCATCTGTGCTTCCTTGTCTATCAGCTCATCATAGATATCGGTAAGCTTCACATCCTTATCCTGTCCGAAATAATCCTCGTTTAAAGGCTTTAGGATCGTCTCGATATCGCTTATGGACAGAAAATACTTGTAGTAGTAGATAAGGATAAGTGTAACCATGTGATCCTTATTATACTTTTTCTTTACCGGCGGAGGGAGTACATCATTCTTCGCATAGTTATTTATCATGGTCTTGGTCAGTATCTTATCCTCTCCCTTGTTCCTTGTCGTGCTCTTTAAGCGCGTATTAAGGAAACTCGTGACCTGATCCATGTACAGCTCTATGTTTGGTATATCATCGCTCTTGATATACTCTATCCTTCCAAGGCTTTCCGTTATGCTTTTTATAAGATCGTTTATGTCTATTGTCATAATACAGATTATAATCCAAGCCAAATTCGGAAACAAGAGATTATTTACTTTTAAACTTTAATGTGCTAAAATTTTAAAGGAATGAAAAGGAGGTTCTAACGTATCATGAACAATAAGATAAGAACAGAAGCTGTTGAACATCTTTTTGAAGCGATACTCACACTTGAGAACAAGGAAGAGTGTTTTGATTTCTTTGAGGATCTTTGCACGATAAATGAGTTACTCTCCCTTTCCCAGCGCTATGAAGTTGCTACAATGTTAAGAGAAAAGAAGACCTATCTTGAGATAGCTGAGAAAACAGGTGCGTCAACCGCCACGATCAGCCGTGTGAACAGATCGCTCAACTATGGCTGTGACGGCTATGAGATGGTATTTGCCAAACTTAAGAAATAATGTCAATTTTAACAAAAAAAGTCAGAAAATTGCGTCATTTTCATTTACTTTTATACATATTTATGCTATATTTAATGCGTTGCAGTAAAGTCTGCAATGAGTTTTATAGTTTTTTGGAGGATTGACATGAACAAAGGTACTGTTAAGTGGTTTAACAACCAAAAGGGTTACGGCTTCATTTGTGATGAAGCAGGCAATGATGTTTTCGTACATTACTCAGGACTTAATATGGAAGGCTTCAAGTCTCTTGAAGAAGGCCAGGCTGTTGAGTTTGAAGTTGTAAACGGCGAAAAAGGACCTCAGGCTGTAAACGTTACAAAGCTGTAAGCCCACATTGTGATTAATCAATTATACGAAGTGCCTTTTCAGAAATATACAGGTTTTATCCCGCGAGGGGGAATAGTACCTTCAAGTGTTTACGAATTAGCAGTAGTTTAATGGATTAATAAAAAAAGGACCGTATCCCGGTCCTTTTTTCTTACTTTCTTTTACAATATCCAACTGCCTCTTTAAAAGCCAGATCTCCTCCGAAAAGATCAAGAGCACTGCCTACGGTAACATCTATATTGCCTTTTCCGAGTTCATCAACAAGCATCATGTCTTCTATGCTTCTGACACCTCCGGCATAGGTTATGGGCAGGCCTTTATATTCTGACAAAAGTCTTATCAGATCTTCTGCGATCCCTGATCTTTTACCTTCAACATCAACAGCGTGAATGAGAAATTCGTCGCAATAGTCTGAAAAATAATTCAGATTATCTATAGTTATGTCAACCTCAGTCATCTTCTGCCATCTGTCGGTCGCGATATAATACTTGTCCTCATATCTTTTGCAACTCAGATCTAATACTATGTGTTCTTTTCCGACAGTATCTCTCAGTCTTTTAAGATTGTCTTCTTTTACTCTTCCATCCTTAAAAACGAAGCTCGTCACTATCACATGACTTGCGCCTTCTTTGATAAACAGATCGGCCGTATCGGCATCTATTCCACCGCCTATCTGCATCCCTCCCGGAAAAGCTCTCAATCCTTTAATTGCCTGCGCTTTTGAAGCTTCATATTGCAACGTGCCGGCCTTGTTAAGCATTATTATATGTCCACCGTATA
>JAEERY010000078.1 GCA_016286035.1 Lachnospiraceae bacterium
ATTGTGCAGATCATTGAGAATATCGCAGATACTGCTTGTGATCCTAATTGCTTCCTTCTCTGATATCGGGCCATCATTCAGTATTTCCTGAACTGTTCTTCCCTTAATATACTCCTCTATGACTATAAGCCATTTATTGCTCTCAAACAGATCGATTATCCTTGGCATATGTTCTACTGGATATGCTTTCAGATAATCATATATGCTCCTGTCAAAGAACATCAGGAGTTTCTTTATATACTCGTCTCCTGTCTCTTTATGTTCAACACGTATGATGTTAGCTCTGCCACCTATGAGCTCCTTGTTCTCATACATTGATAATTCTAATACACGCTCATCTGAAAGACCTTTATACGGACTTTGGATATCAAGTTTATATTCATCATCTGAAGCATAGACTTCACTATCATCAATCTTATTCGTATATCCACATTCAAGGCATTTCCACTCGTCTAGTTTTTCTGAAAAACCATCCTGGATATTCAACATTGCACCACAATTATCACATCTCCATACAATATCGGATTCAGTCTCAATTGAGGGGTTTATGAGCATTTCACCACACCCTTTACAGATCCAATAAGGCAACGTGTTATCATAGCCTTTCTGCAATGTGAGATTAGCTTCGCAACGCGGGCAGAATTCATGTAATTCTCTAGATTCTCTACTTGCTATTCGTTTTATTAATGCATCAACTAATCCCATATCTATCCTTATCTACTACTCATATCCGAAAAACTCATGATGCACAATGAAATCAACATTATAATTGTCATGGGCATATCTTCTATGTAAGAAACACTCAACTTGGGATTATTGACTTTAAATCCTTGTAACTTACAAACGGCGATAGTGTTCCCGCTTGAGGAAATAACATAGTCACCATCCTGTTTAAATATGTCCCAATTTATACGGTTATTGGCTGCAAAAAACCTGTATGGTCCAATCAGTGAGGATAAAACACGTGCACAATCATCCTTATTGGAATCTTTGATAAAAAACGAACTTCCACCACGAGTATCCTTTATTTCATTGATCGTAAATGACGCATCGCGGGTAGTGCCCTCGTATATCTCTAAAAGACTTGTTCCATCGGATTTTGGTGTTCTTTTTATTTGATACTTTAGGTCACTATTTTCTTTAACATGATAGTTCCTTGATTTTATTCGCCCATCGATGGTTTTTTCATCTTTATCAAAGCTTATTGAAAAAGATTTTTGCAATATTTTAAAACACTTTTTCTTATAGTGTTCCTCTCTCTTCTCAGAAATATATTCCATGCCCTTTGTGGCGCCATTATATGCAGTTTTTGCTGCATTCATGGCAACATTGGATACTATCTGTCTAAGAATAAAATCTCCTAATCCCATAATATTCCAGCCTTATGATTCAGAAACATAATAATATAGAACAACTATAACCGCTGATTTAAACCAACTTTTCTTTGTAATACTCTCATTCCCATCTATGACTATTTTAGATACAGTGCCTTCCTTGCCCTTTTTACCAATTTTAGGAAGCGGAGTTTGCTTTTTTATGATATTTAAAAAACCCATATTTTCAAGCTGTTTATTTACATCTTCATAAGGCTTTCCTATAAACCTCTTAGAATCTTCTATAAGGATCTCTCTTGGATGCTCTAATGCGATTTCTTCATCAGTTTTTAGTGAATAATACGTAATAGATATTTCAGCATCTCTTGAATAGTAATCATCCTCTAATTCCGTTTCACCATCAATGGATATAGAAATAATATGTTTATCCTTTTCTTTGTTGACACTTTCTGTTGTCCTTATCAATGTAATGTTTGAAAATCCAAGTCGTATTAACGTAGAGCGAATAGTTGATAGTTCCTTTCCACAATACTTTTTAGGAGTAATAAATACAGGAAGTTTAAGGTTTGCATCTTCTTCTGAGCTATGAATATATGTCATAATGTTTTTAAATCGATCCGTTTGTTCCCATACCTTACCCTCATATGCTCTCACTGCATTTAATGGATGACTCATGTCCTTAAACATTACAAATTCCATAGTTTTATTCCATGCTGATTCATCCACTAATGATTTATACTCATTTGCCTGTTCAATAAACAGATCGAGATTAGCTCCATCCATAATATCCTTGTCATATCCTGCAAAGCGCATACATACTTCAGACATTTTCTCTGATGATTCATCGTATATGATAGCAGCACGATCCGCTGAAAACTCGCTACATCTCATCCAATATGCGAAAGCTAATTGAATCGGATATAGAGCGATATTTCCCAAGCCACTGACAAACGTAGCAGCTCCATTCAGAAGTGCTTGTCCCATAGTTGTATATAAAGCATGATGGCAAGCTATGTGACCACATTCATGAGCTATAATCGTTGGTATCAATTCGTCTGGCATTGTTTCAAATAAACCAGATGTCAAAACAATAAAGGGCTTGGTATCTCCATATGTATATGCGTTTGGTTCAACGTCAAGCTTTACATATAATTCTGGAACATCTATGCCAAGTTTCTCACATATTGGTGGAAGCATGTTATAATATTTAGGCATTTGATTGGGACCAAGCCTTAGATTAGTAGACATGTTTATAAGCTTAAACTGTTGCTCGTTCCACACTTTCATAAAAGCCTTCATCACCTGTGTAAATCCAGGAATTGCTTTTAATGCCTTCATTGCAGTTTTATCAGAATCATGCAAATATAGTTTTGAATCAAGTTCCATATTTTTTTCTCCTTTAATCTTCGTAACTATCTACGATTTCACCATCTTCAACTGCGATGTACTGTATTCTTGCCTTCTTAAGAGCATTAGTTATAGTCTCCAGTTTAGGTGAACCAGTAACAGCATGTCCAAAAGACTCACCTATCTTATATCCTAGTTGATCATGCAGTACTTCAGCCGATTCATCTCTGGTTGTCCAATAAAATCCCTCTTTCTTTATAACCACGTAATCGGGATAGTTTTCCACCCAGTAAGAATACTTATTTGTATCTCCTCTCCTTTTTCTGGTAGACGGTACTTTCTTTTCAGGCTTCTTTTCTACCGATTTAATCTCAGGTTTTTCAAAGTAAAAGTCATCAGGTATATATAATTCGCTTTTCTGTGTCTTAGGAGCTTCGACGCCACTTTCCAATGTCATAAGTCCTTTTTCAAAAGCCATAGGAAATGCATATTCTCCAACACGACCATTATCAAAAAACACTCTGAAATTCTTGATACTTCCATCGGGCTTATAACTTACGTTGGTTATAACTCCGGCTCCATATGATTTTTGAACCACTCGCTCTCCACTTGCAATATCCACCGGTACTATAACATCTTTTTTCTTTGAAGAATTCAATATGGCGGCTGTAGCAGCTTTAACAAAGGCTTCAGTACTCTTCTTTATCTCGCCACCCAGACTGAGACTCATCTCTTTTATAAAAGTAGAGGGTTGTCCTTCAATCTCAAAGATATTCAGGTCATTCTTTGCTCTGGTTATAGCCACATAGAAAAGTCTGCGCTCTTCTTCTATATATTTAATCTCTGACCTGTCTTTTGTATTTCTCTCGGGAACTCTTGAAGGAAATATACCATCAGCAACATCCATAAGATATACTCTGTCCCATTCAAGACCTTTAGCAGAGTGTATCGTCGATAAGATGAAAGTGCTGTTATAATCCGGCTTCTTTTCTTTGATGATCTTTTGCAAACGCCTAAGTCTGCTCAAAAACCCTTCTATAGTCTGCTCGTTACCAGCGAGTGTTCTTAGAATAAACAGCTTATTTTCTTCATTGATACCATTTCTCTCCAAAAACTCTCCATACCCCATGAAATTGCATATACGATTGATCGCTTTATATGGGGTCTCTTTAAGCATGTTCTTAAGATGCGTTCTTATGGAGTAGCATTTTCCCTTTATCATTCCATTTCTCAGATCTATGTAGTCTATGCAATCCAAAACATCTTCTATTCGATCCTGGCTTTCTTCACACAATCTTATTGCTTCTTTTTTGCTAAGAAACATCTGCAATTTGAAGTAAATCCTCATGAAAAGATCGGTATTATCAGGACTTATTGCAAATTTCATTATATTAGTGATATCAGTGACCACCCTGCTGGTAAAGAATGTCATATCCGAATTTTTTAATCGATATGAGATATCATTTCTCTCCAACATATCAATAAGAGGCAATGCACTCTCGTTATCTCGGTATAGTACGGCTGTCTCTCTTGTGCAGTTTTGAGCTACCTTTAAAAGGTAACCGTTTTGTCCGCCTCGGCTCTTAGCCTCGATGAAATTGATATCACTACCGGCTGATTTAGTCGGCTGCATATGTTTCTTATGACGGGATTTATTATGCTGTATAAAAATATCAGCCGCTTCAACTATCTTGGCATTGGATCTGTAGTTGATATCCATCACAAGTACTTTTGCACTTGGATGATCCTTTTCAAAATTAAGCAACGCTTCCGGGTACGCAGCCCTAAAGCCATATATACTCTGATCTTCATCTCCTACCATGAAGAGATTCTCGCTTCCACCGGCAAGAAGCTTTATTATTTCATGCTGGATCTTAGATGTATCCTGAGCTTCATCAACACAGATATATCTGTATTGATCCTGATAATACTTAAGAAGCTCTTCTGAAGAAGATAACATCTTATAGGCATAGACCATCTGATCGTCATAATCCATCAAACCGTTTTGTTTTAAATATGCATTGTATTTTTTATATATAGTAGAAAGAGAAATATTTGCTTCATTTCCAAGGTCTTCTATATCTTCATCGGATAACATCATATTCTTGGCGAATGCGATCAGAGTTCTGGCAGCCTTTATATCACTTTCTGTCGGGAAATCATCCATTACATCCTTTAAGATATCTCCAAGGATTCTTGTTGTGACCTTTTCATCCGTGATCAGCTCAAAAACGGAAGATTTGCCGAGCATGGAGGCATACTGAGATATAACCTTTGAGCAGATACCATTGATGGTCCTGAATTCAAGATTCTGACTTGCCTCTTCTCCG
>JAEERY010000079.1 GCA_016286035.1 Lachnospiraceae bacterium
CAACATATCCGTACTGACAAGATTTGCACTGAATATACCGGTTCTTAAGACATTTTTCTTTGTGGTTTTTGTTCCTGACATACTGATAATAAACAGATACCCATCACCTTCCTCATGTGTTGCACTGGCCCACGTGATAGGAGCAAAGTTCGCCGAACCATCCGCGTTGTTCGTCCCAATTATAAAAGAAGGTTGTACACACATAGAATATATAGGTTCAACCGATCGTCTCTTTGCCATTTATTATTCTCCTTTTGTAAATACTGTAGCAACCATATCTCCTTGGGTAAACGATACGGAATATTTTCTCCAGCCTTCACCAAAACGTTTATCAGCCGCTTCAAGTGCATATTGCAAGGCTTCCTTGTGTTCTTTTTCGGGTACTGTTGTCTGAGCGGAAAATCCTCTTGAAGAAAGTCTCGGCAAGAATATGTCTTCAACCTTTTCAACATGCTCATGATTCCATGAAATTAGTCTTTCCTCTTTATTGAACTTTGTCTCACAATAGCCGTTACGGTCAAACTTCCAACTGTACTTTTTCTCCTTAATACCGATTTTTCCCAAGTATTCCCAATATCTGCGGTATATCTCTCCGGTAGCGTCATAATATTGGTTTCCTCCATACGCACCCCTTCCGGGCGCATCATCAAAACAGATAAACACACCATCTTTTTTAAGTACTCTGTATATCTCATCAACGACTTTTTCAGGATGAGATATCAAATGAAGCACACTGTTTGCTATCACACAATCTATGCTCTCATCGTTAATCGGTATATCAAGTGCATTCATACGGCAAAGCATAACTTTATCAAGCGAGACATTATTTTTTTCTGCTCGCTCTATCAAAAGAGACATCATTTTATTTGAAATATCCCCGCCGATGACCTTCATCCCCAGTTTTGCACATGGTACTGTATACGCTCCGTCTCCGCAGGCAAGATCAAGAAGTATGCCATCCTTTACATACTCCGCGATAAGTTTCGAACACTCGACTGCATCAGGTGGCAGAGTAAGTCTCGTTATTCCTGAGTATCCTTCTCCAATCTCCTCATATCCGATATAGCAATCATCTTCACTGTCAAGAACCTTGTCCGGCATATCACTCATTTGATATATTGAATTTATACATTCCACCTTGCTCGGATCAGTTTTAAAAATACTTTTCATCATTTTTTCATACCGTTATTTCTATCTGATTACGATTTAGTATAGCTTTTATAATCACTCCGTAAAAGCGAATACATAACCAGATCAAAAAGTCCTTGATTGTTTCTTCCTGCCTGTCGAAGCACGCCTTCTCTTTTCATCCCAACCTTTACCATTACTTTTCCGGAATTAGGATTGTTCGAATCATGTCCGGCTTCAATACGGTTTACACCTACTTCATCGAACAGATATGATATAACTGCCTTTAAAGCCTCTGCAGCAATCCCTTTTCCCCAATATGAAAAGGCAATTGCATATGTTACTTCTACCGTTTCAGTTCTTTCTTTTACAGTCGGAGCTGCAATTGTACCGATAACTCTATTTGTTTCTTTGAACACTATAGCCCAACAATATCTTGCCGGTTTTTCATAACGTTCCACAAAGATTTTCATAAGTTCAACAGTTTCATCTATTGATTTATGAACATCCCAGGTAAGAAACTTATTTACTCTGCTGTCTGAACACAGATTTTGATACATATCTTCTGCATCTTCCACTGTGAATCTTCGCAGTATCAGTCGTTCTGTTTCTAATGTTTTTGTCCCACTATGTCTCATATTTTCCCCAATTTAATCAATCTATAGTATTCGTCTTCCCCAAGTTTCAGGTCTGTTTATAAAGGTATTCTGATATTCTTTTTTCATTTCTGCTTCGTCAGATGTAGTTATCTGTTCGGGATGAAAGCGATATTTATGACAAAGACGTAACAGATTCATATATTGTAATTCCGGATAATCTTCCTCCATTCGTTGCAATATATAATACTTACTTGAACACGATTTATCAGTATAATACATATAATCCGAAAGTGCATTGGTAAGAACTATCTGTGTCATCATCCTAAGAGATGGATTCTCACGGGTTTCTAAAACTGTTTTATACCACTCCGGATCATCCTTGCTTGCTTTTTCCTCCAG
>JAEERY010000080.1 GCA_016286035.1 Lachnospiraceae bacterium
ACAGGCGACTTCCCTAAATACGGTAACGATGATAACAGAGCTGACGAGATCGCTAAGAACCTCGGTAAGGAGTGCATGACAATGATCAGAAGACATCATACATACAGAGATGGATTCCCGACAATGTCAGTTCTTACAATTACTTCTAACGTAACATATGGTAAGGCAACAGGTAACACACCTGACGGACGTAAGAAAGGTCAGCCTTTCGCACCCGGTGCTAACCCGATGCACGGACGTGATACTCATGGTGCAGTAGCTTCACTTTCATCTGTATCAAAGCTTCCGTTCAACCATTCACAGGATGGTATCTCTAACACCTTCACCATCATCCCCGGTGCTCTTGGTAAAGAGGATCAGGTATTCGCAGGTGATATCGAGATAGATCTTAACAAATAATAGAAACAGACACATATTCATGCAGAAAGGAGCGCAAAGTATGGATCAGAAGAGTATGATTGATGATTTGGTAGCACAGCTCGATGCCGGAATGGCCAATGGTGTCGGACATGTAAATGTCGATGTTGATGAGAATCAGACATCTGCCACCAAGGAAGTACAGACGCTGGGTTGCGTGGATTGCTCAAAGAATCCCATGGCTTGCAGCGTTCCGACATTGCATGAAGGTATTGACGATTAATCAATTCTAAAAAGGAGGATACGATTATGGCAGCATCAGCAGCACAGGTTAACAACCTTGTATCATTATTAGATGGCTATGCAACAAAGGGTGGACATCACCTTAACGTTAATGTATTGAACAGAGAAACACTTTTGGATGCTCAGGCTCATCCTGAGAACTATCCTCAGCTTACTATCCGTGTTTCAGGATACGCTGTAAACTTTATCAAGCTTACACCTGAACAGCAGGCAGACGTTATCTCTCGTACATTCCATCAGTCAATCTAATTGGAATAAGATAACGATTTATACAGGGGTTGGTCTGTTTGACCGACCCTTGTTTTTTTAGTATGATTGTCTGGTAGACATGACAATGATGATCGGAGGTTCATATGAAAGGCAGGATACATTCTTTACAAAGTTTCGGAACGGTAGACGGACCCGGAGTAAGATATGTTGTGTTTTTGCAGGGATGCCCCATGAGATGCGCATATTGCCATAACCCCGACACCTGGGCTATAGGTGCGGGCGAAGAGTATGATGCCGAATATATCATAGAACAGTATCATAGAAATGAAGGATTTTATACCGGAGGCGGTATAACGGTAACGGGTGGAGAACCGCTGTTACAGATTGATTTTTTGCTGGAATTGTTCACGCTTTGTAAAAGAGACGGAATCCATACTGTTATCGATACGTCTGGTATCACTTATAAGCCTGATAACAAGATCTACAATGAAAAGCTTGATAAACTGATGACCATGACAGATCTCGTCATGCTTGATATAAAGCATATCGATCCCGAAAAACACATAGATCTTACAGGTCAGCCTAATGACGGGATACTCGCATTTGCGAAATACCTGGAAGAAAAAGACATACCGGTATGGATAAGACACGTTGTGGTGCCTGGGATAACCGATGATGATTTTTATCTGGATAAGCTGGGATATTTTATAGGCGGACTTAGAAATCTGAAAGCACTTGACGTATTGCCTTATCATGATCTGGCCAAGCCCAAATACGAAAACCTTGGTATGGATTACAAATTAAAAGATGTTCCGCCGATGGATAAGCAAAAGGCGATTGAAAAGAAAAAAGTTATCCTTCAGGGTATAAAGAGGCGCAGAGAAGAAGAAGGGATAGTGACAGACTATAAAGAGCATCATATGTAAGTTTTCAAGTGATATGAAAAACTTGATTAATACTATCTGTAAATAGGAATCTTCTTTTTAGCGATCATGTAAAAAGTAATGACTAAGCAGCGAAAAACTGCTATAATAGGGCAGTGTATGTCAGGAAAAACTGACTGCACTGTCTATTATATTTTCAAACACAAAGGGGGCAATATTTGTGAAGAAATTTATACCTACGATCATAGCGATAGTTCTGATCGTACTTATCGGCGGGGGAGTCGTAGCTACAAAGTATATTGAGAAGTATACATACTCAAAAGAAAAACAGGATCTGAATGAATACTATGGTCTGTCTCAGGCGGATGATGTGGCGATAGTATGGCAGGACAGCAAGATAGAAACAAAGGCCAAACTGATGGAGGGCAGGGTTTATCTTGATTATGATTCCGTATGTGATCTTTTGAATGATCGATTCTATGTTGACTATAACGAAAACTGGTTTATCTACACGACACCTACGGATATCATAAAGTCACATCTTGGAGAGAGCACCTACATGATTGGTGGCAGCGAACAGGATTTTGGCTGCCCGATCACCATACAGAAGGGTGATGTTTTGTATGTCAGCCTTGATTATGTCAGAAAGTATACTGCATTTGATTACACACTGTTCAATGACCCTGCACGTATACAGGTCTATACCGAATGGAATGAGCAGACGATCGCAACGATCAATAAGGACAATGCGGTCAGATTAAAGGGTGGTGTAAAAAGTCCTATCCTTCGTGAAGTGGTAAAGGGCGAGAAAGTTGTTATACTTGACAGAATGGATACATGGACCAAGGTTAAGACGGACGATTCTCTTATGGGATACATAGAGAATAAATATCTGGCAGATGAGACGACTACTACGCCTAAAATGGAGAATGACTTTGTAGAACCTGAGTATACTTCCATTCACAGGGATTATAAGATCAATCTTGCCTGGCATGCAATATACACCAAGGCAGGAAATGATTCATTTGAGGAATATACAGCCGGGACCAAAGGCATTAATGTAATATCACCCACATGGTACTCGCTTACTGACAATGAGGGTAATTTCACAAGTTTTGCAGACAGTTCGTATGTAAACAGAGCACATGCAAAAGGCATGGAAGTATGGGCGCTTCTTGATAATTTCAATACCGATGTGAATACCAAGGAACTTATGTCTTATACTTCGAAGAGAGAACGACTTATCAACAACCTTGTGAGTGATGTTCTTTCTTCGGGAGCTGATGGGATCAATCTCGATTTTGAGCAGATCTCATATGAAGCAGGCGAACATTATGTGGAATTTATAAGAGAGCTTTCGATCTCCTGCAGAGAAAACGGTCTGGTGCTCTCTGTAGATAACTATGTTCCCAGAGAGTCTACTAATCATTACAACAGAAAAGAACAGGGAATTGTTGCCGACTACGTGATCATAATGGGATATGATGAGCACTGGGGCAGCGGCGGAGTGGCAGGCTCTGTAGCATCTCTTCCCTATGTTCTTGACGGAATAGAGCAGACTTTGAGAGAAGTACCTTCTCAGAAGGTTATAAATGCCGTACCTTTCTACACACGTGTCTGGAAGACCAACGGAGGAGACGTTACCAGTGAAGCACTCGGTATGGATGCGGCTGCTGCGTTTGTAAAGGATAACGGAATAGATACGGCCTGGGATGATGAATGCTGCCAGTATTACGGCGAAAAGACGATGAACGGCATTCTTTATCAGGTATGGCTTGAGGACAATGAATCCATCGCGGCAAAGTTAAGTGTAATGGACAGTCATAACCTTGCCGGAGTAGCGGAGTGGAAGCTGGGATTTGAGAACAGTTCGGTATGGGACGTTATCGGAGCATATCTGAATAAATAATGATCGATAAAGGAATCAGTTATGAAGTGGACAAGGATAAGGATCAAGACGACAACTGAAGCTGAGGATATCATAATATCCGAGTTATATGATATAGGATTGGAGGGTGCCCAGATAGAAGATAAGGTACCGCTTAGTGCTTGGGAAAAAGAGCAGATGTTTGTTGATATACCGCCTCAGACGGAGGAGGATGACGGCATAGCATATCTTAGCTTCTTTGTGGAAGAGGATTCTGAACTTAATATAGACATGACACTGGAATCCGTTAGAGAGGTCTTGGATGATATAAGCGAGTTCATGGATATAGGAGAAGGAAGTATAACAGTTGATGAGACCGAAGATTTAGACTGGATCAACAACTGGAAAAAGTATTTCCATCAGTTTTATATAGATGATCTTTTGGTCATTCCTTCATGGGAGGAAATATCCAAAGAAGATGAAAACAGGATGATATTGCGTATAGATCCGGGAACCGCATTCGGAACCGGACTGCATGATACGACACAGCTTTGTGTAAAGCAGATGAAAAAGTATATCACGCCTGACAGTGAAGTGCTGGATGTTGGTACGGGAAGCGGTATTCTTGCCATTCTTGCCATCATGTACGGTGCGAAGCATGCATTTGGAACGGACCTTGATCCGTGTGCTGTTGGTGCTGTGGCTGACAACATGGAGAAGAACAACATCTCCAAAGATAAATTCGAAATGATCATCGGAAATATCATAGATGACAAGTCGGTTCAGGATCGTGCAGGATATGAGTGTTATGATATAGTTCTTGCAAATATACTTGCGGGCGTTCTTGTTGATCTGACACCTGTCATAGTGTCTCAGATGAAGAAGGGTGCGGTTTATATCACCTCAGGCATAATCAACGATAACGATAAAGAGCATCAGGTTATAAAAGCAATGAAAGATGCCGGGCTTACGGTGGTTGATGTCAGCTATCAGGGTGAATGGGTCAGTGTAACAGGAAAGAAAGAATAATAAGATGCATCAGTTTTTTGTGCCTTCCGAGATGATAGATGTTGATAATAAGACGGTTACCATCACGGGTACGGATGTAAATCATATAAAAAATGTTCTTCGCATGAAACAGGGTGAGGAGTTCTGTGTATCAACAGGTGAGGATTCGAAAGAATACAGATGTGCCATAAGAGAATTTCTGAAGGATTCTGTTGATTGTGAACTCAGATTTATAAAGGAAGACAATGTTGAACTGCCTTCAAAGATATATCTGTTCCAGGGGCTTGCCAAGGGCGATAAGATGGAAACTGTTATACAAAAAGCAGTGGAACTCGGAGTTTATGAGATCATACCGGTCACGATGGACAGATGTGTCATGAAACTGGATGAAAAAAAGATCTCCTCCAGAACTGCAAGGTGGCAGGCTATATCTGAGGCGGCAGCCAAGCAGAGCAAGAGGGCGATCATTCCGAAGGTGTGTGAACCCATGAGTTTCAAAAATGCAGTTGAGTATGCCAAAGATTTCGATGTCAAGCTGATCCCGTATGAGATGGCAGAAGGAATGTCACACACGAGAGATGTTATATCAAAAATAAAACAGGGTGAGTCTGTAGGTATAATCATCGGACCCGAGGGAGGCATATCTGAAAAAGAGATACAATTGGCAGGAGAAAACGGATTTGAATCCGTTACTCTTGGTAAGAGGATACTGCGGACTGAGACAGCCGGAATGACGGTTTTAAGTATATTGATGTATCATTTGGAAAGAGAATAAGATGGAGTGCTATTTTGATAATTCCGCAACCACAAGAGTTCATCCCGAGGTTGCAGATACAATACATAAAGTTATGCTTGATGAATACGGCAATCCGTCAAGCATGCATAAAAAAGGCATGGAAGCCGAGATGATAGTTAGAAATGCCCGTGAAACGATAGCATCTACTTTAAAGGTCGATGACAGATGCATACTGTTCACTTCGGGCGGTACGGAATCCGACAACATGGCTCTGATAGGATGTGCCGATGCTTATAAGCGTTCGGGAAAGCATATCATAACAACAAAGATAGAACATCCTGCCATACTGAATACATGTAAATATCTTGAAGAAAACGGATATGAAGTAACTTATCTCGGAGTCGATAAGAACGGTCTTGTTGATCTTTCAGAACTAGAAAACAGTATAAGAGAAGATACCACGATAGTATCCATAATGCATACGAATAACGAGATTGGTGCTGTTGAACCGATAGAAAAAGCGGGAGAGGCTATAAAAAGGAAAAATCCGTCAACCCTCTTTCATGTTGATGCTGTTCAGGGTTACGGTAAATGGCGCATTTTGCCTTCAAAACAAAACATAGATCTGCTATCCGTAAGTTCTCATAAGATACACGGACCTAAAGGGATCGGTTTCTTATATATCGGCAACGGTGTAAAGATAAATCCGATCATACACGGAGGAGGGCAGCAGAAAAACTTAAGATCGGGTACAGAAAATGTTCCGGGCATAGCCGGAATGGCTAAAGCCTGCGAGCTTATATATTCCGATCTGGATAATGCTAACGATCATCTTTATACAATGAAACAAAGACTGATAGAAGGACTTGATGATATTGAAGATATAAAGATCAATGGTCTTACAGGAAGAGAAAGTGCTCCGCATATACTGAGTGTTTCATTTGGCTTGGTTCGAAGTGAAGTACTGTTGCATGCGCTTGAAGACAAGGGAATATATGTATCGGCAGGCAGCGCATGCGCATCCAATAAACCGGCTGTATCGGAGACTCTTAAGGCTATCGGGGTTGAGAAGAGGATGCTTGAGTCGACAATAAGATTCAGTCTGTGCAAAGACAATACTATGGAACAGATAGATTACTGTCTTGAAGTTTTACATGATACATTACCGATGTTAAGAAGATTTACAAGACATTAAGGGAGAAGATATGTATTCATCATTTCTTATTAAATATGCTGAAATTGGTATCAAGGGCAAGAACAGATATCTTTTTGAGAATGCGCTTGTCCAGCAGATAAAATATGCCTGCAAACGCTGTGAAGGAGACTTCGAAGTAAGAAAAGCAGAAGGAAGGATATATGTTGATGCAGTTTCTGATTTTGATTATGACGAACTTATAGACAATCTTAAGACGGTGTTCGGAATATCTGGCATATGTCCCATGATACAGATAGAGGATAACAGCTTTGATAATCTGTGCAGTGTTATAGTGGATTATTTTGACAGGGAGTATCCTGATAAGAATAAAACTTTTAAGGTGTTCGCAAGAAGATCACGCAAGTCCTATCCCAAGAACTCCATGGAACTGAATGCCGATATCGGAGAGGTGTTGCTTAATGCATTTCCTGAGCTAAAAGTTGACGTTCACGATCCTGACATCTGTCTGTATGTGGAAGTAAGGGAAAAGACATATGTCTACTCCCAGATAATACCCGGCCCGGGAGGAATGCCTGTAGGTACGAACGGTAAGGCGATGCTTTTATTGTCGGGCGGAATAGATTCGCCGGTGGCCGGATATATGATAAGCAAAAGGGGTGTCAAGATCGATGCTGTATATTTCCATGCTCCGCCATATACATCCGACAGAGCAAAGCAGAAAGTTATCGATCTGGCAAGACAGGTATCAAAATACAGCGGGCCGATCTATCTTCATGTGATCAACTTTACGGATATCCAGCTTGCCATATATGAGAAGTGTCCGCATGATGAGCTTACTATCATAATGAGACGTTATATGATGAGGATAGCTCAGTCGATAGCGGAAGAAACAGAGTGTCTCGGACTTATAACGGGTGAATCCATAGGACAGGTTGCCAGCCAGACAATGCACAGTCTTGCATGCACAAATGAAGTATGTACTATGCCTGTTTATCGTCCCTGCATAGGTATGGATAAGCAGGAGATCATAAGCATATCCGAAAAGATTGGTACTTATGAGACTTCGATCCTTCCGTTTGAGGACTGCTGTACGATATTTGTAGCAAAGCATCCCGTGACAAAACCCAATTTAAGCATAATAAAAAGACATGAGCATAATCTTGACGAGGTTATAGATGATCTGGTTAAGACAGCGCTTGATACAAAAGAAACGATCATAGTAAAAATAGAGAAATAAAAAAACGCAAGACTTTTGTCTTGCGTTAAACTCTTTTTAAATGACCGGATGACCGGTCGACTGTGCTTAAATACTCAGCACTTACGATTAGATCATGTAAGGCTTAAGTACATCAAGTACAGCATCAATGTTTTCTTCTGCATGGATGTTTAAGTCGATAGGCTTAGAAAGATCCAAACTGAAGATACCCATGATAGACTTTGCATCGATTACATATCTGCCTGATACTAAGTCGAAATCATAATCGAACTTTGTGATATCATTTACGAATGACTTTACCTTGTCGATTGAGTTTAATGAAATCTGAACTGTCTTCATACTGTTCTCCTCCTTTTGTTGTAAATCTTATGTACCTTACGACTACAATCTTAAAGGTGAGGGGTTAAAAAGTCAAGACATAAAGATTAACGAAAAAACCGGAGAAAAACATGAAAACTGTAGCATTCCACAATCTGGGTTGCAAAGTAAATGCATACGAAATAGAAATGATGCAGCAAAATGCACTAAAAGCGGGCTGGCAAATTGTGGACTTTTCACAAAAAGCAGACATATATGTTATAAATACCTGCAGTGTGACCAATATCGCGGACAGAAAAAGCCGTCAGATGCTGCACAAGGCAAAGAAACAGAATGAGAATGCTGTTGTGGTAGCTGTAGGCTGTTATGCTCAGACCGATACAAAAGGGGCACAGGCAGATGAAGCGGTGGATATAGTTATCGGTAATAATCACAAGAGCGAACTGGTAAGTATAGTAGAGGACTATATTTCATCCAAAGGAAAGAGCATTGTGGTTGAAGACTTAAGCAAACCCGTTGAATATGAGGATTGCGGGATAGATGCATCAATACTGCGGACCAGAGTGGATGTAAAGATACAGGATGGCTGTGATCAGTTCTGCACATATTGCATCATTCCTTATGCAAGAGGAAGGATCAGATCAAGAAGACCCGAACAGATCACAGAGGAGATAATGGGACTCGCCAAAGCCGGATACAAGGAGGTGGTCATTACCGGAATCCATCTGAGTTCATATGGCCTGGATCTTTTGAATGAGCCTACTTCCTACAATGCAGTCGCTAAAGAAGCATTTACCAATGAGGCTCTTATAGATGTGATCGAAAGAGTGGCTAAGATAGAAGGAATAGAAAGGATAAGACTCGGTTCACTTGAACCGAGAGTGATCACTAAGGAATTTTTAGAGAGGATCGCTGCCATACAAAAGATCTGTCCACATTTTCATCTTTCTTTGCAGAGCGGCTGCGATGAGACTCTTGTCAGGATGAACAGAAGATATACATGTGATGATTATGCAAAAGCTGTTTTGCTTATAAGACAGTATTTTGAGCATCCTGCGATCACAACGGACATAATAGTCGGGTTCCCCATGGAAAGCGAGGAGGAATTTGAAAAGTCGAAAAGCTTTGTTGAGAGCATAGGTTTTTATGAGACACATATATTTAAGTTTTCAAGAAGAAAAGGAACTGTGGCAGACCGTATGCAGGGACAGCTTACAGAGGCTGTAAAGGCAAAAAGAAGCGACGTCCTTGAACAGATATGTGCTGAAAACAAGAAAGCATTTGAATCAAAACTCATTGGAAAAGAAGAAGAGATACTTACCGAAGATCATATAGTATATGAAGGTGAGACTTATACGACAGGTCATACAAAAAATTATGTCAAAATGGCTGTTCTGGGTGAACTTGGACTGAACGAGATCGTAAAAGGGCAGGTCTGCGGATTTTTGCAAAATGATACAATGCTGTTGAAAATATAGGGCTAAAAATGTTATTATGAAAGGTGGTATTGTTTACATAAACTGCACCAAAGGAGGAGAAGACTTATGGGAGAAATGGGAGCAACACAATTCTTTAAAGTAGATGTTGAAAAGGAAACCAGTGTAAAGATAATTCTCGAGATGGTTTTTGAAGCCATGAAGGAAAAAGGTTACGATCCCGTCAATCAGATAGTCGGCTATATCATGTCTGGGGATCCTACGTACATTACAAGCCACAACAATGCCAGGAGCATGATACAGAAAGTAGAGAGAGATGAGCTTGTAGAGGAGCTTCTTACCGAATACATCAATACGAAGCTTTTAAAGTGATGCCGGGGTTTACATGAGGATAATGGGACTGGATCTGGGCTCTAAGACAGTCGGGGTAGCATTGAGCGATCCCATGCTTATAACCGCCCAGCCTTTGGAAACGATCACAAGAAAAGAAGAGAACAAACTGCGTCAGACTCTTGCACGTATTGAGGCTATCATTGAAGAATATGATGTTTCAAAGATAGTGCTTGGATACCCCAAGAACATGAATGATTCTATCGGAGAAAGAGCTGTTATAAGCGAAGAGTTTAAGGATAAACTCGAACGACGTACAGGACTTGAAGTGATATTGTGGGATGAGAGACTAACCACAGTGGCTGCCGATGAAGTACTTTCCGAGACGGGTGTAAAAAGAGCAGACAGAAAGCAGTATATTGACCAGATAGCGGCAACGTTTATTCTGCAGGAATATATCGATAGTATAAAGGAAAAAATATGAAACTTGAGAAAGTTGTTTTTTGTCCCGATGGGGACGAGCCGGTAGAATTCTTTGTTTTGGAACAGACAAGGATCTCCGGAACAAATTATATACTTGTAACGGATTTTGAAGAAGGTGACGGAGAAGCACTCATCTTAAAGGATATGTCCAAGGACGAGGACAAGGAGAGTGTTTATGCCATCGTTGATGATGATACGGAACTTAAAGCAGTTGCCGGAGTGTTTGAGGACTTGCTGGAGGATGTTAAGTTCGTATAGCATAAGGAGAAAGGAATTTGAATAAAGAAAAAACTAAAACAGGTAAGCTGAAGATCATCCCTCTCGGCGGACTTGAGCAGATAGGTATGAATATTACTGCCTTCGAATATGAAGACAGTATTATTGTGATTGATTGCGGATTGAGTTTTCCCTCTGATGACATGCTGGGTATCGATCTCGTAATACCTGATGTTACTTATCTGAAGAATAATATAGACAGAGTTAAGGCATTTATAATAACTCACGGTCATGAGGATCATATAGGAGCACTGCCTTATATACTTAAAGAAATGAATGTTCCGATTTATGCTACAAAGCTTACAATGGGGCTTATAGATCATAAACTTGAGGAGCATGATCTTAAGAATCAGATAAAGAAAAAGATAGTAAAGTTCGGGCAGAGTATAAACCTCGGACAGTTCAGGATAGAGTTTATAAAGACAAATCACAGTATAGTGGATGCGGCTGCGCTGGCGATATACTCACCGGCAGGCATTGTTGTGCATACAGGTGACTTTAAGGTCGACTACACACCTGTTTACGGAGATGCGATAGATCTGCAGAGATTCGCGGAGATCGGTCACAAAGGTGTAATGGCGCTTATGTGTGATTCGACCAATGCCGAAAGACCCGGTTTCACTCCGTCGGAAAGGACTCTGGGAAAGATATTTGATACCATATTTTCCGAGCATAGGAGCAAGAGGCTTATCATTGCGACATTTGCTTCCAATGTCGACAGAGTTCAGCAGATCATAAATTCTGCATACAAATTTGAAAGAAAAGTTGTATTGGAAGGCCGGAGCATGGTCAATATAATAGAGACCGCTTCGGAACTCGGATATATGAATATCCCGCCCAATACACTTATACCGATAGAGCAGATAAAGAATTATCCCGAGGAGAAAACCTGTATAATAACAACAGGCTCGCAGGGTGAGAGTATGGCAGCACTTAGCCGTATGGCAGCTGACATACATAAGACGATCTCTATCGGTGCAAGAGATACGATTATTTTTTCTTCAAATCCGATACCGGGAAATGAAAAAGCCGTGACCAAGGTCATAAATGAGCTTGCCATGAAAGGAGCAGAGGTCATCTTCCAGGATGCACATGTTTCGGGACATGCATGTCAGGAGGAGATCAAGCTTATATATTCACTGGTGAAACCCAAATACGCAATCCCGGTACACGGAGAATATAAGCATCTTATGGCACAGGCTAAACTTGCTATGGATCTGGGTATGGAAAAGGATAAGATATTCATACTCTCATCAGGAGATATCCTTGAGATGAACATGGACACTGCAAGAGTTACAGGTAAGGTCCAGACCGGAGCGGTGTTTGTTGATGGCATAGGTGTCGGAGATGTCGGAACGATAGTTTTAAGAGACAGGCAACAGCTTTCCGAAGAAGGAATGATGACGGTTGTACTTGCTCTTGATATGACAACAGGCGAGCTTATGGCAGGTCCTGATATAGTATCAAGAGGATTTGTATATGTAAGGGAATCAGAGGAACTCATGGAAGAAGCTACCGAGCTTATGCATGAGGTTGTGGGTGACCTTCTTGACAGAGGGATAACCGACTGGGGAAAGATAAAATCGGCAATCAGAGACTCTCTTGGTGATTATGTATGGAAGAAGACAAAAAGACGTCCCATGATCATTCCGATAATACAGGAGATCTGATAGCCGGATATTTTGAAAGGGTAACGCATGAGTGACAATGTTAAAGAGATCATCGGATCGATATTCTCAATAGCGGTCAAAGTTGTAATAGGGTTCCTTGTTGTGATGTTCATCCGTAAATATGCGGTGATGGCTTACAACTACGGATACAGAGTGTTTACTGAACCGCCGGTGACCATAACAGGCGAAGGAACCGATATACAGGTGACCATAGGTGAGGACAATTCCGTTATGGAGATCGGAAAGATGCTCGAGAACAAGGGACTTATCAGAGATGCAAAACTGTTCTTTATACAGGAACTTGCAAACGAGTATCATGGTAAGATCAAGCCGGGTAAATATGAACTGAATACGTCCATGACAGCAAGCGAGATGATCCTGATCATGGCAGATGCTGAAAAGGAAATGACTGAGGAAGAGCTCCTTTACGGCGCAGATGAGCAGGAAGTGCCTTTCAAGGTTGAAGAAAGTGAAATGATGCTTGAAGAGTTCGGTGACGATCCTGATATCAAGACTGACGGATACGGTCCCATAGAAGATGAACAAGGGACTGTTGAAGGAGAAGAGTGATGGTAGATGAGAGAACAGTATCATTTATCAATTCACTTGATCCGGGCAATCCATCATATCTGGATGAGATAGAAAAGTATGCATTGGAGACCTATGTGCCTATCATACGCAAAGATATGCAGGCTTACTTAAGATATGTGATGAAGAGTATCAAACCGATGAAGATACTCGAAGTCGGTACTGCTATTGGGTTTTCGGCACTTTTGATGAGCGAGTATGCACCGGAAGGATGTCAGATAACAACAATTGAGAATTATGAACCCCGCATACCGATCGCAAAAGAGAATTTTAAAAAGTGCGGCAAAGATGATGTGATCACGCTTTTGCAGGGAGATGCACTAAAGATCCTTCCAACATTGTCGGATACATACGATCTGATATTTATGGATGCCGCAAAGGGACAGTATATCAATTATCTTCTGGATATTTTAAGACTGCTTAAAAGCGGTGGAACACTAATATCAGACAACGTACTGCAGGATGGAGATATAATAGAATCAAAATATGCGATAGTACGCAGAAACAGGACTATACACAACAGGATGCGAGAGTATCTTTATGAGCTTAAACATAATGATCAGCTGACAACGGCTATACTTCCTGTGGGTGACGGTATAACGGTAAGTGTAAAGAATCAGTAAGATCGGCAATATCTGATCGAGAACATCAATATGGTAAACAATAAAAGAAAAACAGAATTACTTGTACCGGCAAGCAATCTTGAGGTCTTAAAGACGGCAGTCATATACGGAGCTGATGCGGTATATATCGGAGGAGAGGCTTTCGGACTCAGAGCCAAAGCAAAGAACTTTTCCGCCGATGATATGAAGGCGGGCATCGCATTTGCACACGATAGAGGTGTCAAGGTATATGTTACTGCCAATATTCTTGCCCATAATTATGATCTTGATGGCGCAAGAGAGTATTTTAAAGAATTGGGCAAGATCGGTCCTGATGCCCTGATCATATCGGATCCGGGTATGTTCACTCTGGCAAAAGAGGAGTGTCCTGAGATTGATATACATATATCCACACAGGCCAATAACACCAATTATCTGACCTATGATTTTTGGTGGAAGATGGGTGCAAAACGTGTTGTGAGTGCCAGAGAGCTTTCACTTAAGGAACTTAGAGAGATAAGGGATCATATACCTGAGGAGATGGAGATAGAAAGCTTCATTCACGGAGCCATGTGTATCTCATATTCGGGAAGATGTCTGCTAAGCAACTTCTTTACCGGAAGGGATGCTAACCAGGGGGCTTGTACTCATCCTTGCAGATGGAAATATTCCGTTATGGAAGAGACCCGTCCGGGAGAGTATTATCCGGTATATGAGAATGAAAGAGGAACATATATATTCAATTCGAAGGATCTGTGCATGATAGAATATGTCCCGGAACTGATAGAAGCAGGGATAGATTCTTTTAAGATAGAAGGCCGCATGAAGACCGCTCTTTATGTTGCCACGGTTGCAAGAACATACAGAAAAGCCATTGATGATCTTAAAAATGGTGAGGATGTATATCGTGCAAACATGGACTGGTATAAAGAAGAAATATCCAAGTGTACCTACAGGAGATTCACAACAGGTTTTTATTTTGGAAAGCCTAGTGATGAAGCACAGGTATATGATACAAATACATATATAAATGAGTATATCTATCTTGGAACCGTAGCGAATATTGACAGTGACGGCTTTGCTGTGATAGAACAGAAAAATAAATTCTGTGTCGGTGATGAGATAGAAATCATGAAACCGGACGGCAGGAATATTGCAACAAAGGTAAATGCCATGTATAATGCTGACGGCGAGTCAGTTGAATCATGTCCTCATCCGGGACAGGAGATTCATCTTGATCTCAGTATACAGCCCGAGATCTATGATATTCTGAGAGTCAGCAATAATTAGGAGATTTTTTATACATTTATATAAACAGAGGAGACATTATGAACGTTGAAGAGATCTTTGCATCCAATGTATTCACCATGGGTACCATGCGTGACAGGCTTCCGGCAGAAGCATTTGCCGAGGTAGAAGATGTCATTGAAAACGGTGGTGAGTTATCAAAAGCGACAGCGGATATCGTAGCCAAAGCCATGAAGGACTGGGCTGTTGAGAGAGGAGCAACTCACTATACACATTGGTTCCAGCCTCTCACCGGTATAACTGCGGAGAAACATGATTCGTTTATCACTCATCCGGATGCGGACGGAAAGATGATCATGGAGTTTTCTGGTAAAGAGCTGATAAAAGGTGAACCTGATGCTTCTTCATTTCCTTCAGGAGGACTCAGAGCAACATTTGAAGCGAGAGGATATACAGCCTGGGATATCACAAGTCCTGCTTTTTTAAAGGAACAGGCAGTAGGTTCGACACTCTGCATACCCACAGCATTCTGCTCATATACGGGAGAGGCACTTGATAAGAAGACTCCTCTTTTACGTTCAATGGAAGCTTTGGATAAGCAGGCTTTAAGGATTGTTAGACTGTTTGGAAATACCGATGCAAAAAAAGTAACACCCAGTGTGGGTGCCGAGCAGGAGTATTTTTTGGTCGATCAGGCCAAAGCTCTTGAGCGTGAGGATCTGATATTTACGGGAAGAACATTGTTTGGTTCTCCGGCACCAAAGGGTCAGGAGATGGATGACCATTATTTCGGTGTCATAAGAGAGCGTGTCGGCGCATTCATGCACGATGTAAACATAGAACTGTGGAAGATGGGTATTACATCCAAAACGCAGCATAATGAGGTCGCACCGGCTCAGCATGAGCTTGCTCCCATATATGAATCAGCAAATGTAGCCGTTGACCATAACCAGATCGTAATGGAGACATTAAAGCGTGTTGCAGGTCATCACGGACTCAGATGCCTTCTTCATGAGAAGCCGTTTGAAGGTGTGAACGGTTCCGGTAAGCACAATAACTGGTCTATAGTTACCGATACGGGACTCAATCTTCTTGAACCCGGAATAAGTCCGAATGAGAACATCCAGTTTTTGCTTGTACTTGCCTGCATTCTAAAAGCAGTTGATACCCATGCGGATCTGTTAAGACAGAGCGCTGCAAATGTGGGAAATGATAACAGACTAGGAGGCATGGAGGCACCGCCGGCCATCATATCCGTTTTCCTTGGTGAACAGCTGGAGGATGTTGTAAAACAGCTGGTTGAGACCGGACAGGCTGCAACACTTAAAGAGGGCGGAACACTTCAGACGGGTGTATCTACACTTCCTGATTTTGAGATAGACGCTACAGACAGAAACAGGACTTCTCCGTTTGCATTTACCGGAAATAAGTTTGAATTCCGTATGGTGGGAAGTTCAGATTCCATCGGAAGCCCCAATATAATACTAAATGCTATAGTTGCAGAGAGTTTTTGTGAGGCGGCCGACAGACTTGAAGCAGCGGATGACTTCGACAGTGCAGTTCACGATCTCATAAAAGAATATCTTACAAAACATCAGAGAATAATATTCAATGGTGATGGGTATTCAAAAGAATGGATAGAAGAAGCAGCAAGACGAGGACTTCCTAACATACCTTCAATGGTTGAGTCTGTAAGTGCTCTTACAACTGAAAAAGCAACAAGACTTTTTGAAAAGTTTGGAATATTTACAAAAGCCGAACTTGAATCGCGTGCAGAGATCCTTTATGAACAGTATGCGAAAACGATAAACATCGAAGCACTCACAATGGTCGATATAGCAAACAAGCAGCTTGTTCCTGCTGTTATACAGTATGTGGGAATGCTGGCTGAGACTGTCAATGCGACCAAGGCGGCAGGAGTTGAATCTGTCGTGACATCAGATCTTTTGAAGCGTGTCAGCGGACTTCTTACTGCTATGCAGGAAGCAAGAGTGAATCTGTCTTCTATAGAGAAGATCGGTTCTGTCATGGAAAGAGGGAAAGAGCAGGCCTTTTACTATCGTGAAAAGGTTGTTCCTGCTATGGATACCCTTCGTCACGCAGCAGACGAACTTGAGCGAATAGTGGACAAGGATTACTGGCCTTTCCCTACATATGCGGATCTGCTGTTTGAAGTTTAATAAATTCTTAATCAAATAGCAAAGAAAAACTTACCTTTGGACTTTAGAATATAAGATGCAATGATAATATCTGTATTATGTGAGGTGGGTTTTGAAGGCTGTTAGAATAATGACTCTTATAGTTGGATCAGTGTTGTTAATGCTATTTTGCATACCGCTTATCAGCAGGATAATAAACCTTGGTAATATGGTTGGTATCCTCTTTAGCACAACACTTGTATTTTATAGTATTTTTACACAAAAGATTAATTCTTTTATAAAAGCGATATTAAAAAGACGAGCAGGGAAGATTGTTGTCATATCTTCTTTACTTGTCTTTTTGCTTATGATCGTTTTGATATTGTTTATATCCGTATTTATGTACAGAGTCTCTCATAACGAGCCGAAAGGAGATGTTACTCTTGTGGTTCTGGGCTGCCATGTTCGTAACGGAAGGCCGAGTCTGATGCTTTCAGAAAGATTGAAAACAGCATTGGAGTATATGGAAAAACACGAGGATACCGTTTGTATCTTATCGGGAGGTCAGGGAAAAGATGAGGCCGTCAGTGAAGCAAAGTGCATGTATGATTATCTGGTCAACAACGGTATATCCAAAGAAAGGCTGATCATGGAGGACAAATCTACATCCACCATTGAAAATTTGGAGTATTCTTATGCTATTATAGAGGAAAGAGGTCTTGAGCATCGTATAGCGATAGTGACCAATGAATTTCATGAATGCAGAGCCTCTCTTATTGCGGAAAAACTAGGTCTTGAATGCTATGCTGTATCTGCACATACCCACTGGTGGTTCTATCCGACATATCTGGTCAGGGAATGGTTCGGAGTGATCTATGAGTATTGCAGATAACATATATCATTCGTTATACAGGAGTATAGGTGATGGATATCCTTTATAAAACAACTGGTAAAGAGCGATACTGCGAATTGTCTGATGAAACTGTCAAAGACATAGCGCTTAAGGAAGTTATCGACTACATGACTATTGTTAATGATGAGCGAAAGATCCTTATGGATATCATGACAAAGATCCCGGTTGAAATGGTCGATATGTCATATCGTCAGGAGATCGTAAGGGATCTGATGTCCAATGATAGATTATGCAGTGCCATAAGAGAATCCATTGATTCGATAAATGTGCTTCGGTATTATGGCAGCGAGACCAGAAATATGCTCGATAAGGATAATGCACTTATGGCACTTCTTGAGAATCTCAGAGAGCTTAAAGTCTGGGTTGAAGTTGTAGAGTCTTTGTATGATGCACTCAATGAAAATGACATCTCATCGGAAGGTCTGATCAATTTAAGAGATCAGTTGAAAGATATAATAAACGATGAGAATTTCAAGTCAGTCAAACCTGACATTATAAGGATACATGAGGATCTTTCAAACATAAGGGGTGCTATTGTGGGAGTTACCTTTACGCCGGATCTCGACATGGAAAGTGTAACCGCCATTGAGTTTGTAGATTATAAACCAAGATCCAGTTATTCTATAGCTGAGATGGGTGTTGGTTATAAGATAAACACGCCTTTTAAGAAATATAAAGTCATAGATCCTCTTTTGGTATCCATGACACCATATATGAAAAAGCATCTTTGGAAGCATCTGGGAGAAGTAAAACGTCTTATCGCAAAGCATTCAAAATATGATACTCACTTGCTTACCGATCTTTATAACAGTCTTATCTTCTATCTGTGTGTGGCTGAACTTGGAAGAAAGCTTAATTCAAACGATCATAACATATCATTTCCTCAGATAGAACAGACTGAGGGTTTTGAGATAAAAGGCTTATATAATATCAGACTTGCGATAGACGATCAGAAAGATATCGTAAAAAATGATTTTTCTTTTTTGAAAAAAGAGCGCATTTTTATTTTGACAGGTCCCAATCGAGGAGGAAAGACTATACTCGAACAGGGAGTTGGACTGATATCCGTTATGGCGTCTCTGGGGATGTTTGTAACGGCTGATGTTTGCAAAGGAATGCCGTTTAAGAATATCCTTACACATTTTCCAATCGATGAAAATCTTACGATCAATTACGGGCGACTCGGTGAAGAGGCTGTAAGGATCAGAGAGATAGTAAAGAGATCTGACAAAGAGACTCTTATCCTGTTTAATGAGACATTTTCCACTACATCTGCCGCAGACGCTTTATACCTTTCGAAAGATCTTCTTCGAATCTTGAAGGAAAAAGGTTCATATGTTATTTTCAATACTCATCTTCACGAACTGGCTTCAAGTATTTCCAAAATGGAAGATTGGGAAGGTGAAAGCGATATAATCAGTGTGGTGATGGAGATAAAGGATAACAAAAACACATTTAAAGTAAAACGCAGCGCACCGGATACAAGTTCATATGCCAGAAATATAGCTGAAAAATACGGTATTACTTATGAACAGATGAAAGATATGTGATTTCATAAAGGTTAAATAAATGGAGCCGTCCGTTTGGCAGTATGGGCGGCTCCTATATTGTTATTAAGGGTGAATACCCTTAAATTCTAAAGTATCAGTTGTACCATTTGATCTTTTCTATGTAATCAATGACACTTTCTTTTGAAGCATCATCCTTAAGCATTTTTTCGATTCGATCCAAAGTATTTACATACTCACTTTTACTTATGAAATCAGCGTTATAACTCATATTTGTGTATACTCTGTTCTCTTCCTTTTTCTCTTGCTGCTTTTTCCTGTCTCTTCTTACCAGGATGATAATAGCATAAATGGTTATAAGCGGGAGCATTTCGATGAATCTGATCAAAGCTGTGTTATTGTAGATTGTATGGATCATTCTATTACCTTTCTTCTACTACTGTCTCTTTTCGAACGTATCAAAAGAGCGATCATTATAATAACAAATAAACTGTAGTAAAGCAAAACTCTGAATTCCTGAAACAGACGATTTTTTGCGCATATCTTTTGAGGATCACCCGGATCATAGGATACCGTTATCGTATCATTTATCGAATAAAGCTTGTTACCAGATAGATACACCGTTGTCGAATAATTCTCATTATCAGCCTCGTAATCTATATGCAAAATCGTTCGTTTGGATGATTTTCCGTTACCGTTTTTTGCTCTCTTATGTATTACTTCTGTTACCTTTGCTTCTGTTTTTATACCCTTTGAATAGTCTATGCAGTCTAATACAAAGAAAGCTATAAGCACTACAAGCAGAATACAAAATATAAGATAACATATTGTGAGTATGGTTTTGTTTTTTCTCTTTTCTTCCATTTAAACCTTTCCCATGAACATTTATATGCGATTTATATATATATCATTCATGAACTTATGATAACGTATGTTAAGTAAGCGGTAAATGAATAAAAGTACAAAATAGATTCCTCTAATATGTTATTCTGATACTGTTAATTGAAGATGATATAACCCTTTCTGATGTGATCCAAATCATCATCATGTTATGCGCGGTAATTGCAGTAGTTCTCAAATTTAGGTAAGATAAATAAAGAACAGCCACTATAACTTGGTAGGTTATGGCTGTTCTTTAATAGTCTGATCGCTGGATTAAGCAGCTGCAGACTGCTTCACCGACTTCTTGTTAAGCTGATTATATGTCATGTGGATTATATTTACAACTATTCTTCGGAAAACATTAACAGAGGATTATTTCCAAAACAATGAAACACAGAATAATTACTCTTTTTTGAATTACTTTTGTGATTACGAATTGCGTAAAAACCTTGACCCAAACCTTGTCCCAAACTATTCAACTTGGGGCAGATTATCACTAGAATTTACGAAAAGCGTACACTTTTTGGAAAGGTGTTTCTGATACTGTTTGCGTTGAAATGTAGATGAATTTTTTTGATCAAGAACTGCCGAAACCCGCATAAATACGGTGCTTTTTGACAATGAAAAAAGGGATCGAATTATCGATCCCTTGAGCAGCGCTACTAGGATTCGAACCTAGAAAATGACGGAGTCAGAGTCCGTTGCCTTACCATTTGGCGATAGCGCTATATTTGAACTGATTTTCTGTCAGCACAAGTTATATTACAATATTTTTACCAATAATGCAAGTGATTTTTTCTTTTTTCTGTACTATCGTCTGGGGAGTTTAATCAGTAAATATGGATATGAGGGTTCTGCTCTGTACTGACAGTCTTTAGTGATTGTTACATTCATGATATAATTTCATGTAAATAAGATCATATGGGAGGATTAAAATGGATACTTGGTATTATGAAGTTGTGAGTATAGACGGTGATTATGCAAATTTAAAAAGAACAGATATAGATTCTGATGATCTAAAACTGGTTGCAAGAGCACTGCTTCCTGCGGAGATCAGAGAAGGAAGCAAACTGAAATATGAACTGATGCAGTATTTTATGGAAGAGTAGCAAAAAGATAGATACTTTTTTCGAGGTGATCATCGATGTAACCGATCTTTACATCGACTGTATCACCTTCTTTTATGTTTTCAATTTTTTGAAGATCATCCTTATTATCATTCGATAAAAGTGTAACGTACAGATTTGCGCCTACTTTTGTATCCGGCATGAAGTATATTACAAGGTTGTCAGCATCCATTGTGGCTGTTACAGTAACAGTCTTGCCGGTAATATCTTCTCCGTTCTTATGAGCAAGTACCGCGTCCCTTACGCTGTCATAATCTGCTTTTGATGATTCCTTTGATCCACATGCGACAAGAGTAAGTGTTATAATGACAGACAATATGATTATCAGAAATTTCTTTAACATGAGCATCTCCCGATTCTAAGTTATACTGCTTTTACTATATGAAAATCCAGATACCATTAATTATATATTTCTTTCTGCTTTTCGTAACTTAAGATCAGATCATTGAACACATGGATTCATAAAAGCCCGGTATCAGACTGGCGGCGAGAATCTCAAGTACTGTTGCGACATCTAAGAGTGCATGTCCCACCATGACAGGCAAAGGGTCTTCCTTTTTCTCATAGTAAAGGCATATAAATATCGTACATGGCAGATATGAGAGAAAGCGGTATATGACATATCTGGTATCAAACAGCACGGGAATAAAGCAATGCTGCAGAGCATAGAAAAAAGCCGGTATCAGTATTGATGCCTTTTTGTTTTTTATGGCATTAACGCCGCATCCAAGATAAAGACCGTCTTCTGCAAGAGTGGTTGATACCGGTAGCAGAAACACATTTATGATCGCAAGGAATCCCGGTATGGGACTGATTATCAGAAGTGAACAAGAAGGCATTGTTGAACCGAAGCACAGGATCCCTGCAAGAAACATCCCGCTCATTCCGATGATGATTATGATAGCCGATACGATCAGGATCTGACTGATCTTTGCTTTTCCTTTCTCATAGTTAATCAGTTTTTTATATGACATTCCTTCTTTCCCAGAAACATATATGAGTAAAAGAATGAAAAATATGTTTATGACAGAAACAGAGAATGACCATATATTACTGATGTCCTCAACGTGTTTATGAGTAAGACCAGCCACTGTAAGAAAAAATAGTATAAATACAATGCTACGGCTTGGGAGCAGCCAGTACAGACTTTTTTTATTCATTCTGGTATCCTTTCTCCTTCATCAGGAAAGCTTCGGATGCCTGCTTGATCATTTCCATCATCTTTTTTTGTGATATTTTTATAACACCGGTCGCGACCATGGTTGCTATGCCGTGAGAATAGAAGATGATGTTTTTTATGCAGTTGAGAGCCTGTTCTTTGCTTATATCGAATCTTTCAGCAATTTGTATTGCCATTGCTTTATTATCTTCATCTTTGAAACTGTCCATAAGTTCATAGGAACTCTGTCCGAGGTATAAAAACTTGAAAAGATTTGGTTCATCTATTGCCATCTCCACATAGCTGCTCCCCATGTTTTCGAAGTTTTTAGCAGCATCTTTTGATGAAACCCTTTTGCTGTTTGCATAATCAAGAGCATATCTGCTCAACGCCTTCCTGAAACCTTCCATGTTTTCAAAATGCCATACAATAGGCTGGGTTGAACAGCCTATCTCTGAGGCTAGAGTCTTAACATTAATGGATGAATAACCGTCTCTGATAAGCATGTTTAGTGCAGATTTGAGGATGACTTCTTTTGAAATGGTGACTTTTCTTGCCATGACATCTCCTTATAATATAAATCTATTTATATAAATATGTTTATATTATAAATCAAAACCTTCGAATGTCAATACGCATCAATTTATTGTTGACAAAAAAGATCTTAAGAGCTATTATGACTAAAAATATAAAATTGGTCAAAAAGAGGATCTGACATGCCCAAGATATATTCCGATAAGGAAAGAACAGAGATTGTTGAAAGATTAAAAAAAGAAGCAAATATACTCATGCAGGAAAAAGGTGTCAAAAAGACAACTGTAGATGAACTGGTAAAAAGAGCCGGTATACCCAAGGGTACATTCTATCTGTTCTACCCGTCCAAGGAGATGCTTTTATTTGATTGTGCACAGGAGTTTCATGATCAGGTTGACAGATATATTCAGGATGGAATGTATAAGATCAAAAATGATTTTTGTATCGACCCAACTAAGAACGTAGCATTCTCAAAGCATATTGATGAGGTGGTGGATGTCATCATGGGAGCGATAAAGATCACCCGCAATTCCTGCCTTAGGGTATTACTTGATCCTAAAGCCATGGATATGGTCTTATCAAAGCTTCCCAAAGAGGTATTGGAAGATCATGTTAAGCATGACAGACAGATCGGGGCAGGTCTGTTTGAGACTGTGATAGAAGATAAAGGACTAAACGTTGATGAAATGGTCGGTGCGTTTACCATGGTACTGTTTGGAGGAATGTATAAGCAGGTTATAGGGGAAGAAAACATTAACGGCAGTACAAGGTTTCTTATAAAAGGACTTGTCATGCAGATATTCGGATGATGGGAGATAATTAAATGAATGATTATGTCCGTGAGAATCTCAGTTATGTTGCGCTGTTTTTTAAGATGCGCAGTAAAAAGAAGGAGATTAGGCCTGAACGGATTTCATACGGAAAAGAGAAAGAGCAGTATTTTCTCTGTTATGAACCAAAAAGAAAGAAAAGCAATACCGTAATATTCTGGGTACACGGCGGTGGATGGAATAGCGGCAGTCCGAGCTCTTTTGATCATGTGGGACAGAGAGTAGCATCGGAAGGGTATGTAATGATATCTGCGGGATACAGATTATCGCCTAAAAATAAGTATCCCAGTCAGATAAAAGATGTATGTGACTGTTTCAATGCTTCTGTTTCATACCTGAATGAGAGAAACATTGATACATCCTGTATTATTGTTGCGGGACCTTCGGCCGGAGCCCATCTTGCATCGATACTCTGTTATTCGTCATCGGTTCAGAGGGAGTATGGTGTAGATATTTCTGATATCAAAGGGTTTGTCGGTTTCGGTGGACCGTATAGTTTCAGGGATGATCAGACGAAGACGATAGCTTATCTTGAGAAGCTTCTTTTTGAAAAAGGCTATGATAATCATAACGCAGAGCCTGTAAGTATTATGAGTAAAAATCATATCCCCATGCTACTCATTCAGAGCATACATGACGGACTGATAGAATATGCATGTGCCGAGGATTTTGCAAAAAGAGCAAAACAGGTGGGCAATGGATGTGAATTGTATGGTGTGACCGACAGGAAGAATACGCATTCATGGTATTGTGTTGGTTCATTTCTTGAAACAAGAAATGAAAACGATACACAGGATAAGTTTTTTACATGGATTGAGGGAATAAACAGTGAAAACAGGATCGATATATAAATCAGAGGAAGGAAAAAAGAAGATATTATCCCTTTATGATGAACAGCTCAATAGACTGAACGTTCCATATAAAGATGTATATGTGGAGACATCCTTTGGCAGGACACATCTTATAGAAACGGGTTCGCTGCAGGGAGAACCTTTACTTGTCTTCCACGGAGGAAATGCAACTTCTGCATTTAATCTGCTTGCGTGCGATTTTTTATTTGATGATTTCCATATATATGCTGTAGACATTATCGGACACCCTGGAAAAAGTGCGGAAAGAAGTCTTTCGGCATTCAATTATGATTATGGGAAATGGACAGGCGAAGTGATAAGTGCGCTTGGATACGAAAGTATGAGCCTGTTCGGAGGATCGTTCGGAGGCGGAGTCATTGCCAAAACCATGTGCGAGGTTCCTGACAGGATCAAGCGTGTGGTCATGTACATTCCTTCGGGGATAAAGAACGCGTTTCAGTTAAAGAATGCTCAGATGATGTTTCCTATGATCATGTACTGGATAACGGGAAAACAAAACTGGTTAAAAAAGACGATGATACCGATGGCTCTTTCAGAGGATAATATCCCCGATGATCTGTATCAGACTGCAAAGCTGAGCATAGATCATATAAAGGTCAAGACCGCCATGCCGACAAATGTTTCTTCGGCGAGAATGAAAAAATGCAAGGCACCGACACTTGTGATGGCGGCGGAGAAAGATTGCCTGTTTCCGGCAAAAGGAATCATTAAAAGGTCAAAACAGATAATACCGAACTGTGAAACTTATCTGTTAAAGGACAGAGGACATGTACATGATCTTACTTTTGATGAAAAGAAGATGATCACGGATTTTTTATTAAAGGGATGATTAATGAAGAAAGCTGCATTCGTATACAAAGATGAAGATAGCATGAGCAGGATGCATGAATTCTATGACAGAGTCATGGAATCTTTAGATGTGCCCTATTTGGAAAACTATATAAATACATCTTTTGGACAGACACATTCACTCTTAGTCGGAGATCAAACAAAGCCAAGGATATGCACAATCCACGGCGGTAACGGGATAACACCGCTTAATATCAGGCTGTTTTTACCGCTGCTTAAGGAATACTGCATCATTGCGCCCGATGTTGTGGGGATGCCCGGAAAGAGTGAACCATACAGAAATATAAGCAGCATGAAAGATGAATACGGACAATGGATATCTGAAATACTGGATTTCTACAAAGAAGATAAGGTATCGTTTGTGGTGTCATCATACAGTTCTTCCATGTTTCTTTCGTTTGCCAAATGCTTTCCGCAAAGGATCGATAAAGCAATTTTGCTGGTTCCTTCCGGATTGGCACACGGACCGATATTACCTATGATCAAAAAGATGGTTATACCGTTTGTCAGGTATTATATAAGACCGGATGAAAAGCTGCTTGATGATGTGCTCGAATATATGGGCGGAAAAGACGATGAGATATGGAGAGAATTTTTTGATCTTATGATGTCTGCATACAGGATGGAACTCAGGCCTCCAAAGGAATACAAAAAAGAAGAGTTAAGATATCTTGACACCGAAGTTTTTATCATTGCGTCAAAAAGCGATATATTCTTTCCTGCCGATAAAGTGTTTGACAGGGCCAGAGATGTATTTGGAAATGATATCAGAGTACAGTATATAGAAAGCAAACATCTGCCATCACAGGAAGTAATGGCAGATGTCTGTAAGAAGATCATTTTAATGCTTCAAGAAGACGTCTAGATATGTTTTCTGAAACATAGTAAGCTCTAAGCGTAGACTCAAGATCTATAAAATAGAGGTTTCCGTATCCTGTATCCGGAAGGAAACAGTCGAGATTAAGATAGGATTGAATACCTCCGGAAGTTGCGAAGCCCTTTCCGTTGTCGGCAAGAAACAGACCGCCGGCATAGATTTCTATGGCATACCCTTTTTGTGAGGTGAGCATCTTGTCTTTGGACTCGCCGGATAAGAGACGATTGCTCATCAATGCTCTGTCAAAGGCAAGAATGTCTGCCGCACATGAATGTGTATCCCACGCACCTCTTAAAGTATTTGGCATTTCCAGGTATTTTGCATCGCCGCCCATGTTTACATCGGGAACACTTGTAATGTCTCCTTTTGAAACAGCAGATGAATTCTCCATTCCGCAAACATCAAAGATATTCTTTTTAACATAATCAGCGTAGCTTTCTCCGGTTATGTTTTCTATTATCATTGCCAGCAGATGGTAATCGGTCGTACAATAGTTGACCATCCCGCCGGGTTCATGTTTGAAACCGGAATCATTTAATGCCTGCATGAATTCCTCATCGGTGACCTCGTCATTGTACATACGGGTAGTAAATTCACCATTGATCCCGTCGTATGCATCTCCCCAGAAATCCTTGGGTGAACGCAGATAGTCATAGACACCTGACTGCATATAGAGCAGATTGTTTATTGTGATCTGTTTTCCGAATTCATACTCGGGAAGATACTTGTCGATGGTATCGGTCAGTTTCAGCTTTTCCTGTTCTTCTAGCTGATATATGGCTACTGCCGTTATGGGAAGAGCCAGTGCACCGGTTTCGTACGTGGTATATGGGTTAACCTGGGTTATACCGTCTGTTTCGACTGAATTAAGTCCTGCAAGAAATATGATCTCATTATCGTTCGCGAGGATATATACGCCCTGGTTAAACTTTGTCTTCTTGCATTCCGATCTTAAGATCTCTATGAGTTCTGAATACTCGGGCTTGTCATTTACCCAGATGTAGTCACCTTCATAAGACAGTCCCTGTGAAAGAGGACCAAAATCCGGATCAGAGTCACTGACTGCATCGGTATTTTCTTTTGGAGTAGTATCATCGGTGATCACAGCATTATCATTGGAGGAATCTGTTTCGTAAAGATCATCATATGCGTATTCGGCGTAAGGATCCTTATTTCCGCAGGCTGTTGTGAAAAGCATGGCGGTTAATAATATTAAAGACATGTTTTTTTTATGTTTCATATCTGGAGTTCCCTTCATTTCTTTTCATTAAATACTAAACAAGAACAGTAAATAAAGTATATCATAATTCGAAGGATTTTATCATACAATGTATCATCATGTAAGGTGCGGCTTGTAATGAAAGAGCATAGTATATAAAATGTTCCATATAGAATATCCGAGAAAGTGTGTGATAAAGATATGACAAAAGACAGATTAACGAAAGACAATCCAAGCGATGAAAAAAAGGTCATCTGTATAGGAATGGCTCTGGTGGATTCCATTATCAAGGGATTTGATCCAAATCCCATATCGGCATCAGGTTACAGAGCAGTATCCGGTTCGCTGAATGTGGGTGGAGAAGCGGTCAATGAGGCAATGGCGCTTTCAAAACTGGGTGTGTATACGTCCATATTGTGTGCCCTGGGAAAAGATGATGCAGGAGATATGGTTATCGGTTCACTGAAAAGACTCGGAGTGAATACTGAATCTGTTATAAGAGGCGAGGATCATCCGACACCTGTTACTACAATGTTTGTGAATGATGACGGATCGAGGAAGTCCATAACAAACAGTGCACATCGTTTTAATTTTCATCCAGAAAAGTATACAGGGTTGTTTGAAGGATATGATGCGGTTATTTTAGGTTCGCTTTTCAGGGCACCGTTTGATGATCCCAAGATCATAATGTCGGTTTTAAAAGATGCAAAGAATAAGGGACTTTTGACGGTGGCGGATACGAAACTTCCCAATTTTAGAGTTCTTAATCTTGATGAAATAAGTGAGGGATTACCATATATTGATTATATAACTCCCAATGAAGATGAGGCTAAGTATTATACGGGAAAGAACGAACCGTCGGATATGGCGGATGTATTCCTTGGATATGGCATTAAGAATGTAATAATCAAACTGGGTGACAAAGGGTGTTTCTTTAAGAATAAAAGTACAGAGATCAGCCTTCCCTCTTGCAAAATAGGAGCTGTGGATGCGACAGGAGCCGGTGACAATTTTGTTGCTGGTCTAGTTGCGCATTTACTATCCGGTCATGATGAAAGAGAAGCTCTGTCCTTTGCGAATGCGTGCGGAGCCATCTGTACCACGGCAGTTGGGGCCGAAACGGCTTTAAGGAATAAGGAGCAGGTACTTGAGTTCATCAAAGAACAGATTTAGGCTCTGTGAGCAGTTAAGGAACAGTTAAGAATTAAACAAGATACAGATTAAGACTTCCGTATGTCTTTGCGTTACATTAGTATCAGCAACAGATAAACGGAAGTTATTTATTTTGTGAAAGAGGGAATAAAAATGATTGAATTCTTAAAGAACAAAAAGAAGACAATGGTGATCGGAGCAGTACTTGCGGCTGTGATCGCAGTCGGTGTCATATCCATAAGTGCCAATGCGGCAATGACAGTCAATTCTTACACAGCGGATACGGGGGCGCTCAGCAGTGTTTTGGAATTGAACGGAACGGTGGAGACTAACACCTGCAAGACATACTACTCAAAGGTTGACGGTATCATAGGTACCATTCATGTTAAAGAAGGCGACTTCGTAAAGAAAGGTGATGTTATAGTAAGCTACGATGCAGCTGAGATCGAAAGACTCACAGCGATCGCTGAGTACGGTGCACAGGCGGATCTTGGAAGCTATAACAATTCGATCCAGACTGGAAACAGAACAGCAGGCCTTTACGGAGAAGCAAAGAGAAATCTGGGAGTACTCGATCAGCAGATCGCAGATACTCAGGCTGCAATAACACAGACAGAGAAAGATCTTCTGGAAAGAAAAGCAGCGCTTGCAAACGAAGGGGCAAAGCTTCAGATATCTCTTATCGACTGGGCGGATGAGCCTGATTCGGATGAGTATGAGAACCTTCAAAAACTCGTACAGAGCAATGCTTACGAGCAGCAATATTCTTCTGATATAGTTCAGATGCAGGAGGAACTCAACAGACTAAATGTACAGCTTGCGGCCTGCAAGGAGTACAAAGCCGAGATGACAAGTCAGAAGGCCAGCACACAGATGAGTCTTATGACAAACGGAGCCAAGGATCAGCTTGAAGCAGTCAAGGCAGCAAATGAACTTACTTCAAATGACAGAATAGAGAACTATAAAGAAGCTTCCGAAGGTATCAGGGCCGAATTTGACGGTGTAGTTACCGAGATCGGTGTTGTTGAAGGCAGTGATGTTGCAAGAGGTACAAAGCTTGTTACTCTTAAATCTGTTGATGATGTTGTCGTAAGGTTAAATGTAAATAAATATGATATTATAAATATCGAAGAAGGTCAGGTTGCTACAGTAGCCATAAAGAACAAGGATTATACGGGCAAGATCTCAAGAATAGAGAGAATGACAAAGGAGTCAGGTCAGAATACAGGTATAGGTGTAGAGGTTAAGCTCGATACGCCTGACAGTGATATAATCCTCGGAATAGAAGCAAAGGCAAAGGTCAGCACAGCAGATCTTACAGAGACTTTAAGAGTACCCACATCGGCACTCTGGGAAGATGAAGAAGGAACCTTCGTGTTTGTTGCAAGAGATGGCAAAGCTGTAAAGACTGAGGTTGAAACAGGTATCAGAAATGATGACATGGCACAGATCGTCTCAGGCATAAATCCGGGTGATGTTGTGGTATGGAATGACACAGCCGAGATCACAGACGGAATGAGCATAAAGGTTGATTAACAGATCGGGGACAATGAGAATGGAATCAGATAAGAGGAAGATATTAACTGCAAAGGACTTATCCAAGACCTTTTCTAACGGAACGGTCCAGCAGCATGTACTTAAAAACTTAAATCTGTCTATATATAAAGGTGATTTCACCGTTATAATGGGAAACTCGGGTTCCGGCAAGAGTACACTCCTGTATGCTCTTTCGGGCATGGACAGACCCAGTATGGGAACCATAACCTATTTTACCGATAAGGAAAACGGTGACAAGAAAGAAATCGAGGAGACTGAGATATCTACATATAACAATGACAGACTGGCTATGTTCAGAAGGAATCATGTAGGATTCGTATTTCAGCAGAACTACTTAAATGACAGTATGAGTGCTCTTGATAATGTTATGGTGTGCGGACTTTTGAAGGCAACAGACAGAAAAGCACTGGCTGAGAAAGCCAAGAGACTTCTTCATAATGTCGAGATAGAAGAACAGGATTATAAGAAATTCCCGACTCAGTTATCGGGCGGACAGCAGCAAAGAATTGCTGTGGTCAGAGGTGTGATCAACAGTCCGGAAGTACTTTTTGCCGACGAGCCTACAGGTGCTCTTAACTCTCAGAATACGGAAAACGTACTCAACATCATGTCAGATCTTAATGACGAAGGACAGAGTATAGTAATGGTCACACATACCATCAAGGCAGCAGAACGCGGTAACAGGATTATCTATCTTGCAGACGGTGTTATATCGGATGAGATAGATCTTGGACCATATGTGGGAGATTACAAGGACGAGAGTAATCCGCACCTTACTGAAGCAAAGGAGCGTCACGGTCGTCTTAAGGCTTTCCTTCAGGATATGGGATGGTAGAAAGGATATAGTCGTGTACAGATATTTCTTTATTGCGAAGAATAACATAAAAAAGCAGAAGAGTGATATGATCACCTTCTTCATATTGGCGGCTATAGCTTCGCTTTTCATATTCATAAGTCTGTCATTCATGACAGGAGCAGGTAAAGTGGTAGATACATGCAAGGAAAAGATCAACGGAGCTGATATATTCTTCATGCTTAATAAAAATGATGCTGCAGTATCGAAGGTTGAAGAGATCATAAAGGGTAATGTGTATCTTAAGAACTGCGAGACAGAAAGAGCTGTAAGATGCAGTTCCAAGTATAGACACAAGGGTGATAAGACCTGGGTCGAGTATTCTTTTATCATGTGCTGCTACGAGGATGAGAATAAGATACAGAGCATGAGTATTGATGCATCAGGTTACGGCGGCAATGATATAGTCCTTCCGGCTTCGTTTATGACTTCATTTAAAGTTGGGGATATAATCCAGATAAAGATAGAAGAGAATGTCTATGATCTTAAGGTTGTGGACTTTAATGAAGATAATCTTTTCTCAGGTCCGATGAACATCGGTTTGTATAAGGCATATATCTCAGGAAATGTTTTTGAAGATATCCTTTTTGAGAATCCGACAGGTGCAGGCGAGTGGAGGTTTGTCAAGACCCAGCTTACCGATACGGCTAAAAAGAAGGGTATAAATGCCGAGAAGTTAAGTGACAACATGGGCGATGAATTGCTCAACTGGTATGATACCTATGTCAAGAATCATCCGGAAGGCGAACTGAGCATCAATTTCTTTGATGCGGGAATGATGAAGACGGGTGCGATGATACTTCCGCTTATGTTTGTGGCACTTGTCCTTCTCTTTGCGATCATAATGTTCATAGTTGCTGTTGTCATAATCGATTTCAGCGTCAAGAATTTCATCATGACAAACATGAAGAACACTGCGATCATGGAGGCATCGGGATACACTGTAAGAGAACTTGTCGTGATACTATTGTGTCAGCTCATGATGATAGCGGGAACAGGAGCCGTGGTAGGCGTGCTGATTGGGGCGGCTACAATAGGCAAGGTAAGCGTAATCATGTTAGTGACTCTCGGATTGCCGTGGAATCAGCCAATAAACATATCAGCTGCGCTCTTTGTGATAATAGGTATGAGCATTGTAATCGGTCTGCTTACACTTACGCTCGGAAGACAGTACAGCAAAGTGAGCGTTCTAGATGCTCTTAGAGGCGGAGTGAATACACACAATTATAAAAAGAATCTCTTTGCTTTTGACAAGACCTCTTTGCCGATAGCCGTAACTCTTTCTTTAAAGGAGACATTCGGGAGATTCAGAAGCCAGATAGGTGTTATATTCATTATGATGATCCTTGCGATAGCGACCATCATAGGCTTTGGTATGGCAGATACATACGGAACGGATGAAGGATGTATCGAACTGTCCGGTATTGATATGTATGATGCCGACCTTGGCGGTAGCGAGGCCATGGCCGAGACGGTAAGAGGGATGAGCACCGTCCAGGATGTCCGTATGGAACTATGGATGAGCTATAAGTATACCAATAAGAAGTTTGATCAGTCAGTTACCACGCGAGGAATATCCGATACATCGACCATTAAAGGCGGATATGTTATCGAGGGAAGGTGGCCCAAAAATCCCAATGAGGTCATGTTTGCTGCCAATGCTGCCAATAAGCTTAATGTTAAAGTAGGCGATACGGTCACGGTCAAGACGGATAGTACAGAGGAGTCATATATTGTCTGTGGTATCAATCAGACGTTTAACAATCTTGGACTGATGGGCTATATGACACTTGACGGTATGAGCAAACTTTCAAAGATTCCCGACAGCTTGAATATCTGTGTAAATCTTAAGCCGGGAGTGACATTTGAGGATTTTGAAAGGGAATTCAAAGATATTTATCCCGAGGTTGAAGTGACAGATGTAAATGAGGCGGCACACCAGACGGTGGGCATGATCACTATCGGTATGAAGGCTTTTGCTTTCCTGATAGCGGGTCTGACAATCCTTATCGTAGCATTTGTAGAATCGCTCATCGTTCGAACCAATATCAACAAGCAGTGGCGAAACATGGGTGTGAGCAAGGCACTAGGATTTACATCAAGACAGCTTATAGGACAGGTGATGATGTCAAACATGCCGGCGATCCTTATCGGTGTTATCATCGGACTTATCATATCTCCGTATGCCGGAACCAGCCTTATGGTATCGTCAATGGCTATATTCGGATTTAAAAAGGTTAAATTTACGGTCAGGACTTTATCTTATATATATGCGGCTATTATAATAATCGGAGTTGCACTGTTAACTTCAGGGCTCATGGGACGTCGAATAAAGACACTCGAGCCGGTTAAGATGATAACGGAAGAGTAAGAGAATGGATTGATGAAAAGACAGGTATTTGTGGTATAATCCTTCTTGTGGAGATCGCACTATGCATTATAACTGTTTGATAGTCGATGATGAAACTGAATTAGCGAAGATGACAACAGAGTATTTCTGCATGTTTGATGTTTCTACTCAGTATGTGGAAAGCGGCGAGGCGTGTTACAGATTCTTTGAAGAGAACACTGCCGATCTGGTATTGCTTGATATCAATCTTGGAGACGGATCCGGATTTGATGTCTGTAAGAAACTTAGAGAGGATATGCAGTTGCCTATCCTCTTTATCAGTGCAAGACAGAGTGATGATGATGTCCTTATCGCACTTTCGATAGGCGGAGATGACTACGTCAAAAAGCCTTACAGCCTTTCTGTATTGCTTGCAAAGGTAAAGGTCAATCTTAAGAGAGCCGAGCAGGTAAAGAAAGCGGAAGAAAAGGATGCGGGAGAAACTTTAAAAGAAAACGATTCACAGATTTCATCATCAGATTTTGTGATGGATGCATCTACCATGTCTGTAGTCATAAACGGAAGCAGGATATCTTTGAAAGCAAAGGAATATGCTCTTTTAAACTGTCTGTATGCTCATCATGATACGATAGTAAAAAAAGAGGTGCTCTTTGACGAGGTATGGGGCGATACTTTTTTCAGCGACAGTACACTTAATGTCCACATCAGGAAACTCAGGGAGAAGATAGAAGAAGATCCCAACAAACCGAAATATATCAAAACGATCTGGGGAACCGGATATATACTGGAATTATCATGAAAAGATTAAGACAGCTGTTTTTCTCTTTTACGGTCTTCATGGTCATCGGACTGTTAATGTTTTACAGCATCAGCAAAAAGACGACCTATGATAAAAGGGATATAGTCTATTACAACGATCTTTTATATCAGGTACAGGCTGATATTGAAGCCGGTATTTCAGAATCGGATATAGAAGACAAATATGGTTGCGTTCTTACAACGAATAAGGATATCAATGATCCGAAGCTGGCTTCTCTTTATGCGGAAGGAGCGATAATACTCGATGTTAAGGCAAACGGAGAGTATATAGGCAAGGTCGGCTGGAATGATATCAAGGGAAATTTCAACAGAACGAGCGAAGTATTTTTCAGAGCCGCAATGGTACTGTGGATAGCAGTACTCTCATGCGGCTATTTGTTGTTATTGTATATGTATATCGTGTTCTTAAGACCTATCGAGGAATTAAAGAGATTCGCGACTGATATTGCTAAGGGAGAGCTTGATAAATCACTGCCGATCAGAAAGAACACAATGTTCGGAAGTTTTGTCGAAGGCTTTGACCTGATGAGAGAGCAGCTAAAATCCTCTATAAGCAGGGAAAGACAGGCGGAGATAGCAAGAAAAGAACTCATCCAGGGCCTGAGTCATGATATCAAGACGCCTCTTGCTGTAATAAAGGCCACATGCGAGGTTATAGAACTCAAGTTTTCCAGAAAGCTTGAAGATATATCGGATAAAGATGATACCGAAGCGGCCGAATACATCGATCTTATAGATAAGGTAAGATCCGTATCGGGCAAGGCTGATACCATCAGTTCTCTTATGAGTGATGTCATGCATGCAAATCTCGAGGAGCTTGAAAAGGTCGATGTTCAACCGCATGAAGAGCATTCGACATTGATAGAGGACTTTTTGAAGAATCTTACGGATTACGGAAAGATCATACTCGAAAACCATATCCATCCGTGCCTTGTATATATGGACAAAAAGCGCATGGAACAGGTCATCGACAACATAGTAGGTAATTCGAACAAGTATGCGGGAACGGATATAAGAGTAAACTTCTCCCAGACCGAGGACATCCCTATGGCGGACGGATCGAAGGCCTGCTTCATAAAAATAACCATAAGGGACAACGGCCCGGGAGTGGATAAGGATGATCTTCCGCTTATTGCTGAAAAGTACTACCGAGGAGGGAATTCTTCTGAACAGACAGGATACGGCCTTGGAATGTATCTTGCCAAGACCTATATGGAAAAACAGGGCGGCGGAATGGAATACTATAATGAGAACGGTTTTGTTGTAGAACTGCTGTTAAGGAAAGTATAACTCGTTATTGCTAAGGATTTGCTTATCTGTTATGATTTTAACTTGAGGAATATTTAGGAAACGGAAAGCAATATGATTAAAAATCACTACAGAGCAATTTTGTTTGACCTTGACGGAACACTGCTTCCAATGGACATGCAGGTGTTTACCGAAGGATATTTTAAAGACCTGTATAAAACAATAGATATGCCGCAGATCCCGGCAGCGTCTTTTGTGGATGCGATCTGGAAAGGAACATATGCCATGATGAAGAATGACGGCAGCAGGTCAAACAGGGATGTGTTCTGGGATAAATTCGGTCAGATGATAGATTGTGACGTGGAAGAACTGGACAGGAGATGTCTGGAATTCTATGGTAATGAATTTAGCAAAGCAAAACGTTACACGTTTGACAATCCCCTGGCCGTTAAAGCGGTTGAAACAGCGCATGCAAAAGCTGAAAAGGTTATACTTGCCACGAATCCCATATTTCCCGGAGTCGGTCAGAACATGAGGTTGAGCTGGATCGGACTTGGCGATAAAGATTTTGATCTAGTTACCTGTTATGAAGATGAGAGCTTCTGCAAGCCCAATCCCAGGTATTTTGAAGCAGTCCTTAACAAGATGGGACTTAAGCCCGAAGAATGCCTGATGATAGGAAATGACGAAAAAGAAGACATGATGTGCGCAACGCTTGCAGGGATAGACTGTTATCTTGTAGAGGATAGCATGATAAAATGCGAGGATCATCCATGGAACGGTGAACGCGGGTCTTTCGCGGATATGGTAGAAATGCTTCAGTCTCTTGTGTGAATTCAGAATATAAACGATATTGATACATTGACGGCTTTGGAAAGCCGTCATTTTTGAATAACAGGTTTTGTGTATTTATTTGGTTTAAAGGGTTGAAAAATGCTTCAGAGTTTTTTTGTCGTAGGAACACAGGTGCTCATACTGTTTATATTAATAGGGATCGGGTTTATCGGAGCAAAAAAAGGGATAATACAAAAAGAAGGAGTATCAACGATCACTGAGATCATGCTGTATATTGTGACTCCGTGTGTTATCATATATGCGTTCCAGAGAGATTTTGAACCGAAACTGTTAAAAGGTTTTCTCATTGCTTTTGGCGCAGCTCTTCTTTCTCATGCGATATGTATAATCCTCGGTAAGCTGTTCATACATAACAGTGATGATGACAAAAACAGACTTTTCAGATTCGGTGTGATTTTTTCAAACTGCGGGTTCATGTCATTGCCACTTTTGGATGCACTGCTGGGAAGTGAAGGTGTGTTCTACGGAGCTTCCTATGTTGCCGTATTTAATCTTGTATTATGGTCATACGGAGTGATGATCATGGACAGAACGGGAAGCAAGCTTTCCATAAAAAAGCTATTGTTAAATCCCGGAGTCGTTCCTGTCTTCGTAGGACTGTTATTCTTCTTTACCTCCTTTAAACTGCCAAGCATTATAGCAACGCCTGTAAGCTATCTGGCAGCTTTAAACACACCTGTTCCCATGCTGGTCATAGGATATAACGTTTCCGGTATCAATCTGAAAAAAGCCATGAGGGACAAGGATGAATATATAATGATGATCTTAAGACTGCTTGTGTGTCCTGTTATAGTTCTTGGGATCATGTATGGGCTGGGAATAAGGGGAACACTTCTGGTTGCGTGTGCGGTGTCTGCATCGGCACCGGTTGCCGCAAGTTCTACCATGTTTACCATCAAGTTTGGCGGAAACAGTGAACTGTCAGCAGAGACCGTGGCGGTATCAACGCTGCTGTCGATCGTTACGATGACTCTTGTGGTTGGAAGCGCATTTGCTATAGCATACTGATATGCTATAATCTGAAAAAGGAGACAGGATATGTACGAATATAAGGTAAGAATAGGATTCAGCGAGTGTGATATAAATAAAACGTTTACGGTAACATCACTTATAGATGCATTTCAGGATTGTTCAACATTTCAGTCTGAGGACCTGAATGTGGGATTCGATGTGCTGACGGCACACAATCTGGTATGGGTTATCAATTACTGGGAACTTGATATATCTAGACTTCCAAAACTGTGCGACTATGTGACAGTGGGAACATTCCCTTATGATTTTAAAGGATGTTTTGGGTTCAGGAATTTCTACCTAAAGGATGCAAATGAGGAATTCATCGTCAAGGCAAATTCCATGTGGACACTTGTTGATACACAGACACTTAAACCGACAAGAGCTCCCGAGTTTATAAGCAATGCTTATGAGATGGAACCCAAGCTTGACATGGAATACAATTCAAGAAAGGTTCTTATACCCGAAGGCGATGATGTTATAATGCTTGAGAAGGATCCTATCCATATACAGGTGCACCATCTTGACAGCAACCATCATGTTAACAACGGACAGTATGTCAAGCTGGCTATATCGGCTGCCGGTGATGATGACAATATCTCTTCACTTAGGATCGATTACAGGAAACAGGCAGTGCTTGGAGATACAATATATCCCGTTGTTTACAGAAAAGGTGATAATATCGTGGTCGCTTTATATGATGAAAACAAGAGTCCTTATTCTGTAAGTTCGTTTTGTTTTAATAAATGATCAGAGTGGAGAATATGTTCAGATTAGGTGATAAACAGGTTTTAAGAATTTCAGACAGAAAAGAGTTTGGTGTCTACCTTACCGACGGCAGTGAAGACAAGGTGCTTTTGCCCGTAAAGCAGGTACCTGAAGGTGCAGCGATTGGAGATGAACTCGAGGTATTTCTTTACAGGGATTCACAAGACAGGATGATTGCGACTACAAAGCAGCCACTTATATCCCTTGGAAAAGTTGCTCTTCTTACGGTAAAAGACGTCGGAAAGGTCGGTGCATTTCTTGACTGGGGTCTTGAAAAGGACCTTTTGCTACCGTTTAAAGAACAGACTTATAAGGTGAATACTAACGATAAAGTCCTTGTGGCATTGTATACAGACAAGAGTGACAGACTATGCGCCACAATGAAGGTATACCCTTATCTTGAAAAGAACAAGAACTTTAAAAAGGACGATCAGGTAAAAGGTATAGTGTATGAGATCAGCAGCAATTTTGGTGCGTTTGTAGCCATAGATAACAGATATTCTGCACTCATACCTAAAAAGGACCTGCCTCAGAATATAAAAGCCGGAGATGAAGTTTTTGCGAGAGTGACCGGTGTTAAAGCGGATGGAAAGGTCGATCTTAGTGTCAGGGAAAAAGCCTACATTCAGATGAGCATAGATGCTGACCGGCTTGTAAAGTATATGCAGGAGCATGACGGGGTCATACCGTTTACCGACAAAGCTTCTCCACAACTTATAGGTGAGACCATGAATATGAGCAAGAATGAGTTCAAGCGTGCGGTAGGAAATCTTCTCAAATCAGGAATGATAACTATTGAGACGGACAGCATAACACTGAAAAAGATGGAGAATTATGGAGTATAAAAGAGTAAACTGGGGTTTCTTTGTATTTCTTATATTTGAGATAATATTGATATTGTTGTTTGTATTCGAGGTCATAAACGTTGATCTTGAAGATACCATGATAAGTACACTTGTTGCCGAATCCACGATCTTTTTGGCACCTGTTATCATGCTCTCGTTTAAACGGGATGATATAAGTCTTAAGGACAGACTGGGTATCAAAGGCATGAAGCTGTCAACAACTGCAATGGTTGTGCTATACGGTATATTTATAATGCCGATAGGTACTCTGGCGAATGCCATCTCTCTTTTATGGGTAGATAACACGGTACTCGAGACAACAGATTCCATGCTTTCCCAGAACTGGGTTACCGTGCTTATAGCGACAGCTGTCGTTGCGCCTCTTATTGAAGAATTCTGCTTCAGAGGATTCATGTACAACGGATACAGGCAGGATAAGATAAGGTTTTCTGCTGTTGTTGTTTCAGCACTTGCGTTTGCGTTTATGCATATGAATGTGAATCAGGCAGCATATGCGTTTATTGTCGGAATAGCCTTTGCACTTATATATGAAGCAACGGGTTCGCTGTGGGCATCTGTCATCTGTCATGGTCTGTTCAATGCAGAGAGTGTGATATTTATGTATCTGGAGGAGTATTTCTATCCGGGGACATATGACGATCTGACCATAAACAGGGACGAGATCTTAAGTTATCTTCCGTTCTATGCCCTGCTGGCGGTAGGAGGACTTATATTTGCGATACTGTTTTTGTATCTTGCGGCTAAATTCCAAAACAGGATAAAGAATGTCAGAGGTCTTTTTGAACCTTACGGACAAGGTGAGAAGAAACCGAAGATTTTCAGCGCTCCGTTAGTCGTGACACTGATACTGTTGTTCTGTTACATGATATCAAATGAGATAGGTTAAATATAAAAAGGAGTGTCTTTATTTAGACGCTCCTTTTCTATGAATGATGGGCGCATAGCCCGGAAATAAAGTTAGACTACCATATCAAAGTTGGAACCAACCGATGGATTGACTGAACGCTCCATAGCAGCTGCGTCAATCATTTTTAGTAGCCCGTTGCCTGCACTTTCATTGGCATCGAGAGCCTTGCTGAGCATGGCAACTTCAACTTTAGATAAGGAGTCACTGCCCGTTACAGACATTGCTGCTGAACCTATATTGCTTATAGTCATATCAACACCTCCTTAAAGTTATTATCGTATCGTACAGGTTAAAAAGCGAGTGTAAAAAGGAAAATAGCATGGTTTTTGTGAAAAATTACCATAAAAAACCATGTTTAACTATGGATTTTTTTATATAAATGCATTATTATATAAAATGGTATTGTGAAAATATCTATTATGAGGCATTGACTTTTGTAGAAAATAACTATTTTTGTGGAGGTAGTATGATATCCAATCAGGTATTGCAGAGTACCCTAGAGGGACTCAAGAATATTGCCAGGATCGAGTTGTGTGTACTTGATACAGAAGGGAAGGCATACGCATTCACCAATCAGGACATGGAAAAGTACAGTCCGCAGGCTGTGGAATTTGTAAGATCACCTGCTGATTCTCAGGAGATAGCCGGTTGTCAGTTCTTTAAGATATATGATGAACAGCAACTTGAGTATATCCTTGTTGCCCAGGGTACTACCGAGGACGTATATACTCTCGGTAAAATGGTGGCTTTCCAGATACAGAACCTGCTGGTAGCTTATAAGGAGAGGTTTGACAAGGATAACTTTATCAAGAACCTGTTGCTTGACAATCTGTTGCTTGTCGATATATTCAGCCGTGCAAAGAAACTTCATATCCAGTCGGATAAGAGCAGGGTTGCGATCATTATAGAGGCAAACATGGGAAAGGACAGCAATGTTCTTGAGATCATGAGGACTCATTTCGGATCCAACAACAAGGATTTCATAACTGCGGTTGATGAACATAGTGTCATCGTTGTCAAGGAGCTTGAGGACAATTCCTCAAACGAGGATATAGATAAAGTGTGTGCTCAATACAAAGCACAGCTTGACAGAGAGAGCGTAAAGGACATCCGGATATCCTACGGTACCATAGTAAAAGAGATCAAGGAAGTGAGCCGTTCCTACAAAGAAGCAAAAATGGCTCTGGATGTCGGAAAGATATTCTTTGATGACAGGGATATCATGGCTTACAGCGAGCTGGGTATAGGAAGACTTATATACCAGCTGCCGATACCTCTTTGCAAACTCTTTATCAAGGAGATCTTCGGAGGAAAGAGTCCTGATGATTTTGATGAAGAGACTTTAATGACGATAACGAAGTTTTTTGAAAACAGCCTTAACGTTTCGGAAACATCCCGTCAGCTATTCATCCATCGTAACACTCTTGTATACAGACTGGACAAGCTGCAAAAGACAACGGGACTTGATCTGAGGATTTTTGAGGATGCGATAACATTCAAGATCGCTCTCATGGTTGTTAAATATATGAATTATATGGAATCATTGGAATACTAAATGGTTTTTTAGAGGAGTTTTACAGTGGCTTTTGGAAAAAAGAAAAAAGGAAGAGTTATACCTGAGGATGAACTCATAGTTTTCGAGAATGTCACCAAGACATATCAGACAGGTGCGCCTGCGTTAAACGGAGTCAGCCTAAAGGTAAAAAAAGGAGAGTTTGTCTTTATAGTCGGAGACAGCGGATCGGGAAAATCTACTTTGATCAAGCTTTTGCTCAGGGAACTTGTTCCCACCGAGGGTGAGATCTATGTAAACGGAGTGAGCCTGTCCAAACTTCGCAGAAGACAGGTGCCCAAATACAGAAGAAACTTAGGAGTCGTGTTCCAGGATTTCCGTCTTATTAAGAACTGGAACGTGTATGAAAACGTTGCTTTTGCTCAGCGCATAGTACAGACTCCCAACAGGCTTATCAAGAGAAATGTGCCGGCAATCCTGTCTATAGTCGGACTTGCCAGCAAATATAAGGCTAAGCCCATGCAGTTATCGGGTGGTGAGCAGCAGAGAGTCGCAATGGCAAGGGCGCTCATAAACAAACCGCCGATCCTTCTGTGTGATGAGCCTACAGGTAATCTGGATCCCAAGAATTCATGGGAGATCATGAAGCTTCTTGAGCAGATCAACAAGCGCGGAACGACCGTTATCGTTGTTACGCATAACAGAGAGATAGTCAACGAGATGCAGAAGCGTGTCATTACCATGAAGAAAGGTGTGATACTCAATGACGAGGAGAAGGGTGGATATATAGATGAGGATTAGTTCGTTTTTTTATACGATTAAGCAGGGTATAAAGAATATATTCCGCAACGCCGTTTTCTCACTGGCTTCAATAGCCACGATCGCGTCCTGCTTACTTTTGTTTGGCGTGTTCTATGCGATAATCGCCAATTTCCAAAACATAGTAAAAACAGCCGAAGAAGGCGTTGCTGTTACTGTGTTTTTCACTGAAGAAGTCTGTGAAGACGATGCGCGCATGAAGGAGATCGGAGATCTGATAAGTGCCAGAAGTGAAGTCAGCAAGGTTGTGTTTGTATCGGCTGATCAGGCATGGGAAGAGTTCAAGGTCGATTATCTTGGAGAGTACGCGGAAGGATTTACAGAGAACCCTCTTGCAGGAAGTGCAAACTACCAGATATATCTGAGAGATATATCGCAGCAGGACAGTCTGGTATCTTATCTTCAGACAATGAACGGGATAAGAGAAGTCAATTATTCAAAGGTGACGGCTGATGCATTAAGTGGTGTCAACAACATGGTCAGCTATGTGTCAATAGGTATAATCGGAATACTGCTTGCGGTATCAATCTTCCTTATAAGCAACACCGTTATGATCGGTATCTCCATAAGGAAGGAAGAGATCGGCATCATGAAATATATAGGAGCGACCGATTTCTTTGTAAGAGCACCATTTGTTGTTGAATGTCTTATCATAGGTCTTATCGGTGCAGCTATACCGCTTGGTATAATAAATATTGTTTATGATAAAGTGCTTACGCTCGTAACCCAGCGTTTCGAAGTATTAAACAGCATTTTAAGATTCCTTCCAATACAGACTATCAACAAGACACTTATCCCGATATCTCTGGGAATAGGTGCCGGTATAGGTTTACTGGGAAGTATCATAACCGTAAGGAAGCATTTGAAGGTGTAACTTAATATGGTAAAAAGAAGACTGGCCGCCATTTTACTGATGGTGGCATTGTCTGTTTCGGCTGTTTTTCCTGCTGTTAGTGCCTATGCCACCGAAAGCGATGACAAAGAAGCAAGCAAAGTGGAAGCAGAAGATAAAGAGCATGATTATGAGGATACTAACAGAGCCAATAAGATCCAGGAGCTTGAAGACAGTATCAAGGAGAAACAGGATCAGATAAAAAAGGCCGAAGAAGACAGAAAGAAGATAAAAAGTAGCATAACGGATATACAGAGCATGGTAAATGATCTTGAAAAGGAGAAGGATGATCTTTCAAATTACGTTACCAAGCTTGATGCCGACATGGAAGAGATACAGGATAAGATCGAAGAACTGACTGAACTCATATCTGAGAAAGAAGAGGAGATAGAACAGGCTGAGGTAGATCTTAAGGAAGCTGAACAGATTCAGCTTGATCAGTACAACGCCATGAAAGCCCGTATCAAGTTTATGTATGAAAAGGGCGATTCGTATTATCTTGAGATGCTCTTTAAAGCCAAGAGCTTCGGGGATATGGTCAATAAAGCCGATTATATAGAGCAGCTTTCGGCATATGACAAGAAAAAACTTGAAGAATACGTTGCCAACTGTGAATATGTGGAGGCATGCAAGCTTTCGCTTGAGTCGGAAAAACAGACACTGGATGAAGCAAAAGCCCAGGTGGAAGAAGAGGAAGCAAATCTTGACAAGCTCATCACTGACAAGAAGAATGAGATCAATGCAAAGTCCTACGATATATCCAATAAGGAACAGGCTATCAAAGAATATGAAGCGGATCTTGCCGAGCAGACGGCTGTAATCCAGGCTTTGGAAGCAGCGGTTACCGCGCAGAAGAAAAAGCTTCTTGAAGAAGAAGGAAACCTGATAAGCTATGATGGCGGTATGTTCGCATGGCCTGCACCGAAGTATACAAGGATCTCCGATGACTACGGATGGAGAACGCATCCAATATTAGGAGTTCAGCAGTTCCATAACGGTGTGGATATGGCAGCACCCGCAGGTTCACCCATAGTATGCGCTTATGACGGAGAAGTGGTTGCGGCGGCATATTCATCCACAATGGGTAATTACATCATGGTAAACCATGGTGACGATCTTTATACCATTTACATGCATGCATCTGCTGTATATGTTTCTACGGGAGAAAAGGTGGTAAGAGGTGAAAAGATCGGTGCAGTCGGATCAACGGGAAGATCAACGGGAAATCATTTGCATTTCAGCGTAAGAAAGAACGGAGATTATGTGAGTCCCTGGAGTTATCTGGGTAAATAGTTACGAAGGTGGCAAAATTTGGATATGAGTGAAGAAATAAGAGAAGATGAAACGGTGACGGAGGAGATGATACAGTCTGCCGTTACTGATACAGCAAAAACAGACAAGGAACAAAAGAAAAAAGAAAGACGTAAATTCTGGCTTGGTTTCTGTTTTGGTGTCATAGGAGTACTGATAGCGACTGTTCTATTTACAATGGCTTCGTATCTGTACTATAAGAATAAAGCGGATTATTCGGAAGAAGTTAAGGTTGATACTCAAAAGACCTCCGAGTCGGTGGTAAATTCCACGACAACATCCAAGATAAAGATGATCGAGCGTCTGATAAAAAAGAATTATTACAAGGATGTGGATGAGGAGACGCTGGCTGACGGTATATACAGAGGAATGCTGGATTCATTGGGAGATCCGTATTCAGAGTATTATTCTGCTGAGGATCTTAAGGAAGTAAGAGAGAGCACCGAAGGTATCTACTATGGAATAGGTGCATATGTGTCTCTTGACAATGAACTTAAACTGGCGGTTATCTCGGGAATCATATCAGGAACTCCCGCAGAGGAAGCCGGATTACAGGAAGGCGATCTCATATATAAGGTTGATGGTCAGGACGTTACGGGAATGACCACGTCTGAAGTTGTTACTCTGATAAGAGGCGAGGAATTCACAACCGTGAATCTTACTCTCATAAGGGACGGAGAGACTGTTGAATATACGGTTGAACGTCGAAAGGTCGAATCACCTACTGTTGATTATGAGATGCTGGAGGATAACATCGGATATATACAGATAACAGAGTTTGATGATGTTACGACGGATCAGTTTACCGAAGCCATGGCTGTTCTCAAGGGACAGGGAATGCAGGCGCTTATCCTCGATCTCAGATCTAACGGCGGCGGAAACCTGTCTACATGCATAGATATCGCAAATCAGCTACTTCCCAAGGGACTGATAGTTTACACTGAAGACAAATACGGTAACAGAGAAGAGTATAACTGTGACGGTAAACACGAGTTTGACAAGCCTATGGTAGTTTTGGTCAACGGTTATTCTGCAAGTGCATCAGAGATCCTTACCGGTGCGATAAAAGATCACGGTATTGGTACGATAATGGGAACGACCACTTACGGAAAGGGTATCGTGCAGCAGATCATGTCTTTAAAAGACGGAACAGCTGTTAAGATGACTATCAGTAAGTACTATACACCTAAGGGAAATTATATCCATGATATAGGCATAGAGCCTGATATCGAAGTCGAATTTGACTCTGAAGCATATAAAGAGGACAAGACCGACAACCAGCTTGATGCTGCTAAAGAACAGATAAAAAAGATGATGAAAGATTGACCTATTGACATAGTAGGTGAATGGTGTTATGATACCAACAGTTAATCTATTAAATGCTAACGGAGGAGAGTATCATGGCAAATATTTACAAAGGAACACTTGGACTTGTTGGAAACACCCCACTTGTTGAGGTTATCAACATAGAAAAAGAATTACAGTTAAAGGCAACCGTACTTGTTAAACTTGAGTATTTCAATCCCGCAGGCAGCGTTAAGGACAGGATCGCAAAAGCGATGATCGAAGATGCTGAAGCAAAAGGACTTTTGAAGGAAGGTTCTGTTATAATAGAGCCTACTTCAGGTAATACAGGTATCGGTCTTGCTTCAATAGCTGCTGCAAAGGGATATCGCATCATACTTACAATGCCTGAGACCATGAGTGTTGAGAGAAGAAGTATTCTTAAAGCTTATGGCGCAGAGATAGTTCTGACAGAGGGAGCAAAGGGAATGAAGGGAGCCATTGCCAAGGCTGAAGAACTCGCAAAGGAGATCCCTGATTCATTTATCCCCGGACAGTTTGTAAATCCTGCAAATCCCGCTATTCACAAAGCAACAACCGGTCCAGAGATCTGGAAGGACACCGACGGAAAGATCGATATATTTATTGCAGGTGTAGGTACTGGCGGAACTGTAACAGGTACAGGCGAATACTTAAAAGAACAGAACCCAGATATAAAGGTTGTAGCTCTTGAGCCTGCCGATTCACCAGTGCTTTCAGAAGGAAGAAGCGGTGCTCACAAGATTCAGGGTATCGGTGCCGGTTTCGTTCCGGATGTTTTAAATACAAGCGTATATGACGAGATATTCAAGGCACCCAATGAGAATGCGTTCGAGACAGCGAAGCTTCTTGCAAAGAAGGAAGGAATCTCTGTAGGCATATCTTCAGGAGCAGCACTCTATGCGGCTTTGGAGTACGCTAAGAAAAAAGAGAATGAGGGCAAGGTTATAGTAGCTCTTCTTCCTGACAGCGGAGACAGATATTATTCAACAGCTTTATTCGCAGAATAAAGAACAAAACACAAACAAATGTTCTAAAAAACATAGACAGAAATATAAAAGAATGGTACACTACAAAAAAGGTGTATCATTCTTTTGTTATATGAAAGAATTCTGTATTGTTATATGAGGTTTTCTTGCAAAGATGGACTTTAAACTGCACTCTGAATATCAACCGACAGGTGATCAGCCGCAGGCAATAAAAGAGCTGGTGGACGGCTTCAAAGCAGGTAATCAGTTTCAGACACTTCTGGGGGTAACAGGCTCTGGTAAGACATTTACGATGGCAAATGTTATTGCAGCACTGAATAAGCCTACCCTCATTATTTCCCATAACAAGACCCTTGCCGGACAGCTGTATGGAGAGATGAAAGAATTCTTTCCCGAAAATGCGGTGGAGTATTTCGTATCTTACTATGATTATTATCAGCCCGAAGCGTATGTGCCTTCGTCGGATACTTATATCGCAAAGGATTCATCGATAAACGACGAAATAGAAAAGCTTAGACTTTCGGCAACGGCATCACTTTCCGAGAGAAGAGATGTGATAGTTGTTGCATCCGTAAGCTGTATATACGGACTTGGAAGTCCCGATGAATACCACGAGATGATAGTATCTTTGCGTCCCGGTATGAATAAAGAGAGGGATGAAGTAATCCATGAACTTATAGATATACAATATGTGCGCAATGAGCTCGATATAGAAAGAGCTACATTCAGAGTAAGAGGTGACTCGTTAGAGATCTATCCTGCCCAGGGCGGAGACGATCTTATACGTGTTGAGTTTTTCGGTGATGAGATAGACAGGATAGCACTTGTTGATCCGCTTACGGGCAAGATGAAGTCTACTCTTGACCATGTAGCTATCTTCCCTGCTTCTCATTATGTCATACAGAAAGAAAAGATACTTAAGGGGTGTGACAGGATCGAACAGGAGCTAAAGGAAAGGATCAGATATTTCAAGTCAGAGGATAAGCTTATAGAAGCTCAAAGGATAGCTGAGAGAACCAATTTTGATCTTGAGATGTTAAGAGAAACAGGATTTTGCTCTGGAATAGAGAATTATTCCGCACCGCTTAACGATCTGCCGCCCGGATCTCCACCACTTTGCCTGATGGATTATTATGACGATGATTTCCTTATCATAATAGATGAATCACATATTACGATACCTCAGATAGGTGGCATGTATGCGGGAGACAGATCCAGAAAAAACGTACTGGTGGATTATGGATTCAGACTTCCGTCCGCTCTTGATAATAGACCTCTCAATTTTTCTGAGTTTGAGAGCAAGATAGATCAGATGCTCTTTGTATCGGCTACTCCGAACACATATGAAGAGGAACATGAGTTGTTAAGAGCCCAGCAGATCATAAGACCGACAGGCCTGCTTGATCCCGAAGTCAGTGTAAGGCCGGTTGAGGGACAGATAGACGATCTTATAGGCGAGATAAAAAAAGAAGTAAAAGATCATAACAAGGTCCTGGTGACTACCCTGACAAAGAGGATGGCAGAAGATCTTACGGATTATCTGAAAGATGTAGGCGTGAGGGTCAGATACCTTCATGCCGACGTAGATACTCTTGAGAGAGCCCAGATCATCAGAGATATGAGACTTGATGTTTTCGATGTTCTCGTCGGTATTAATCTTTTAAGAGAAGGTTTGGATATACCGGAGATCACACTTGTGGCAATACTGGATGCGGATAAAGAAGGTTTCTTAAGATCTCAGACTTCCCTCATCCAAACAATAGGTCGTGCGGCAAGAAACAGCGACGGTCATGTGATAATGTATGCAGATGTTATGACCGATTCGATGAAGTATGCAATAGACGAGACCAACAGAAGAAGAACTCTGCAGATGAAATACAATGAGGAGCACGGCATTACTCCTCAGACTATCAGAAAGGCAGTAAGAGATCTCATAAGCATTACAAAAGAGATCGAAAAGGAACAAGTTCAGTTTGAAAAAGATCCTGAGTCGATGAGTGATGCCGAGATAAAGAAGCTGATCGAAAAGATCGAAAAACAGATGAGAAAAGCAGCTGCGGAACTTAACTTTGAAGTAGCCGCGGAACTCAGAGATAAAATGGTCGAACTAAAAAAACAGCTCGATGACAGAAAATAGCATAGATATACGGAGTTATAAAATGAGTACACAACAAAAGGCAGCAAGCAGGATGTCTGCCAGACAATACATAAGCATAAGAGGGGCGTCTGAACATAATCTTAAAAACATAGATCTTGATATACCGAGAGATCAGTTTGTAGTCTTTACAGGGCTTTCGGGTTCCGGAAAGTCTTCCCTTGCGTTTGACACGATATATGCGGAAGGACAGAGAAGATATATGGAATCTATCTCCTCATATGCCAGACAGTTTCTTGGGCAGATGGAGAAGCCTCAGGTTGAAAAGATAGAAGGGCTGTCTCCGGCTATATCAATAGACCAGAAATCCACAAACAGAAATCCGCGTTCCACAGTCGGTACAGTCACGGAGGTATATGATCATTTCAGGCTGCTGTTTGCGAGGATCGGCGTACCGCATTGTCCTAACTGCGGAAAGGTGATCGAGAGACAGACTGTCGACCAGATGGTGGACAGTATCATGAAACTTCCTGAGAAAACAAGATTCATGGTCATGGCTCCAGTGGTAAGAGGCAAGAAAGGCGAACATGCAAAGGTCATCGAAAGGGCTTCCAGGAACGGATTTGCCAGGATAAAGGTCGATGGAAACATGTATGACCTTAGCGAGGAGATAAAACTAGACAAGAATATAAAACATACGATAGAGATAGTGGTCGATCGTCTTGCCATAAAAGAAGGTATAGAGACAAGACTTACCGATTCCGTGGAAACGGCTTTAAAGATAGCTGAGGGACTCCTTGAGATAGAGATAGTAGACGGTGATACTCTGCAGTTTTCAGAGAGCCTTGCATGCCCTGACTGCGGTGTGAGTGTTCCTGAGATAGAGCCCAGGAGTTTTTCGTTTAACAACCCGTACGGTGCATGCCCAGCCTGTCTGGGTCTTGGATATACAATGGAATTCTCACCGGAGCTTCTTATACCTGACAGGACACTGAGTATCCATGAGGGAGCGATATCCTGTCCGGGATGGCAGTCATCAAATTCGGAAGGCAGCTTTACCTATGCGGTACTGAGTGCTCTTTCAAAGGCGTATAAGTTTTCTCTTGATACACCTTTTGAAAAACTCTCTGAGGATGTACAGGACCTTATCATATACGGAAAGAATACGAGAGAGGTAAAGGTACATTACAAGGGACAGAGAGGAGAAGGTGTATATCCCATCACCTTTGACGGACTCATAAAAAATATGATGCAGCGATACAGGGAGACAGCATCCGAGACGATGAAGCAGGAATATGAAGGCTACATGCACATATCACCCTGTGAGAGCTGCCAGGGAAAGAGACTGAGACCTGAATCTCTGGCTGTGACCATAAACGATAAGAACATATATGAGATCACATCGATGTCCATAGGGACACTGTACGATTATCTTAATAATCTTGAACTGAGTCAGACTCAGCAGATAATAGGTAAGCAGGTGTTAAAGGAGATAAGAGCGAGAGTCGGATTCCTTATGGATGTGGGACTTGATTATCTTACTCTTTCGAGAGCTACGGCTTCACTTTCGGGAGGAGAGGCGCAGAGAATAAGGCTTGCCACTCAGATAGGATCCGGTCTGGTAGGAGTGTGCTATATACTTGATGAACCGAGTATAGGTCTTCATCAGAGAGACAATGACAAGCTGCTGTCAACTCTTAAGCATTTGAGGGACCTTGGAAATACTCTGATAGTGGTTGAACATGACGAGGATACAATGTATGCCGCGGATTATATCGTGGATATAGGTCCCGGAGCCGGAAGCAACGGTGGTGAGGTGGTCGCAACAGGTACAGCAAAAGAGATAATGGCCGTACCGGAATCCATAACCGGACAGTATCTTTCGGGGAAAAAGAGTATCTCTGTACCGGGCGTCAGGAGAAAACCTTCGGGCTATCTTGAGATAAAGGGTGCAAAAGAGAATAATCTTAAGGATATAGATGTTAAGATCCCGCTTGGGATAATGACCTGTGTCACAGGAGTTTCTGGTTCGGGAAAGAGTTCTCTTATAAATGAGATACTTTATAAAAAACTGGCAAAGAAACTTAACAGAGCACGTACCATACCCGGTAAACATGCAAAGATACTTGGCATTGAACAGCTTGATAAGGTAATCAATATCGATCAGTCTCCGATAGGGAGGACTCCCAGATCAAATCCTGCCACATATACAGGAGTATTTGATCTTATAAGAGATCTGTTTGCAACAACTGCCGATGCAAAGGCTAGAGGTTATCAGAAAGGAAGGTTCAGCTTTAATGTCAAAGGCGGAAGATGTGAGGCGTGCAACGGCGACGGTATAGTAAAGATCGAGATGCATTTTTTGCCGGATGTATATGTCCCGTGCGAGGTATGTAAAGGCAAACGTTATAACAGGGAAACTCTTGAAGTAAAGTATAAGGGAAAATCAATCTATGATGTCCTTGACATGACTGTTGAGGAGGCGGTCACATTTTTTGAGAATGTGCCGAGGATAAGCAGGATAATGCGAACTCTTTATGATGTCGGACTGGGTTATATAAAACTGGGGCAGCCTTCGACTCAGCTTTCGGGAGGCGAGGCACAGCGTATAAAACTGGCTACCGAGCTTAGCAGAAAATCGACCGGCAGAACTATATACATACTTGATGAACCCACTACCGGGCTTCATTTTGAGGATGTATCAAAGCTTATCGAGATACTTCAGAGGCTTACCGAAGGAGGAAATACCGTTGTTGTCATTGAGCATAATCTCGACGTAATAAAAACAGCGGATTATATAATCGACCTCGGTCCCGAAGGTGGAGACAGAGGAGGAACCGTTCTGTGTGTAGGGACTCCGGAGCAGATAGCAAAACATAAGGAAAGCTACACGGGGCAGTATATAAAGAAAATGCTTGAAAAGAAATAGCCTTGATCGGGTTAAGTAATCCACATATGGAACCGATAATATTTATGAATGCACGGATGCTAAATAAGGATATACCTTAGGTGGACGTGCATTTTTTCTTTGCATCCAAGTATTAAGTTTTTATGAAATTGGACAAGCCCCCTTTAAAATGGCTTAAAAATCATTTATAATATATCAGATTATGGATGTTTATATGAAAGGGGCCTGACATGCAGGGAACAGATATAGGTATAGATTTAGGTACAGCAAGCATACTGGTTTATCTTAAGGGCAAGGGTGTTGTTTTAAAAGAGCCATCAGTAGTTGCTTTTGATAGAGATACAAACAAGATAAAGGCCATAGGTGAAGAGGCCAGACTCATGCTGGGTAGGACACCCGGTAACATAGTAGCGGTAAGACCGCTCAGACAGGGAGTTATCTCTGATTACACGGTAACAGAGAAGATGATGAAATATTTCATTACCAAAGCGGTTGGTCACAGAAGCTTACGTAAGCCCAAGATTGCAGTCTGTGTACCTTCAGGAGTAACTGAAGTAGAAAAGAAGGCCGTTGAAGATGCAACCTATCAGGCAGGTGCAAGAGAGGTTGCCATCATCGAGGAGCCCATAGCAGCAGCTATCGGTGCGGGTATTGATATAAGCAAGCCCTGCGGAAACATGATAGTTGATATAGGCGGTGGTACAACCGATATCGCTGTTATCTCGCTTGGCGGTACTGTTGTCAGTGATTCGATAAAGATCGCCGGTGATAACTTTGATGAAGCGATAGTGCGTTATATGCGTCAGAAGCATAATCTTTTGATCGGTGAGCGTACTGCTGAAGATATGAAGATAAAGATCGGCTCAGCATTCAAGAGAAGCGAGCCAATATATATGGATGTAAGAGGAAGAAACCTTGTAACCGGTCTTCCCAAGACTGTGAGAGTTTCATCCGAAGATACAGAAGAAGCATTAAGGAGCACAACGGCTCAGATAGTGGAAGCGATACACGGTATCCTTGAGAAGACACCGCCGGAACTTGCAGCGGATATAGCCGAGAGAGGTATAGTCCTTACAGGAGGCGGAAGCCTGTTAAGCGGTCTCGAAGACCTGATCTGCTCAAAGACGGGTATCACCACTATGACAGCAGAAGAACCCATGACGGCGGTTGCTATAGGTACCGGTCGTTATGTTGAGTTCCTTGCAGGTTACAGAGATACGGAGTAAAAAGGAGATATCATGGTTAAAGGCTTGTACACCGCATATACGGGTATGCTCAATGAACAGCACAGGATGGATGTCCTCACGAACAACCTTGCGAATTCCGATACGCACGGTTTTAAGAAGGAGGGTGCTACAAGCCAGGCCTTTGATACCGTTTTAGGATATAAGATCAAAGACATTTCTGATGCTCCCTATATTGCCAGGGGCATAGGCAATATGAACCTCGGTGTAAAAATAGGAGAGAACTATACGGATTATTCCCAGGGTCCTTTCAGGGTGACGGGGAATACATATGATGTGGCCATTGCCGGTGACGGTTTTTTCAATGTTGAATTCACAAACAAGGCCGGAGTAAAATCAACCAAGTATACAAGAGACGGTGCATTTACCGTGAATAAAGAAGGATATCTGGTTACCAAGGACGGTGATTATGTTCTTGATGCAAAGGATAACAGGATCAAGGTGGATCCCGTAAGAGACGTTTCGATAGATACAAGAGGAAATGTTTTCCAGGACGGTGCATCGATCGCAACAATAAAGATCACCGATTTTGAGGATTACAATTATCTTGAACACTACGGAGAAAACTACTATCAGCCGGTAAAGGGTGCTAAAGAAAAAACGGCAGATTACTCGATCAACCAGGGATATCTAGAGACCTCAAATGTACAGGTAGTACAGGAAATGGTTGAGATGATAAGCGTTTCCCGTCAGTATGAAAGCAATCAGAGGATAATAACAACCATAGACTCAACGCTTGAAATAGCTTCAAAGCAGTTGGGTAAGGTCTGATATAAAGCCGCATAGATAACGGTTCTTGAAAAAGGAGGTTGGCACATGGTAAGATCTTTATGGTCGGCAGCTACCGGCATGATCGCACAGCAGACTAATGTGGATACGATCGCTAACAATCTGGCAAATGTCAATTCAACTGGATATAAAACAGAAGTGGCAGAGTTCAAATCTTTGCTGTATCAGGAATTGCAGTCCAAGACAACGACTGCTAACGGAGATAACAAGCCGATAAGTGCTCAGGTTGGTCTGGGTGTTCGTAATTCATCGATAACAACCATATTTAAACAGGGACCGCTTCTTGCTTCTGAATCCGATACTGCATTTGCTGTTGAAGGAAAAGGCTTTTTCGCAGTAAAAGGTGAAGACGGAGTTATAAAGTATACAAGAAACGGTGATTTCAGATTTAATACAGGACAGGGTTCAACACTTGTTCTTTCCACATCAAACGGACTTCCGGTGCTGGATACAACAGGCAAGGCTATATCGATAAATACAACCCAGTATGCGGCAAACAAGATATCGGTCAATGCCAACGGACAGCTGTGTTATCCGGATGCACAGAACAATCCTCAGCCGATGGGTATAACTATAGGAATGTATCAGTTCAATAATCCGTCAGGACTTGAAAAAACAAGCGATACTCTTTATATTCCCACTGCAGCAAGCGGTGCGGCTATGAATGAGGCGACAAACAATAATCTGGACAAGAGTGTTATCCGCCAGGGATATCTGGAAGGATCCGGTGTTCAGATAGTTGACGAGATGGTTAACATGATCGTTGCGCAAAGAGCTTATGAGATGAACGCAAAGGCGATCACGACCACGGATTCGATGATGGAACTTGCAAACAATCTTAAGAGGTAATTAAATGGGGCAGATAGATCTTAACGGATTGACAAGCGGATACAGTGATTATATGAGTGCTACCGTACAGAATGCTACTGCGGAAAAACTAAAATCCGTAGCGGGAGCTGATTATTCCAAAGCAACGGATGATGAACTCATGAAGGTCTGTAAGGAATTTGAGAGTTATTTTTTGGAACAGGTCTTCAAGGAGATGAACAAGACGGTACCCAAGAGTGATTACTCAAGCCAGAGCACTTCGAACCTTGTTGATTATTTCAAGGAGAACACGATAAAGGAACTGGCAAGCCAGTCAACAGAACAGAACAGTCTCGGACTGGCGCAGATGCTTTATGAACAGATGAAAAGAAATGTAGAGATGTGATCAAAGATGCTTGGACTCATACGGGTTCAAGCATTTGTCATGATAAAGATAATGGATAAACTTAGCGGAGTCATAGACCATTTCTTGTATAGGAACGAGACCAACGGATATGGTGTTATGGAACTTACAACTGAAGATGATGATGTTATCTGTGTAGGGACTCTCACAGGCTTTGACGAGGGCGAGATGGTAGAGGTGACCGGTGAGTATGTGATACATCCCACGTACGGACCGCAACTTAAACTTGAGACTGTCAGAGCTATCCTTCCCACAGGGATCATAGGTATAGAAAGGTATCTGTCTTCTGGTATAATCAAGGGTGTTGGACCTAAAATGGCCAAGCGCATAGTTAATGAATTTGGAGAGGATACTTTAAAGGTAATAGAAGAGGAACCGGAAAGACTTGTTAAGATAAAGGGCATCAGCGAAAGGATAGCCCAATCGATCTGCGAGCAGGTTGTTGGTAAAAAAGAACAACAGGATGCTCTTATTTTTTTGGCGCAGTACGGTATAAGTCAGACTCTTTCTATTAAGATATATGAGGCATTCGGAAATCTTTTGTATGGGATCATAAAAGATAATCCGTACAAGATCATTGAAGAGGTTGACGGTGTCGGATTTAAAAAAGCGGATGAGATCGCAAGGAAAGCAGGCATAAGGATCGATTCGGAGTTCAGGATACAAAGCGGTGTGGTATATACCCTCTCACAGGCCATGAATGACGGACATACTTTTCTGCCGAAAGGGGAACTCGTTGAAAGATCTGCAGATCTTTTAAAGGTGGAAGTATCTGACATAGAGGTGCAGATCACCAATCTTATAATGGATAAGAAACTGATAGCAAAACAGGAAAATGACAGTACCAACTGCTATATACCTTTTTTGTACCATCAGGAGCTTGCCGTGGCTTCCATGATAAGGGATATAGGAAGCGTTGATAATTTGTCGGATGAAAAATATCTTTCAAGACGCATAGATAAGGTTGAAAAGGAACTGGGAATAACACTTGATGAGATGCAGCGAAAAGCAGTGCTTTTGTCAATGCAGTCAGGCATCATGATAATAACCGGTGGTCCGGGAACGGGTAAGACAACTACAATAAATGCGATAATAAGATGTATTGAGCAGGAAGGTCTGGATGTCATGCTGGCAGCTCCCACTGGAAGGGCGGCAAAGCGAATGACTGAGGCTACGGGATACGAGGCAAAAACGGTTCACAGGATGCTGGAACTCAACGGCTCGATATCCGAGAACGGAAGGTCGGTGTATTTTGAGAGAAACAGCGAGAATCCGCTTGAAGCAGACGTGTTCATAGTAGATGAGATGTCAATGATAGATATCCAGCTGTTCAATGCGCTTCTAAAGGCCATACCGGCAGGTGCAAGACTCATACTTGTAGGTGATGTGAACCAGCTGCCTAGTGTCGGTCCAGGACAGGTCTTACGGGACCTTATATCATCCGGGTGCTGCCCGACTGTGATCTTAAAGCATATCTTCAGACAGGCTGAAAAATCAGATATAGTCACAAATGCTCATAAGATAAACAGGGGTGAGGAGATAAGACTTGATACTAACAGCAAAGATTTCCTGTTTTTGGAAAGAAATAACATAGATGTCATATATAAGCATATGGTTCAGCTGATAACAGAAAAGCTTCCCGATTATGTTGAAGCATCTCCTTCCCAGATCCAGGTACTGACTCCGACACATTTGGGTCCTCTGGGTGTGGAGGCACTGAACAGGGTCTTACAGAATTATATAAATCCTCAGGATCCGAAAAAACGCGAAAAGGAATTCGGAGACTGTATCTTCAGGGAAGGCGACAAGGTCATGCAGACCAAAAACAATTATTCGCTGGAGTGGGAGATTACGGGAAGGAACAATATAGTCATAGACAAGGGAAGCGGCGTATTTAACGGTGACGTTGGGACGATCATTCAGATACAACCATCAGAAGGCTTTATATGCGTTGAATATGATGAAAGAAGAAAGGTCAGATACGGCTTTGACGGGCTCGATGAACTTGAACTGGCGTATGCAATAACGATACATAAGTCCCAGGGTAGTGAATATCCGGCAGTTATAATGCCTTTGCTTGGAGGACCAAAACCGCTTCTTACAAGGAACCTTCTGTATACCGGAGTCACAAGAGCCAAAAGGTGTGTCATGATCCTTGGCAGCAGGGATACGGTTAATACCATGATTCGGAATGAGAGTGAAAAGAAGAGATATACTGGGCTTTATATGCGTATCAAAGAGGTTATGAATGCTTAAATAAGCCATGAAAAAAATGAGGGGAAAAGACACATGAGAGAATATAAGGCACAAATACGTCAAAAACCTCAAAAAAGCTTTTAAACTGGCTAAAAATGATGTAAACTTAAAAAAGGTATGTGTTGTTGGTGATATATATACGACAGGCCAAGTTGCAAAGAAAAATGTGAACCGTGAATATGGAAGAGACCGGGCCTGTTAGTCTTATAACTGTAACATTGTTAAGAGGATATTTTCAGTGGAGGTAATGACATGGATGTAAGAACCTGCAGAAGATGCAAAAAGCTTTTCAATTATGTTGTTGGTCCTATCATCTGTCCTGTATGTCGTGACGAGATCGAGCAGGAGTTTCAGGTAGTAAAGAAGTATATAGATGAGAACCGCAACTGTGATATCAATGAAGTTGCAGAGGCATGTGAAGTTGATCCTCAGCAGATAAGACAGTGGATAAGAGAGGATCGCCTTCAGTTTTCAGAGGATTCCATGGTCGGACTCAACTGTGAACTTTGCGGTACCATGATAAGATCCGGAAGATACTGCGATAAGTGCAGAACGCAGATGACAACAAACCTCAATAAAGCTTTCGGTATCGATCCGAACAAGAAGGCGTCATCGAATGATGTTCCCACATCAAAGGGAAGCGCAAAGATGAGATTCCTCGAACAATAGGAGCATTTGATATGGTGGATGAGACCAAAGTCAGAGTAATGACAAGACTTGCCGCATACGAAGAAGGTACCGGCAAGAAATATCTTCCCATAGGACAGTATTTCAGAGTGGATTATATTTTTATGCAGCTCTTGAAATCGTTTATATATGGAACTCTTGCTTTCGTGGTTGTTTTTGGGCTTATGGGTCTGTGTAATTTTGAATCCTTCTTAGAGGGTATCTATGATATAGATCTCATAGAGTTTGCTAGACACTGGGCGAAGGTGTATATCGTAGGTATGATATTATATCTGGTGCCTACATATATATGGGCAGTATATAAGTTTACCAAGGCAAAAAAGAGCCTGAATTCATATATCTCTGTCATGGACAAGCTCAGCAGGAAGTATTATGAGAGCGAAGAGGTAAAAAAATAAGTTAAGGAAGATTTACAGATGTCCGATTTAATCAAGATAAAAAACAATTTCAGCAGGATATATTCAAAGAATGCGGCGTATTTCAATCCTGTTCTTAAGTTTCTGCTCGCACTGACGATGTTAACGATCATAAATGCTAAGATGGGATACATGCATAAGATCAGTGACGGTGCGATAGTGCTGATGGCATCACTTTTCTGTTCGTTTATGCCGTTAAGTGTTACGGCTCTGCTGTCAGGGCTTTTTGTGCTGTTGCATTTTTACGCACTCAGCTTGGAGACGGCCATTGTAGCGGCGGTTCTGCTTTTGCTGATGTATATACTGTATCTTAGATTTGCGCCAAGAGAATCTCTTGCAGTACTCTTGATGCCGATCATGTTTATATTTAAGATCCCGTATGTGATGCCTTTGGCTATGGGGCTTTTAGGAACTCCTTTTTCAATATTTTCTGTCGGATTCGGAGTAGTGCTGTCGTATCTTATTGAATATGCGGATGTAAATAAGGAAATGCTTGCATCCGGTGCCAGTGAGAACATGGTAACGAGATTAAGACAGATCATAGACAGTATGATAGGCAACAAGTCAATGATATGCATGATCATATGTTTTTCGGTAACTCTGATCCTTGTATATGTTATAAGACGACTGTCATTTGCCCACAGTTGGAAGGTGGCTATCTTGGGCGGATGCATTACAGATATAGTTCTCCTTACGATATGTCTGCTTGGTATGAGACTTGACTATTCCATGGCAGGTATCGTATTTGGATCGATGTTCGCAGCACTTTTGGGATTTGTCATTGAATTCTTCGCACACGGACTGGATTATCGGCAAACTGAGAATCTGCAGTTTGAGGATGATGAATATTATTATTATGTGAAAGCCGTTCCAAAGTTTGGAGCAGAAAAAAGAAGGAAGGCAGCTTCGTCGGCAAGCAGATCTTCGGGGGAGTCAACCTCGAGAACGGTAAGAACAGCCAACGGAGTCAGAAGGACTACGTAATAAATGGAACAATTGCAGTATTGGTTTAGCAATTATATCAACAGTCTCCATGTGCCGGGGGTACATGTAACGGACATAATTGAGATACTCATAATTGCTTTTCTCGTATATCAGATAATGGTTTGGATAAGGAACACCAGAGCATGGGCACTCCTAAAGGGAGTGGTCGTTATTTTGGTGTTCATTTTTCTTGCATATATCTTCGAGATGCAGACGATACTGTGGATAGTAAAGAGTATTGTTTCCATAGCGGTTACCGGTATCATAGTTGTTTTGCAGCCTGAACTCAGAAAAGCACTTGAAGAACTCGGAAAGAAAAAGTTCTTTGGCGATATTTTCAGAGACAGTGAGGAGGGCGGCCTTTTTTCTGACAAGACCATAAAAGAAATAGCAAAAGCATCTGCTGAGATGGGCAAGGTAAGAACAGGTGCTCTCATAGTTGTCAAACAGAATGATAACCTGGCTGAATTTGAGAGTACAGGTATAAGTGTTGATGCCATTGTTACCAGTCAGTTGCTGATAAATATATTTGAACACAACACACCGTTACATGACGGTGCTGTGATAATAGACGGTGACAGGATCTCTTCTGCAACCTGTTATCTGCCTCTTTCTGATAATATGATGCTCAGCAAGGAACTCGGAACCAGACACCGTGCAGGTGTGGGTATGTCTGAAGAGACCGATGCGATGGTGATCATTGTATCCGAAGAGACTGGAAAGATAAGTATTGCGTATAAGGGAAATCTTGAAAGAGGACTCACTGTTCAGGAAGTGGAAGAGCGTTTAACGGCGATTCAGGACAAGCCTGACGATGAAAAGAAGAAAAAACACAGAAAGGGAAAGGACCAGAAGAATGGGAAAAAAGCTGACTCATAATCTCGGACTGAAGATTCTTGCGGTCCTTATTGCCGGTCTGTTGTGGCTCATAGCGATCAATATCAACGATCCCGTAAGCCAGCAGTCATACAACGTATCGGTTCAGATCGTGAACATGAACACGCTGACAGACAATAACAAATACGTTGAGGTTTTGGAAGGCTCGGATTCCGTAAGAGTCACGGTAAGAGCTGCAAGATCTGTACTGAATGAACTCACCGATAAGAATATATCGGCAGTAGCTGATGTGAACAAAATGACAGAGGGTAATTATATTCCCATTGAGTTATCCTGCACCAAAAACAGTGTTTCTGATGACAATCTTAAAGGCGACAAGGACTATGTTCATGTAAGTGTTGAGAATATCAAGAGAAGACAGCTTCCGATATCTGTTGATGTTCAGGGAACACCTGCAGAGAATTACATGCTCGGAGCTACAAATACAGCACAGAATGCCGTATCCATATCAGGTCCGGAGTCTGTTGTCGATACTGTAAGCACCGTGTCCGTTGATATCGATATCAACAATGTCAACGCAGACGTCAATATCTCACTGCCGATCCATCTTTATGACACAGACGGTAAGGAGATAATAGACAAGAGGATAACAAAGAATATAGATGACGTATCTACTACAGCAACTATCTGGCTCATGAAGAGCCTGCCCATTGAATACGGATATACGGGAGTTCCTGCAGACGGATATGAGGTTGACGGCAATCTTACGAGCACTATCAGCTATATAAGTGTAGCTGGAAAACAGAGTGTGTTAAAGAACATGCAGATGATAGATATACCCGAGGCTATAGACATTACAGGAGCAACACGGAGTATAGAAGAGATTATCGATATCAAGAAGCATCTTCCGGACGGAGTCATAATACCCGATACCGATACGGATACCAAAGCTACACTCAAATTGCGTATTATCAAGTCGGCTGAAGAAGATAACGATACCGAAGAGGAGGAATAGACAGTTGGCCAGATTATTCGGGACAGACGGTGTCAGAGGCGTTGCAAATGAAGAACTTACCCCCATGCTTGCCATGCAGCTTGGACAGGCAGGAGTGTGTGCCCTCACAAAAGGAAAAAAACGTAAAGCGACCATAGTGGTTGGCAGTGATACAAGAATTTCGGGAGATATGCTCGCAAATGCATTGATGGCCGGTATCTGCAGTATGGGGGCCGATTGCCTGTATGCGGGTATCGTTCCCACTCCGGCGGTCGCATATCTTACCAAGAAACATAAAGCGGATGCGGGAGTAGTTATCTCGGCTTCTCACAATCCTGTTGAATTTAACGGTATAAAGTTTTTTGACAAGGATGGTTTTAAGCTTCCCGATGAAGTTGAAGACAGCATAGAGAAACTCATAAAGGAAAACTTTAAGGGAATCATATTCCCGACAGGACTTGACCTAGGTAAGGTATCTTACCTTGAAAATGCCAAAGAGGAGTATATTTCACATTCGATCAAATCGGTTCCGGTTGATCTTAAGGGAAAGAAGATTGTTGTCGACTGTGCTGAAGGAGCTTCATTTTTCACTTCCGTCGAAGCTCTCAAAAAACTCGGAGCAGATGTTGTTGCCATTCACAATGAACCTGATGGGACAAATATAAATAAGAACTGCGGCTCTACTCATATGGAAGAACTTGCGGCAAGGGTAAAAAAAGAAAAGGCCGATGTAGGGCTAGCCTTTGACGGTGATGCCGATCGTCTCCTTTCAGTTGATGAAAAAGGAAATATGATAGACGGCGATCAGATAATGGCTATCGTCGGAAACTATCTTAAGGAAACGGGAAGGCTTAAGAAAAACACGATTGTCGTAACGGTTATGACAAATCTGGGCTTTATGCTCATGGCCAAAGAAAAGGGTATAAATGTTGAGACGACAAAAGTCGGTGACAGATATGTCCTGGAACGTATGAAAGAGATCGGAGCCTCACTTGGCGGTGAGAGTTCCGGTCATGTCATTCTGCTTGATGAGAATACGACCGGTGACGGACTTTTAAGCGCACTTCATTTACTGGAAGTCATTACGAAGACAGGAAAGCCACTCAGTGAACTTTCAAAGATCATGACTGTCCTCCCTCAGGCTCTTGTCAATGCACAGGTTGCAAATGATAAGAAATACAGTTATCTTGAGTACCCTGTGATCAAGGGAGCAATAGATGAACTCGAGAAGAGATTTGCCGGAGAAGGCAGAGTTTTGATACGTCCTTCCGGAACAGAACCAAAGGTTCGTGTCATGATAGAAGGTAAAGATAAAAAGGTGATTGACGCTGAAGCTGAAAAGCTTGCTTCGCTCATCGAAAAGACAATGAAATAAAGGGATAGATACTTGTTTACATATGCAAAAAATGTTATTATGTACACAGGATAAATGTATGGAGGTAACAAAGGTATGGTTTCCCAAAAGGTAGTTATAAAGAATCCCACAGGGTTACACCTAAGACCTGCAGGTATACTATGCAAGGAAGCAATGCAGTATAAATCATTGATAACTTTCACATTTCGTGATAGTACAGCGAATGCAAAAAGTGTTCTGAGTGTCTTGGGAGCATGCGTAAAGTGTGGAGATGAGATAGAGATCAATTGTGACGGAGAGGATGAAGCGGAAGCTTTGAAGGCTTTGGTCACAGCTATCGAGAGTGGACTCGGAGAATAAAGAATATCAGCAGGCGCCGTATTTGTTACGGCGCCTTTTTTAAATCGAATCATATAATCAGGAGGCGTACAGTACATCATGATGAATTACAAGAGATACCAGAGAGTTCCGGTTATTGATTATCCGGAAAGAGAATGGCCAAACAAACAGATTGAAAAAGCACCCGTATGGTGCAGTGTTGATCTGCGTGACGGTAATCAGGCATTGATAGATCCCATGCAGGTTGATGAGAAGGTCGAGTTCTTTCAGTATCTTTTAAAACTAGGATTCAGAGAGATTGAGATAGGTTTTCCTTCAGCAAGTCAGATAGAATATGATTTCCTTCGACAGCTCGTGGACAGAAGGATGATACCGGAGGACTGCAAGGTTCAGGTTTTGACACAGTGCAGAGAAGAACTCATTGACAAGACTTTTGAATCCATTGAAGGAATAAAGAACACCATAGTTCATATATACAATTCAACATCGACACTTCAGAGAGATGTTGTTTTCCATAAAGACAAAAAAGAGATAATAGATATTGCTCTTGCAGGTACCAGGATGGTTAAGGAAAGAGCAAAGAATTTTGATGGAAATATTTTCCTTGAGTATTCACCCGAAAGCTATACCGGAACTGAAGATGACTTTGCACTTGAGATATGCAATGCAGTTATTGACGAGTGGGGCCCCACACCCGAGAATCCCATAATCATCAATCTTCCTTCGACGGTTGAGATGACAACACCGAATGTTTATGCCGATCGTATCGAGTGGATGGATAAGCGTCTTAATAAGCGTGATTGCGTTATACTGAGCATTCATCCTCACAATGACAGGGGATGTGGCGTGGCAAGTGCCGAACTGGCCATGCTTGCAGGTGCTGATCGTGTGGAGGGCACCTTGTTTGGTAACGGTGAGAGAACAGGTAATGTTGATATCTTAAATATCGCCTACAACATGTTCTCACAGGGTATAGATCCCAAACTCAATATTGAGAACATAAATGAGATAATAGAGATATATGAAAGATGCTGTAAGATGCCCATACATCCCAGACATCCTTATGCAGGCAAGCTTGTATTCACTGCGTTCTCCGGATCGCATCAGGATGCTATAAACAAGGGCGTGCAGGCAATGAAGGAAAGAAACAGCCAGATATGGCAGGTTCCTTATCTTCCCATAGATCCCTCCGACATCGGCAGAGCATACGAGCCTATCGTACGTATCAACAGCCAGTCTGGCAAGGGCGGTGTAGCCTTCATCATGGATAACTACTTTGGATTTAAGCTTCCAAAAGCCATGCATAAAGAGTTTGCCAACGTCATACAGGTTCTCTCAGAGAAGAAGGGTGAGATCTCACCTGATGAGATCATGGAAGAGTTTAAGATCGAGTATCTGGACAAGAAAGAGCCTCTTCATTTCAGAAAGCTCAAGGTCGATGATCTTTCTGATGAGACAGAGAGCAACTTTGATACAAAGATCGTTCTCACATACACCGATCATGGTGAGGAAAAGTCGGCTGAAGGAATCGGAAACGGTCCCATCGATGCTGTCAAGAGAGCTCTTCAGGACAGCCTGGATATCGAGATCAAGATACTTGATTACTCTGAGCATGCTCTTCAGTCAGGATCAAACTCACAGGCTGCTGCTTACATTCATCTTCTTGATGCGAACACCGGAAGAGTCACATATGGTGTCGGTGTAAGTTCAAATATCACAAGAGCATCCGTACGAGCTATATTCTCAGCCATGAACAGACTGGGACTCGGAGATAAATAAAGAGAGAATGGTGAATGATTTGAAAAAGCTATTTATTACCGGCTGCAACGGTCAGCTAGGAAGAGAGATAAACAGATTCTATGCCGATAAGAACGGAATAGAACTCGTAAATACAGATGTTGACGAACTGGATATAACAGATATCAAAGCTGTCATGGATATGATCGAGAGCGAAAAGCCTTACGCCATCATCAACTGTGCTGCTTATACAGCCGTTGATGCATGTGAGACAAATCAGGATATCGCATTTAAGGTAAATGTTATCGGTCCCAGAAACCTTTCGATCGCAGCAAAAGCTGTGGGAGCAAAGATGGTTCATATCTCTACGGATTATGTTTTTGACGGAACAAAACTGACTCCGTATTTTGAATCGGATCCCATATGTCCGCAGAGTGTCTACGGTGAGACAAAGGCAGAGGCGGAGAAGATGGTGACCATGTTTTCAGACAGGTTCTTCATATTCAGAACAGCCTGGCTTTATGGTGACGGAAAGAATTTTGTAAAGACCATGCTCAGTCTTTCTGAGGATCATGATGAGGTAAGGGTTGTTGAGGATCAGTTTGGTACACCCACTAGCACAGTCGAGCTTGTGAAAGCCATAGACAGTATATTGTTCACAGACAACTATGGCATATATCACGCTACATGTGAAGGCAGCTGTAACTGGGCTGAATTTGCACGTGAGATATTCAGGCTTGCAGGTAAGAACGTAAAGGTTACCGGTATTACCACTAAGGAGTATAATGCTCCTGCAAACAGACCGGCTCATTCCGTTTTGGAGAATCGCATGTTAAAGGCTGTTGGCGGTTATACCTTCTGTGAATGGCACGAGGCTATTGAGACTTATATCAGGGAGCTTTTAAAATAGCAGATTACAGGAGATGACAAAGGAGTAACAGTGGCAGATATCCGGACGAACTATGAAAACTGGTATGCCGGTGAGGAGTATTACTGGGGTACACAACCAGCTTCATTTTGCGAAGAATTGATAAAGTTAAGACCTTTCCCAAAAGCCAAAAAGGTTTTGGATATAGGCTGTGGCGAAGGAAAAGATGCTGTTTACATGGCAACAAAGGGATACAGTGTCAGTGCGTTTGACATCAGTGAAAACGGTATCATAAAGACGAAAAAACTTGCAGGTCAAAAGGGCGTTGATATAGATGCTTTTGTAGCCGATATCAATACATTTGAGTTGCATGACACATTCGATATCATATATTCGACCGGAACAGTACAGTATCTGTTTGATGAAAATAAGGAAGCTTTCTTTAAAAAGATAGATAAGCTGACAAATATTAACGGCATAGCTTTTTTCAATGTATTTGTCGACAAGCCGTTTCTACAGCTTCCTCCCGACTGGGATATTGAGGAGAAGATGTGGAAGTCCGGTGAGCTGTTTAAATATCTGTCTGACTGGAAGTTTCACTGGATAGATGAGATCATATTTGAAGATAACAGCGGTGGAATACCTCATTTTCACTGTATGGATTCGATCATCTGTGAAAAGATGAAATGATTGAGGGAGCATGAATAAAAAGAACATCATTATAAAGTTAATAATGTGTTTCTTTGTGAGTTTTGCCTGGATGAATATTGGAGGACTTGAGTCCACCAATATTCTTTTGTTGTGCACTTTTGGTGCAGGCTTTATTGTGCTTTCATATCGTGATGCTGTAGCACAAAAAGATACATACAATAAGAAGATAAGACTTTCTGCGATTATACTGGGTGCGATTTTTTCATTGCTTTACGCCTGTTTTGCGGATCTTTCGGGAGGCCTTGAGAATAAAGCATTTATTCTTATATATGAGGTGAGTACAGTTGCCGGTCTGTTCTTTATGTTTAAGACTCTGCTTGATGTTGGCATCTTAAAAGCTGTGGAGTTTGCAGGCGAAAAAAAAAACCTGACGCATAATGATTTCTCATTAAAGATCCTTCTTTGTTACACATGCATCATATATATATGCTGCATCCCGTTTTTTGCTCTTAATTTTCCCGGAGTTTTGACGGTTGACAGTCTCAGCCAGCTTGGTCAGGTCATGGGTATAGTAGAGCGTTCTAATCATCATCCGTGGATTCACACGGCGATCATCGGACTTTTTTACAATATGGGATATGGATTGACGGGAAGCATGTATGTCGGGATAGCCTGTTATACTTCTTTTCAGATACTGATGGTAGGTCTTTGTGTTGGATATGCCGTTGAGTGCATGTATGAAGCAGGTATCAAAAATGGAGTAAGGATTACGATTTTGATCTGCTTTGTAATGCTTCCGTATAATCTGATGTATGCGGTCACCATGTGGAAAGATATACTGTTTACCATGTCGGTTCTCGTATTTACGATAACTGTCATACGAATAAACTCAGCTCTATCAGACGGAACGCAGGTCGATAAAAAGTATGGTACAAGAGACAGTGTCATATTTGTGATCAGTGCTCTTTTCATGTGTGTGCTTAGACATAACGGATTTTATGCGTTTGTGGCAACAGTTTTGATATGGCTATTCATAAAGAGAAAAACACATAAGAGATACATGGTATTGTCCGCAGCGGTAATTCTTGTGTCTTTGCTGTGTTCCGGCCCCTTGATGAAGGCTTGTTCAGTTGCTCCCGGAGAATATGTTTATAACATGTGCATGCCTCTACAGCAGGTCGGCAGGGTTATAGCTACAGGTGAGGAGATTGAACCTAAACAGACGGAATGGCTTGAAAAAGTAAACACGCTTGATTATATCAGGGCAGGTTTTGATGTTCAGTGTGCCGATCCGATGTTTGCATGGGTACTGGATGGAGATGAAGAATACTTTAATTCTCACAAATCGGAATTTATAAAGATATGGTTTCAGATCGGGCTAAAACATCCGCTTACTTATATAAAAGCATTTGGCGATCTGACAAAGGGTTACTGGACACCCATGAACCCGCAGCAGACCGTTTACTTTGGAATGAGTGACAATGATCTGGGATTATGCCTTAAGCCTGTCATAGAAGGGCCGGTCCTTATAAAGATAAATGAGTTACTGACCAAGTTTTACGGCATTATACCTGTATACGGAACGTTCTACAGTATGGGAAGCTTCTTCTGGCTGTTACTGGTACTGGGAGCGATCTGCATAGTGAGTGGCAACATACATAAACTGTTTGCTTTTCTGCCGTCACTCATGCTCACGTTCACACTTTTTATCGCCACACCTTTAGTAGCGGATTTAAGATACGGATATGCTTTACTTGTTATCCTGCCTTATCTTGCGGTCTATACTTTTTTAAATAAAAGCATAGACAATACAGAACAATAATTTGACTTATTTGAAGGAATGCTGTATTTTATATAATGTTATTTGTCTACAGGTACGATAGTGTTATCTTTGACAGATATCAGAACAGGAGGAAATTATGAAAAAGATTACAAGCATGTTAATGGCTGTAGTCCTTGGTGCAACGCTTCTTTGCGGATGCGGTGGCGCTGCTACGGAGACTACCGGCACAGACACAGCCACTGAAACCACTTCAGCAGATGCAGGTTCAGCTGCAACAGGTGCGACTTTTAAGATTGGTGGAATCGGACCTATCACAGGTGGTGCTGCAGTTTATGGTAATGCAGTAAAGAACGGTGCACAGATCGCTATCGACGAGATCAACGCTGCTGGCGGAATCAACGGCGCACAGATTGAGTACAAATTTGAAGATGATGAGCATGATGCCGAGAAGGCAGTAAACGCTTACAACACACTTAAGGACTGGAACATGCAGCTTCTTATGGGTACAGTTACATCTGCTCCCTGTGTAGCAGTTTCAGAGAAGACAAAGGAAGATAATATCTTCCAGCTTACACCTTCAGGCACATCTGTTCCTTGTACACAGTATGAGAACGCATTCCGTGTATGTTTCTCAGATCCTCAGCAGGGAACAGCTTCAGCACAGTATATTGGACAGAACAACCTTTCATCTAAGCTTGCCGTTATTTATGACAGCTCAGATGTTTACTCATCAGGTATCTATGAGAAATTTGCTGCAGAAGCTGCAAACCAGCCTTTTGAGATCGTAGCTGCAGAAGCATTCACAGCAGATAACAAGACTGATTTCACAACACAGCTTCAGAAGGCAAAAGATGCAGGTGCAGACCTTATCTTCCTTCCTATTTACTATCAGGAAGCAACACTTATCCTTTCTCAGGCAGATACCATGGGTTATGAGCCTACATTCTTCGGATGTGACGGCCTTGACGGTATCCTTGGTGTTGAGAACTTCGACAACAAGCTTGCAGAGGGCGTAATGCTCCTTACTCCTTTCGCAGCAGATGCAAAGGATGATGCTACAGTTAACTTTGTATCACAGTACAACACAAAGTATGGTGAGACACCTAACCAGTTCGCAGCAGATGCTTATGATGCTATCTATATCATGAAAGCAGCTATGGAGAAGGCAGGATGCACACCTGACATGAGCGCTTCAGATATCTGCAATGCAGTAAAGGGTGCTATGACTCAGATCTCTGTAGACGGTCTTACAGGTGCTGGTATGTCTTGGACAGCAGACGGTGAGGTTAACAAGGCTCCCAAGGCTGTTGTTATCAAAGAAGGCGTATATGTAGCTATGGATTAATCCTGGCAGAATATCTAATATGATTTGCAAAGAGGCATGTCGGTTAAGGCATGTCTCTTTTTTGTAAGGCGGCATCTGCTTGCATAAAGTATCCCAAATGCCTATAATAGAGAAATAGTTGGGAGGAAGACATGAGTTTTTTAAATTATCTGATCAATGGCGTGAGCCTTGGAAGCGTATATGCGATCATAGCACTTGGTTATACCATGGTATATGGTATCGCAAAGATGCTTAACTTTGCACATGGTGATGTCATCATGGTAGGAGGTTTTGTGGTATTCACACTTTCCACACGTATGGGACTGAGTCCTGTTGCGGCGGTGTTGATATCCATAGTGGTATGTACCTGTCTTGGTATGACCATAGAACGAATAGCATATAAACCGTTAAGGAGTGCTACTTCTCTTGCGGTACTCATCACTGCGATAGGCGTCAGTTATTTTCTGCAGAATCTTGCACTTATCCTTTTTGGAAGCGATATAAAACTCTTTACATCAGTAGTAAAGGTTAAGCCGCTGGTCATCGCTGACGGACAGATCACCATAACCGGTGAGACGATAGTCACCATTATAGCCTGCATGATAATCATGATAGTGCTCACAACATTTATAAAGAAGACCAAAGCGGGACAGGCCATGCTTGCCGTGTCAGAAGATAAAGGTGCAGCCGAGCTTATGGGCGTCAATGTCAATGCAACGATCAGCCTGACTTTTGCGATAGGATCGGGGCTTGCAGCAATAGCAGGAGTGCTGCTCTGCTCGGCATATCCTTCACTTAATCCCTATACAGGTTCGATGCCCGGTATCAAAGCATTCGTTGCGGCGGTGTTCGGTGGTATAGGTTCTATCCCCGGAGCACTTATCGGAGGTATCCTTCTTGGCGTTATAGAGAGTCTGAGTAAATCATATATCTCTTCTCAGATGGCGGATGCCATAGTGTTCTCTGTTTTGATCATAGTTCTTCTTGTTAAACCTACGGGACTTCTTGGCAAGAAGATAAGCGAGAAAGTGTAGGTGGTCCGTATGAAGAAGTTAAAGTTAAGCAAGGATTACCTTATAACATATGGAATGGTCATCGGATTTTATATCCTGATGTCGATATTAAAGGGAACGGGAAATCTCTCGAGTCTGTTCAGTGGTCTGCTTGTTCCGATCTGCGTATATACTATCTTGGCTGTCAGCCTGAATCTTACGGTAGGTATACTGGGTGAGCTTAGTCTCGGACATGCCGGGTTCATGTGTGTTGGTGCGTTCTCATCCGCATTCTTTTCAATGTGCATGAAGGATACGATCACAAACTCTTTTGTGAGATTCTTTATGGCACTTCTGATAAGTGCACTTGTTGCGGCTATTTTCGGTATCATAATAGGTATACCCGTATTAAGACTCAGAGGCGACTATCTTGCAATCGTTACCCTTGCCTTTGGCGAGATAATAAAGAACATAGTGAATATCCTTTATGTCGGAAAAGACAGCGACGGACTGCATATATCGATAAAGGATTCGATATCGCTTGGATTAAAAGAGGATGGAAAGGTAATAATAAACGGTGCTCAGGGTATAACCGGCACACCTCATGATTCGAACTTTACCATCGGAATAGTCCTTCTGCTCATAACACTTTTTGTTGTGCTCAATTTTATGCATTCAAGAAGCGGTCGTGCAGTCATGGCTATCAGGGATAACCGTATCGCTGCAGAATCGATCGGTATTAATATAAGTAAGTACAAACTCATGGCATTTTCGATATCGGCAGCACTGGCGGGTATGGCAGGTGCACTTTATGCGCATAATCTTTCAACGCTTAATGCGCTTCCCAAAAACTTTGGTTACAACATGTCGATAATGATACTTGTCTATGTTGTACTCGGAGGAATAGGAAATATAAGAGGTTCGATACTTGCAGCTGCAATACTGACAGTTCTTCCTGAACTGTTAAGAGGATTTGCCGACTATCGTATGCTTATCTATTCCGTTGTGCTCATCGCACTCATGCTGTTCAATGCAAGTCCAAAGGGCATGGAGATAAAGGAAAAGATATCTCCTTCAAGACTTATTGCAGCAAAAAAACAGACAAAGGAGGTACAGTGATATGGCTATGCTTGATGTGACCAATCTCGGTATTTCTTTTGGAGGACTCAGAGCGGTAGATGCTTTTGAAGTACATATCGAAAAAGGTGAACTTTACGGGCTTATCGGTCCCAACGGAGCAGGTAAGACTACGGTCTTTAACATGCTTACGGGTGTTTATAAACCAACAGACGGAGTGATAAAGCTTGATGGTAAGAATATAACCGGAATGAAAACAACTCAGATCAATCAGGCCGGTATCGCACGTACTTTCCAGAATATCAGACTGTTTTCACAGCTGACGGTTTTAGATAATGTAAAAGCAGGACTTCATAACGGTTATGAGTATTCGACCGTTGCGGGTATTTTCAGGCTGCCTTCATATCGTAAGATGGAAAAAGCCATGGATGAGAAGGCTCTGGAACTATTGGCGGTATTTGACCTTGATAAGGAAGCTTCTCTTTTGGCAGGCAATCTTCCTTACGGAAAACAGAGAAAGTTGGAGATAGCAAGAGCCCTGGCGACAAATCCCAAACTTTTGCTTTTGGATGAACCCGCGGCAGGAATGAACCCTAATGAGACCAAGGAACTGATGGAAACTATCCAGCTTATAAGAGAGAAGTTTGATATGACTATCCTTCTTATAGAGCATGATATGAAGCTGGTATCCGGTATATGCGAGAGACTTACAGTTCTTAACTTTGGACAGGTTCTCGCACAGGGTAAGACATCGGATGTATTGAACGATTCTGAAGTTATTAAGGCATATCTGGGAGAATAGAATATCATGGCTATGTTGGAAGTAAAAGATCTGGAAGTTAATTACGGAGTCATCAAGGCAATAAAAGGTGTGAGCTTTGAGGTAAATGAGGGAGAAGTCATTTCTCTTATCGGTGCGAACGGTGCGGGAAAGACCACCATACTTCATGCGGTCAGCGGACTGATAAACAAGGCTGCGGGAAGCGTTACCTTTGAAGGTAAAGACATAACCAAACTGCCGGCTCATAAGATAGTATATATGGGTATGTCACATGTACCTGAGGGAAGACGTGTGTTTGCACAGCTTACTGTTTTGGAGAACCTTAAACTTGGGGCTTATACCAGAAAAGACAAGACAGAGATCGAAGAGACACTTAAGAAGGTATATACAAGTTTTCCAAGACTTGAGGAAAGAAAAAACCAGTTAGCCGGAACGCTTTCCGGTGGAGAGCAGCAGATGCTTGCCATGGGGCGTGCTCTGATGGCTCATCCTACGCTCATCCTAATGGATGAACCCAGTATGGGTCTGTCCCCTATATTCGTGGAAGAGATCTTTAATATAATAAAAGAGATATCTGCATCTGGAACCACCGTGCTTTTGGTGGAACAAAATGCCAAGAAAGCACTTTCCATATCGGACAGGGCATATGTGCTTGAGACCGGTAATATAACTCTTTCGGGAGATGCAAAGACTCTTATGAATGATGAGTCTGTAAAGAAGGCATATCTCGGTGAGTAGTCATTACAGACAGAAGTTTTGAGATTTCGTTTGGGAGGTTATAATGGTCATTACTATATCAAGAACATACGGTAGCGGCGGTAGAGTGATGGGTAAAGCACTCGCTGCAAAACTTGGATATAAGTTCTATGACAGAGAACTGATGCGGATGCTTTCTGATGATACAGGTATCAGCGAAGCACTGTTCGGAGAATCCGATGAGAAACTCAACCGAACATATATAGGTACGGATACCGAATGGATGGATGACTGGGGACCATTGCCGCCTTCAGACAAAAAGTATACAACAGAAAGCAATCTTTTCAGACTGCAGGTTGAGATGATAAAAAAACTTTCTGAAAAGGAAGACTGTGTCATCATGGGAAGATGTGCCGATGCGGTTCTTACAAACAGGAATGATGTCATAAGGATATTCTGTTATGCATCCTATGATGATTGTGTCAGACGTACGATGGATGTATGCGGACTGGATGAGAAGGAAGCGGTAAAGCGTATCGCAAATGTTGATAAGTTCAGAAAGGCTTACTATCATCATTTTACGGGAAATGATATGGAAGCTGCCACCAACTATGATCTGTGTATCAACACCGGCAGCATGACTGTTGATGCTCTTTCAGACATGGTGATGGATTATATAAAGACGTGGCAGAGTAATAGATAGATCTGCCGGGAGGAGAATAAATAAATGTTAGTACAGACATATGTTGATATGTTATCAAAAAAATCTGTTATAAGGAATCTTTCCGAGTATGCAGTTGCAAGAGGCAAGGAAATCGGGTATGAGAATGTATTTGATTATACACTCGGAAACCCTTCAGTACCGGTTCCCCAGCAGGTTACTGATACAATGATAGAACTGCTTCAGACAAAGAGTTCCGTAGAACTTCACGGATACAGTCAGAGTCTTGGAATACCTGAAGTAAGAGCAAAGGTAGCAGCATCACTTAATAAGAGATTTGGAATGAATTATACTGCCGATCATATCTTTATGACCAGCGGTGCGGCAGGTGCGATCGCTCATGCCGTAAGACTGATAACCGTACCCGGAGATGAGATCATAACATTTGCTCCGTTCTTTCCCGAGTATAATCCGTATGTCAATCTGAGCGGTGCTGTTCTCAAGATCGTTCCTGCGGATACTTCAAGTTTTCAGATCAACTTCGAAGCGTTTGAATCAATGATAAATGAGAAGACCATGGCGGTTCTTGTCAATACACCGAACAATCCTTCTGGCATATGTTATTCTACAAATACTATTGAGAAACTCTCTGCGATACTTAAAGATAAATCTGAAGAGTACGGACATGTTATTTATCTGATATCTGATGAGCCTTACAGAGAGATAGTATTCGAGGGAGTTGATTCTCCGTACGTATCAAAATTCTACGATCATACTCTTTCGTGCTATTCATTTTCAAAATCACTTTCACTTCCAGGAGAACGTATCGGATATGTTGCAATCAATCCGGCTTGTGAAGGCGCAGACAAGATGGCTGTCATGTGCGGGCAGATATCAAGAGGCATAGGCCATAACTGCCCTGCTTCACTCATACAGCTGGCTGTTGCGGAAAATCTTGAGCTTACAGCGGACATGTCTGTATATGAGAGAAATATGAACTTGCTTTACAATGAACTAACAGATCTGGGATTTGAGTGTGTTAAGCCGGGCGGAACATTTTACATATTCCCCAAGGCACTCGAGGATGACGCAATATCGTTTTGCGAAAAAGCTAAGCGCTATGATTTTATTGGCGTACCTTCTGACAGTTTTGGTTGTCCGGGATATTTCAGACTTGCTTATTGCATAGAAACGGAAAAGGTTGAAAGATCTCTCGAAGCACTCAGAAAGTTTGTGAGAGAAATGTATTAGTATTTTATGCAACATTTATATTAATAGGTAGGAAATAAAATATCTTTTGTAAGTATTTGCGTTGACACATATATATTTACTGCGTTAATATTTTTTTATAGATACATTGAGGTTTTGTGGGATGGTATATCCTGCAGATTTAATAGACAGTTTGTTTATTGAAGGGAGAAGAAAAATGCCAATAACAAAAGTAACAGCATCATTGGATGCAGAGAAGAAGGAAGTAGTTAAGACACCTGAGGTTAAGGCAGAAGAGAAGAAAGTAGTAGCACCTGAGAAGAAGGCAGCAGCACCTGCAAAGAAAGCAGCTGAGAAGAAAGTAGCAGCTCCTAAGAAAGCAGCAGCTCCCAAGAAGGCAGCTGAGAAGAAAGTAGCAGCTCCTGCAAAGAAGGCAGCAGCTCCCAAGAAGGCAGCTGAGAAGAAAGTAGCAGCTCCTAAGAAAGCAGCAGCTCCTAAGAAAGCAGCAGCTCCTAAGAAAGCAGCAGCTCCTAAAAAGGCAGCAGCTCCTAAAAAGGCAGCAGCACCTGCAAAGAAAGCAGCAGTAGGTACAGAAGTAGTTCTTCAGTTCGCTGAGAAGGAATACACACAGGATGCTCTTGTTAAGATCGCTAAGGACGTTTGGACATACGATTATGACAAGAAGGCTTCAGAGCTTAAGAAGGTTCAGCTTTTCGTTAAGCCTGAGGAGAGCAAAGTATATTATGTATTCAACGACGATATCACAGGTTCTTTCGATATCTAATCCATATTGATAATATACACAAGATGATGACCCGGTTTTGCCGGGTCATTTTTCTTTACATTTTTTATAATTATTTAATATTTCAATGTGTTGACATTATTGTGGCGTGGTGGTATCTTTACTATTGCAAAGATGTTAGCACTCAATTGAGGCGAGTGCTAACAGATAAAATCAGAATGGATATGTGGTATGGAACTGACAGAGAGAAAGAGGAAGATCCTTCAGGCCATCATACGAAACTATCTTGAAACCGGTGAACCTGTAGGAAGCAGGACAATTTCAAAATATACTGATCTTAATCTCAGTTCGGCAACTATCAGAAACGAGATGTCGGATCTCGAGGAGATGGGATACATACTGCAGCCGCATACATCAGCGGGGCGTATTCCTTCGGATGCAGGCTACAGATTATATGTCGATGCTCTCATGGAAGAGAAACAAAAGGAAGTTGATGAATTAAAAGGCGAGCTTCTTGATAAGGAAGAGAAACTTGATAATCTTTTAAAACAGACAGCAAAGCTTTTGGCGGTCAATACAAATTATGCAACCATGGTATCAGCACCGACACTTCACCGCAACAAGTTAAAATTCATTCAGCTTTCCAGAGTGAATTCACAGCAACTACTTGCAGTGATAGTGGTTGAAGGCAATGTCATAAAGAACAGTATCATAGACATTGACAGTGAGATGGATGAGGAAACAGTACTCAAGCTCAACATCCTTCTAAATACACATTTAAACGGACTGTCAATAGAAGAGATCAACCTTGGAATGATCACAGCTCTTAAACAACAGGCAGGTATACACGGAGATCTGATCGGAGATGTATTTGATGCTGTTGCTCTTGCAATCCACGATGAAGAAGATCTCGAGATATATACAAGCGGTGCCAACAATATTCTTAAGTATCCGGAACTTTCGGATAATCATAAAGCCGGTGAACTGATCAACACTCTTGAGGAGAAGCAGGTTCTCGGCAAACTGGTTCAGGACACACTGGCAGATGAGAATAATACCGGTATTCAGGTTTATATAGGTAACGAATCGCCTATAACCTCCATGAAAGACTGCAGTATAGTAACGGCAACATATGACATGGGGGAAGGGATGAAAGGTACTATAGGTATCATAGGTCCCAAGCGAATGGATTATGACAAAGTCGTAGATAATCTCAAACATGTGATGCATCAGCTGGATTCCATGAAGTTCAAGATGTAGTTTCAGGAGATTTACATATATTACAGAAAGGAAAACGGATATGTCTGATAAGGAAAAAGAAGAAGTACTTGAGGATGAAAAGTCAGAAGCCGTAGAGAATCAGAAGGACACAGAAGAAACAGTCTGTGAAGATACTGATAAGGACATCGAACAAGAAAAGGAAAACTCAAAAGAAGAGGAAAAGCCTGAGGCAGAGGAAGGTTCTGATGAAGAAGTAAACGAGTCAAAAGAGAATGCTGAAGAAGGCGGTATCTTAAAAAACTTTAAAAAGAAAGACAAAAAACTGGAAGCACTAGAAAACCAGAAAAAAGAACTTGAAGACAAAGTAATGCGTCAGATGGCTGAGTTTGAAAACTATCGCAAGCGTACAGAAAAAGAGAAGGCTACGATGTTTGAGATGGGAGCCAAGAGCGTGATAGAGAAGATGCTTCCCGTAGTCGACAATTTCGAAAGAGGACTTGCAAGTGTATCGGAGGAGGAACAGACAGATCCCATATATGAAGGTATGAATCTGATATACAAACAGCTTATAGGAGAACTGGACAAGCTTGGTGTCAAACCCATAGAAGCTTTGGGACAGGAATTCAACCCGGATCTTCACAATGCGGTTATGCAGGTTGAGAGTGAGGAATTCGAGGAAGGCATCGTAGCCCAGGAACTGCAGAAGGGCTACATGTACAGAGACAGCGTTGTGCGACACAGCATGGTTGCTGTTGCTCAATAGATTTTGTAAATGATCAAAGAATATAAAGTGAGGACTTTCAGGAGGAAAATGACATGGGAAAGATTATAGGTATTGACTTAGGTACAACAAACAGCTGTGTAGCGGTCATGGAAGGTGGAAAGCCTACCGTTATAGCGAATACCGAGGGAGCAAGAACAACACCTTCGGTTGTTGCGTTCACAAAGAATGGGGAAAGACTTGTAGGTGAGCCTGCAAAGCGTCAGGCAGTTACCAATGCCGAGAAGACCATCTCTTCCATAAAGAGAGATATGGGTACAGACAGAGGCAGAACAATTGATGATAAGAAGTATTCACCTCAGCAGATCTCTGCAATGATCCTTCAGAAGCTTAAAGCTGATGCTGAGAGCTATCTTGGTGAGAAGGTTTCAGAGGCAGTTATCACTGTTCCCGCATATTTCAACGATGCTCAGAGACAGGCAAC
>JAEERY010000081.1 GCA_016286035.1 Lachnospiraceae bacterium
CATTTGCTTATTACTAATTCCATTAGGTGTACTCGGATATTCACCTCGATAATACAATTCCACGCATTTTCTTTTAAATTCAAAACTATAGTGCATAAAAAACCCTCCTTCCTAGTTGTCTAGGAAAGAGGGTACATATCATATGGCTTTTCGCCCAGATGGTCTTTCTTTTTTCAGGTGAGTCTTCAGATTTTACTCTTGTTTTTTGACGACCATTGGCATAACTTTCGGGATCAGGCAATGCATATGGATGTCTGGCGTACACTCTTTTTTCTTTATTCAATTGCATAGAGTCCTCCATAGCCTTAAGGACTCCTTCTGTTACAGATTCTACATCTATGCCAAATATGTTGCAATATGATTGAATCATGTCTTCGGTTATTAATTCATGCTTACTATTGTTTCTCCTTTCCATGGTAACACCTTCTTTTTTGATACTGCTTAAAAAGCAGGTGCTGGTATTGATGCTCCGTCTACCCCTCGCGGTGGCATAAAAAAATCCATTTATCAATCTTTATTAAAGGAAAGATAAATGGATATAGAATTAGTCATAATACTTCGGTTGCATCTGTAACCGTGTTACTAGTTGCTTTCCATAGTTCATTCTCATCTGAAGCTATGAATATAGTTTAATAAAATGCATGAGATGATATCTCTGATTGAGATATGATCCTTGATAATTTTGAATATTATCATTCAGTGGATCTGAGATACTTTGTGCAAAAATCATCCTGGATCAAGAGCTCTCTTTGTAAATCCCATATGGCTGCCATAAGCGCTTTTATCTCACGGATATCTTCTTCAGAGGCAGTACCGGTCAGGTTAAGTTTATATGCTATCTGGTTAATATTGGTTCCGATCTTATTGATCTCATATGTCATCGCTTTTATTTCTTCTTTGTCATCGATCACAAAAAAGTAACCATCGATTAGCATCTGACGAGCATATCTGTTGAAGTCTTTTAACCTAACACGAGCCATACGTTCCTGTATCATTTGCCATTGAGCAGGTGTGATACGTAATGTTTTTCGAACGCTGTATCTACGATTGTCATCATATTTTTTCATGATTTTTTTCCTCCTTTCCTTGTAGTGATCTGTAAAAATAATGCATAAGGGTTTGGGGTTACCCCAAATATTTTGATAGCGAAAAGCTATCGATCTGCATTGGACGGACGTCCAAATGCTATGCTTGCGATTACTGATTAATGAAAAATACCCAGGTTTAAGACCCAGGTATCACACGCTTAAGTATCACTAAAAATGGCATAAAAAAAGACATCCACTTAAAGGATGTCATGAATGATATGCACGTTGTTTATATTAACATGTTAACACGGATGTAAATAAAAGCAATACTCATCAGGGTATCGTTTTGGTACCATATAGGTTTCTATGGTAGTTAGGATCATCGCTGCCTGAATCTGTAAAAGATTCTTATGATATCATTGTAACATGTATGTTTGGAAAAACGTGATCGTCTTATTCCCATCTTATTCCACGTGTATTCCATTTGGGTGTCGACTACAGCATTCCTGAAGATATCATCGAGCCATGATGTCGAATCTTTTACAATAACATAATATCACACCGGATTATTCAAAAAAAGGTCTTCAGATTAACAGGTAATTAACAAAACACTGATCCCAAAGTCTTGAATAAAAACGATCAGTAACTTAAATGTCCTGATCGTTTACAATAACAAATTAACATGATGATGTTCCCAAAAAAAGGTATCGATCTGTGTCAGATCTGTACATTTACTGTGGAAATAAAATGACATTCTTATCACTTATCAAACCTTGAAGTTTCAATTGATCTTTTGCAAGATTTCCGCATAACTGCTCATATGCAGGATCTTCTCCTGCCGCTATTCTATCCTGAGCGAGTTTATTATATGTATCTTGAAGATTCTTATTAGCTAAAGCTACCCTTTCTTCACGTGTCCCAGAGAGAATACCTTCCGTTGTCGTAACATTTGTCGACTCACTCCCTGTCCCAACACTATTTGGTGCTAAGCTCGTATTTTTCTTTCTCTACAGATTTAAGTCCTGCAAGAGTGTTAGTTGCTACCGGATAAAAACTAAGTATTCCAGCTATCATTACTCGGCTTACATTGATATCACCTGTGATAGATAAGATGATTGGTGCAAGTCCAAGTACTGGAATAAGCTGTATAAGCATCAGGTATGGGAAGATTGTTTTCTCTACCAGTCCTGACAGCTTCATAATTACAGCAAGGATGAAACCTGATATTGTACCAACCAGTAATCCTATAAGGGCTCTAAAAAGTGTTACCCCGGCACTTGAAAGAACTACTCCAACTGCGGTCTCTCCTCCTGCCACCTTCTTAGAAGATGTAGCAGCATCTAATATCTGCTTTAGATGAGGAAGTATATTTTCAGGTGTTCTTTTTGTTACTGCCACCTGGTTTGCGTATAGCTCCCATACAATGATGAGGGCGATAATCCAAATGATTAGAGATAGGTTTTTCTTTAATATTTTCATCAGACACTACCTCCTTCGAAAGAGTTTCGAACCTTCATTACAAGTTCGCTAAAGTGCTGTGTATCCCTAAGATTCAGAGTTCTTGGTCTTGGAAGATCTATATCTACAACTGCTGATAATCTTCCAGGGTGAGGTGAAAGTACACAAACTCTGTCTGAAAGGAATACAGACAAAATATATATGTTTAATCAATAATAAATCTACTTATCTGCCTTGATTGTGAAATTTTGACGTGTAATAATTGTATCATGAAGAAATGAGACAAAAGATTTATATAAGCTTTTGATGTTGGTAATACTTGTAAAAACAAATCGAGCAAAAGGATCATTATTATTTCTTCTATACCTTATATCATCAAAAAAATATTTAAGACTGCATGACATTCAAGAAGGATAAGGTGTGGAGCGGCAAAGATATTGCATCATATTTTGCAAATAAGGGAACTACATCCACGGGGGCAAAATGCACATCTTTCAATAGCATAGATGATCTTTTGGCAAAGAATAATGAACCTATCACAAATGTAGTGTGTAGCTGGAATCCAGGCGGATGGGCTGGAAGTGCAGACCCTAATAGTGATAAATACAATAAGCATGGCCACGCGATGCTGATATCAAGAATAGAGGATGGAAATGTATATTTCATGGATAATCGATCATCTATGAGTGTTCGTAATTCCGGAGATCGTCATCTTGTTATGCAGTGTATGTCAGTACAGGAATTCAAGAATAGTTATTATGGTCCCAAGATGAAACCGTGTGGGATTACTATGATTTCGAAATAGTAAATACAGTTGAGTGATAAGGAATTCAAGCATGTATAAGTATACTCTAACAGCCGGTGTCAGATCCGACGTGGGTAATGTTAGATCTAACAATGAAGACAATTTTTACATATGCGGGAAATATCGCACAGACGTAAATGATAATAACAGCAAGGCTCAGTGTCGTGTTACAGATCGCAGAGCTCTGTTTTCTGTTTGTGACGGTATGGGAGGCGTTGAATTCGGTGAAATAGCTTCGTTAATAGCAGTATCCAATATGCGTAATGCTAAAAAGGCCGATTTTTATAAGATTTCTGGTGAAGATGTTCAGAGTATAAATAAACAAGTGGGTGATATTGGACTTGAAAAGTGTAGCGGACGTATGGGGAGCACATTATCAAATTTATATATTGATAATGGATCTGCTATTGCATGCAACCTGGGTGATAGCCGTACTTATCTTTTTAGAGATAATACACTTATGAAATTAAGTGAAGATCATGATGAAGCAACGCGGTTAGTGAAAATGGGTATCATAACACCTGAACAGGCACTAACAGATAATCGAAGGCATCAGTTAACACAGTTTTTGGGAATGTTAGAGGATGAAGTCATACCGGAACCATATTATTCTGACGAGATTTTCATAAAGGAACGGGATAGATTTTTGATATGCAGTGACGGGGTTAGTGACATGATCCTGGATAACGAACTAGCGGATTTTCTAAAAGAGTCATTATCAGCTCAAGATATGGCAGATAAATTGGTTGATGAAGCTCTTTCACGTGGAAGCAAAGATAATTGTACAGCTTTGATAGTAGACGTTAAAAAGAAACCGATTCTTTTATATGAATTTTGAGCAAGTACAAACACAAAAGGATGTGTTTGTACAATCTTCATATATTGAAAGGTAGTAAAAATTTAAGAAGAAAGTATTTAGCAATATAAGAAAGATTTTCTTGAAAACGTGATTAATTTGCATCAGTGATAAAGTAAAAAACTAAGAGACATCAATCTACGTATAGTATTTGCGATGTCTCTTTGAATTTATATAGATGCGGTCTATATGCTGTAATGAATGATAGAAATCTGAAATGAAGATATTGATGAGGATATAATGAAAAAGAAACTTTTATTGGCATTTATTTTACTGTTTATATTATTTTCAATTATTCGATGTTATGGCGGAGATAAGAAACATACAGAAAACAAAGCATATAATGAGAAATCAGAGACTGTAAATTCTAGTAGTATCACAGAGAATAATGAGGCTATGCATGTAGATGATTTGGATAATACGTCAACAGATGTAGATGATAATCTTTTTGGAGATTTGAGCGACATTTATGATGGGGAAACTAGAGTTAATGAGAGCAATAAATTACTATTTGAGTTTAATCCGCAAAAATATGCTGAAGTTTTGGCATTACCTGATGATGAAATGGATTATAAATATGCTTCTGATTACAGACAATATAGAAATACTATTATAATTGCAGATTCCAAAGCATATACATATGATGATTTGCATAAATATATCATTGATATGTATTGCAAGAAAAATCTTAAGGAAAATATGAGTTCACTTGAGGCCGAAGAAGTGTTTGAGAGATTTATGTCAGAAATAACATGGAACATGGAGAATTTGTCTGCTGAATATGAAGAAAGCAATCCAGATTTGTTCAGGCCAGAATTTGAAAAATGTTGCTATTTGTTTGAAATAGAATTGGATAAATAGTAAGTTTTAATGAAAAAGGCAGTTAACTATAATGTTTTCATAATCAAAAGGTAAGCGTGTTTCTATACTTGATTCCATGGCTGTCGCACATTTCCTGGAAAACTTTGGTTCTATCATTATAGTTGAGCATTCCTTTAAGGGCTTTGAAGGGATTATGGCTTTTTTTCTGCAACATTTTAAGAGCCAACTCAGTATTTATCTTGTCAAATGTAAGTGTTCTATGAGACCACCCTCCATCGGGGCCATGTTCGCATTCACTATCAGTAATAGTTAACAGACCATTACTAATCTTGGCTCGGATATAAATCGATTCGTAGGGATTACTCTGATCAGAATAAAGTAATTTTTCTGTTCCTTCATATTTTGAGATTATGTTTTTAAAAATTCGCATATTCTTTCCTTTTACATATATAATCTAGGATTTGAAGACTGAGATTCATCTTACTTGATTTATAATGGGTTAAGAAGTGAACTGTAGTTTATTTTTGTATTCTTTACTCATCATACTACAATTTATATTGCAAAGTAAAATAGATTACAATGGTGTTATAGAGACAGGAACTGTTTCTAATGTTATTGATAGTGATATGAAAGAAATCTACAGAAAGATATTCGGAGGTAAAATATAATGTTAAATAAAGAAGAAGCTAAAGTTGATGCTTGGGGTGCAATCGCGGATATGTTCGGCCTTGAGTATTTTAGAGAACATTTTGAAGATGCTTGTCATGCTTATCCGGATGATCAGTATGATGATATAGAATATGAATATTTTATGGGTTTTGAAAGTGAAGATGGGTTGTGGACAGTTTATGCAAAGGTGTTGGTAAATCGGGAAACGAAAGAAGTTTCCTTCTTAGATTATAAAACTCCAGATGGAAAATGTATGGATAATCCAATCAAACCAATAAGCTTTGCTTAATTCGTATTCAATAATTCTTTGGGAGAAACTATATGATTGATGGAAGTGTCAATTGTAGTATGTCAAAAAGTATGTCAAAACGAATTTTTATGATATATACCAAGTGCCAAAGCCCATAAAATCAACGTTTTTACATTTTTTCGATTACTTCAAATCCGGCTCACGCCTCTTCGTGGAGAGCTCAAATCCTCAGTAATTATGTGGGTTTGAGCCCTTCTTCTTTTTGAAAATGTTGGGGTACAAGTGAGGTACAAACTTTTTTATACAATTAAGCTTGGACCTGCGATAGGAATTTGACGTTTGTAATTGACTAAATATGAAGCCGATGCGCTAAAAAACGCACATTGAAAATTTTAGTATGCTATTATAAGAGTGAGTATATTTACCAGTCGCTATAAAACCTATTATTGGAGACATGTTATGTTCGGAACAGGAACCAAAAAAATGTTAAATATGCTGATACTGGATATTCTTAAAGAGTATTCCGACAGCGAACACAGATTACTGCAGCAGGATATTATAGATCTTCTGGAATCCAACTATGGAATAGGTTGTGAAAGAAGAGCAGTAAAGAACAATATAGTCTCTCTTCGTGAGATGGGATACGATATAGCTGAGAAAAAGGGATATTATCTAAGAACCAGGGAATTTACTGATGCCGAACTGAGAATGCTTATAGATGGTGTGTTTACATCCAAAGCCATTACTGACAAAGAAGCGCATCAGCTTGTAAAAAAACTGGAAAAGCATTCGAATAAATACTTTAAGGCACATGTATCACATATTCACACTACATCAAGTGGCAAGAATACAGAAAATCAATATGTCATGGATTCAATAGCCGCTATTGATACCGCGATATCTAAAGGAAAGAAGATTGCATTTACATATTTACAGTACGGGATAGATTTCAGACTTCATCCCAAAAGAAGCATGAAATATGTCGTAAGTCCTTATCAGATGTTCAGTCATAGGGGAAGATATTATCTGGTTGGAAACTGTCCGGAATATGATAACATATCACATTTCAGGCTAGATAGGATAACGGATGTTGAGATCCTTAAAGAAAATAGAAAGCCTATGAAGGCTGTAAAGGGACTGGAAAATGGATTAAACATTTCAGAATATATAGCGGAGCATGTGTATATGTATACAGGTGATAGCATACATGTGAAGTTACGTACTAATGAGAACCTTATGGATGCTCTTGTAGACAGTTTTGAGACGGGATTCAGGGTAAGTTACGGAGAAGACGATAATATCATAGCCAGTCTCAAATGCAATCCGGATGCATTCTTTTACTGGGCTATGCAATATGGTCAGAATATAGAAGTTTTGGAACCAGAAAGTATGAGAGATCGGATCAGACAGGCTTCTTTGGAAATCCATAAGAAATACATATAAAGAGAATCAGATTAAAAGCATGGTTACGAAAGCGATGTGCAAATATAGGTACATCGCTTGTTTTATTATGTGATCAAAAGTATCAAGAACAAAGCACATAGAATTAGAATCACGAGGGAATAATAAATGAATCATGATCATTGGGATTTAGACCTTTTCGTAGAAAATGGTCGTACAAGAACAAGTTTTTATTCATATGTTGTTGACGATGGCTGGAATCTGCCACGTGAGGTGATTGAAGAGATAAACTATAAAATAGTACGATCACAAAAAGAAGCATATAGGGATGTTTTAACACAGAACAAACAGCACAAAGGTAACTGGCTGACAATGGATGTCGCAAATAAATATGCTGATGAGGCGTGGTTTTATATAGTTAAGAATGATGGTCAGTATATTCGTGAGGTCAGAGAGTTTGGTAAAGAACTTCAGGACAAGTACGGCGTAACAGAACTGGAAGCCATTAATATACTCTTTGAAAATAATGTTGATGATTATGTAGAAAAGTATTATCGAATAAAGAATCTGATACCGGTTAGCGTGAACCAACAAAGGATTTGCGATATGGTGGTGGCGGAATACTTATTTGCGTAGAAATAGTTAATATATGAAAATTGGAAACAAGAATACGTATCCTTACAGGTTCAGCAGATTCGGCGATGTGCTAAAAAGCGCACATCGCTTGTTTTATTATGTGATTGAAAACGCACATAAGTCATTTGAAAGAGAGGGCATGATATGAAGGATTATTTTGAGGAGATCAAAGGATACGAAGATATAAAAAGAGAACTCTTAATCATAAGTGATATGTTGAACAATCAGGAGGTTTATAAAGATATGGGTGCTGGGCTTAATGAAGGACTGATCCTTAGCGGAAGACCTGGTACCGGTAAGACAACGATGGCAAATTGTCTGATCCGTTCAACAGGAAGAAAAGCTTATGTTTGCCGAAAGAAGGCGTCTGATGGAGAATTCATAAAGACTGTAACTGATACTTTTGCAGATGCTAAGCAGAATACACCGTCAATAGTGTTACTTGATGATCTTGACAAGTTTTCTGATCGGGATGAAGGGTGTGACGCAGAGGAGTTTGTAACAGTACAATCATGCATAGATGAAGTAAAAGGATCGGATGTGTTTGTTGTTGCAACGGCTAATAACATCAGAAAAATACCCGATTCGTTATTGAGAGCCGGAAGACTTGGGAAAAGACTGAAGGTTCGTTTGCCGAAGAAGAATGAGTCTAAAGAGATCGTAAAGCATTATCTTTCTGGATCAGATAAGTTTGATGAGCTCGATGAAGAATCCATAGCCAGAATGCTTACTGGAGAATCCTGCGCCACGCTGGAAAATGTAATAAACAATGCAGCGATCAAGGCAGCTTATAGCAGACAGAAAAAGGTGACAATGCAAAATGTTATAGATTCCTGTCTGGATCTGATCTTTGATGCACCAGAGTGTGCCGACCAGTTACCCGAGAATATCCGCAGGAAAATAGCATATCACGAGGCAGGACATTCATTAATATCAGAGCTGCTTGATCCGGGAAGCGTAAGTATTATTTCGATCAGAAAAACAAACAGTGGTGACTACGGTTTTGTAAGGTATTGCAGGTCTGATGAAATGGATGACACCAGTGAGGAATATAATGAATATATAATTAGAGCTTCATTGGCAGGAAGGGCTGCAACCGAATTGGTATTTGGGGAAACCGATATGGGTGCCAACGCAGATCTTCATAATGCTTTCCGCAGGGCTAAGAGTCTTGTAGATAACCAATGTATGTTTGGTTTCCAGAACTGGATAGAAGATGAACATGATGCATTTGCTGCCGAGAACCGAAATCGTGCAGTATCGATGCTTCTTGAAAGAAACTATCTTGAAGTAAAGAAGCTACTTGTAGAGCACAGAGAACTTCTTGACAGAATAGCTGGAGAACTTCTGGAAAAAACAACACTGGTAATATCTGACATCAGGAGAATAATGGAACAATATAAATCTAACGCGGCATAACATATAAGCGGTGTTGAGATCAAGAAAGGGTAGGAGGAATAACTGCTATGGAAAATCCATATTGGACAATGAAATATCAGCAAATGATCAAAGAAGTTCCCCAAAATATAGTTGAAGAGACAGCACTAAGGATGCTTAATCAGGGGGCCGGTCTTATTGAAGCTCAGATTGAATCCGGCCTGAGTTATGAGGAATTTCAAGATCTGCTGAAGAGGGCTGATATATATGAACGTGATGAGTTGTGCGTGGTTATAAAATAAAGAATCATTTATTACACAGGATATTGTATTATAGATTTGTAGTTGTCAAAACAGGAGGGACCACATGGATAGAAATGAGATTAAAGAATTTGCTATAGATTATATAAGATTCCTTATTGCAGCACAGGCAGATGTTGATGAATTGTATGCAAGCCTTTGTTATGGCGGCATAGTATATGAAGATACCAGGATTGATCTGTACGAGCTGTTCTATAAAGATGACCTAATGTCCTTGAATCTCAATGAGGTTGTTGATGAATGTTCTTCTGATATCGGATCCATGAGAGAATACCTTGAGGACAGGAGTGAGGACGTACTGATACGGGATGGTGAGGAACCTATAGCGTATCTTCAGATACCTGCTGATATATGGGACGCTCTGTATGGAGAGTCTGATGGTGAGATTGCTGATTATCTTACCGAAGAGTTTGATACCTTTATGGAAGATCGTGGTATGTCATATGATCTGACCGAATATGGCAGGAATGCGGTACTTGTTTATTCAAATACAACCAACTGAAGAAAGAGAAATACAATACTGTTGTAGTCGGGTCCTGATAAAATGATCATAGATCAGGATCCGACTATATCAAAATGTGGTCTGAAGATATGGGGTATAGGCTTATGAAGAAGCATGTATATGAAATAATCATGATACAGAATAAAGACATCCTTGTTGAAAAAACAGACATTTCGGATGACAGATTAAAAGAAAAAGCGAGAAGACTTACAGAGCAACCGCCATGCATTCTGGGACGAAAGCTGGGCCTCATATACTGGAATTATGACAGTAGTATCACGAAGCTGGGGGGATATACACCTCAGGCTGCTTACCCGGATATATATGAAGAAGGTGATCATTTATACATAGTATTTGATGATATAGAGGATCTGACCGGAGATCATCCGCTCAACAGATTTATATGGGAGGATGAGGCTGAACCTCAAAGGGAGAGG
>JAEERY010000082.1 GCA_016286035.1 Lachnospiraceae bacterium
ACTTGTCGGCAAGACCTGCTGCAACGATGTTCTTTGCAACGTATCGTGCAGCATATGCCGCAGAACGGTCAACCTTTGTGCAGTCCTTTCCTGAGAAAGCACCGCCGCCGTGACGAGCATATCCGCCGTATGTGTCAACGATTATCTTACGTCCCGTAAGACCTGCATCACCGTGAGGTCCTCCGATAACGAATCTTCCTGTGGGATTGATGAAGAACTTTGTATTGTCATCAACAAGCTCCTTGGGAAGTACAGGATCAAATACGTACTTCTTGATATCCTCATGGATCTGCTCCTGTGTAACATCCTCATCATGCTGTGTTGAAAGAACAACGGCCTCAAGTCTTACAGGCTTGTCATTCTCATCGTATTCTACGGATACCTGAGTTTTTCCGTCGGGTCTTAAATACTTGAGTGTTCCGTTCTTTCTTACCTCTGTAAGCTTGAGTGCAAGCTTGTGAGCAAGCGCGATAGAATAAGGCATATAAGAGTCTGTCTCGTTTGTTGCATATCCGAACATCATACCCTGATCGCCTGCACCTGTATCAAGATCATCGGCAAGTTCGCCTTCTCTTGCCTCAAGTGCCTTGTCAACACCCATTGCTATATCTGCTGACTGCTGGTCAAGAGCCACGAATACGGCGCATGAATTGCCGTCAAGTCCCTTTTTACCGTCATCATAACCGATCTCTGTAACTGTCTTTCTTACTATTGCGGGAATATCAAGCTGTGCCTTTGTTGTGATCTCACCTGTTACAAGCACAAAACCTGTACAGCTTGTTGTCTCACATGCTACTCTGCTCATGGGATCCTGCTCAAAGCATGCATCAAGGATTGCATCCGATACCATGTCGCAGACTTTGTCGGGATGTCCCTCAGTAACTGATTCTGAAGTGAAAAGCTTCTTCTCCATGTTAAATTTCCTCCTACCTAAATTATGAATTAAAAAATCCGCTTACTTTCATAAGCGGATCCGACTACATGATACTCAAATCCTCTTATTGCTCGATTTTGCTCGCTCAGGTTGGCACCTTCCGTTGCTGGGGTTGCCGTGGCTTCACAGATCCTATGTATCTCCACCACTCTGAATAAGAGAAAAGACAATATTAAATTCTTGTATCTGCATGATAGATTACACTGATATCATGTTCTTGTCAATAAGGATTTTTCTATAATGCTTCAGCTGTTTTCACTGATCTTTTCCATAAAATACAAACGCGCGCCAAAGTCGGGGAAGAACCTCACCCGCTCATCATAACCCGTACCAGCATATGCCGGTTTAAGCCTTACTCCCGCTTCCATGAGCGCATCACCGTAAACCACAAAATCTTCGACTTCACCATCCATCTTTATGACCTTTGCGATAACATTGTGAAGCATCGAATCCTGTTTGATATGAACAGGCGAGACGGTGTTAACCAGATCTCCGAACTCCTTTATGTTATACTGCATGAATCTGTTGCCGAAATGATACTTTTCTTTCTCATCGAGTCCGTCCGCACGGTAATACTCTGACGGCTGATTAGGTTCAACAAGTTTTTGCACTATCATGCCGAGCGCTCTTGATCTGTCCTTTGATACAATTGTCCATGAGCAGACATTACCATCGTCAAAGCTTCTTGAACGATAGAAAGTCCCGTACTGTGTGTACTCTCTTATGCCTTTATATAATTCTATCTGTTTGGAGATTTCTTCCAAATCTTCCTTTTTCATATCGCAAAGATTGCACTCGTAGCCAAGACTTCCAAACGTCGCTATCGCAAATCTTGTTTCAAGCGGTGTCTCTCTTAATGTCTGATGGTTAGGACAGCCTGAAACATGCGCACCTATAGACTCTGGCGGATATCCGTAAGAATAACCGTTCTGGATCTGAGCCCTGCTTATGGCATCTGTATTGTCGCTTCCCCAGATCTGAGGAAAATAGCAAAGCATACCCAGATCAAATCTGTTTCCCCCGGAAGAGCAACCTTCAAAGAGGATATGGGGGAATCTGGTTGTGAGTTCATCAATTATCCTGTAAAGCCCCATCACATATCTGTGTGCAACTTCTCCCTGTCTTTCGGCGGGAAGCGATCTTGAATAATAATCAGTGATTATCCTGTTCATGTCCCACTTGACATATGCTATGTTCGCACTTGAGAAAACATTCGTCATGGACTCTATGATATAATCCTGCACATCCTTTTGACAAAGATCCAGCACTCTCTGATTGCGTCCCTCGGAATGTGCCTTGCCGGGGATATCCATGCTCCACTCGGGATGAGCCCTGTAAAGATTACTGTCAACATTTACCATCTCAGGTTCTACCCACAGGCCAAAATCAAGTCCAAGAGCGTTCACCTTGTCACAAAGGTTCTTTACTCCTCCCGGAAGCTTCTTCTTATTCGGGATCCAGTCTCCCAAAGATCTAAGATCATCATCTCGCTCCCCAAACCATCCGTCATCCATGACAAAAAGCTCCACTCCGACAGATGCTGCTGCTTTGGCCAGTTTAAGAAGCTTAGATTCGTTTATATCAAAATAAGCGGCCTCCCAGCTGTTTAAAAGCACAGGCCGGATCTTGTTTTTCCACTCCCCTCTTACCACATGCTCTCTTACAAATGCGTGCATGTTTGCACTAAGGCCGTTGTATCCTTCATTTGAAAACGTCATAACAGCCTCGGGCGTTTCAAACTCATCTTTATCTTCCAAAACAAAAGAGAAGCCTTCGGGCTGTATTCCGGTGACTACCCTTGTCTTATAATATGGTGTCGATTCAACGGACTCATAATGATTTCCGCTGTAGATCAGATTGAATCCGTAACAGTTACCGTGTCTTTCACTCGCATCTTTATCACCAAGGAGTATAAGAGGATTATTCCTGTTTGAACTTGTTCCTGTCATGCTTGAGACTGTAAATCTTCCCACAGTAAGCTCTCTTTGACTCTTATGCATCTCTCTTGCCCAGCTTCCGTCAAAGGTAGTAAGGACAAGATCCATGCCATGGATATCGAGCTGAGTGCTCATTATACGCTCAAGTATGATCTCTTCTTTTGTATTATTGATAACTTTCGCACTTCTGGTTATCACATCGCAATCTTCAAAAACGCTGTACTTTAACTCAAGCTGTATATCATACTGAGTGTCTTTTAGTGTCAGAATGAGTTCCTGTACACAGTCATCATTATCCGAATAACTGGATGCCAGCGTCTTTAGAGGTGTCTTTCCTTTTGATACAGTATGATCCTCATATATAAAGTCTGAAGACCTGCTCCCATCTTTATGGATGATGCATATAAACGGCTCCCTGATATCTCCTCTTCCGTATGAAGACATTTCAAGACATACATTTTCCAAAGAATAATTCTTATGCTCATTGTCATAGACTATGGTATTGCCCGGGGCAAAAGCCCACTGCTCGGTCAGGGCCTTAATACCCTCCAAGTTGTCTCCGAGGTGTATTTTTTTTCCGTAATACAGATGCTCTAACTGTCCTGTTTCCATCAGTGCAAATGCATATGTGGTGGATCTTGTGTTAAGTGCAAAAAAGCCGTCTTTGCAAATTATCATATATACTCTCCTTGATGAGCGATCAGTTTCTCGCTTTTAGTTCGTTTGATATCTCCTCAAGCTTTTCATCCGTCAGGATATATTTCTTGCCGAAGATGAATATTGCTATCAACAGTCCGAATATCGGAAGGATGGTCATTGTCATCCTGAGACCCATTATCGATGACGTTGCGGCAACTTTATCCACAACAGTATCGGTATTGTCACTGATGTTAAAGACCTGAAGGCACACGGATGCTATAAAGGCAGATACACCGCTTGCCAGCTTAACAACAAATGTCTGCATCGAAAAGATGACCGATTCATCTCTTCTGTTATTCTTAAGCTCTCCGTAATCAACCGTATTTGCCAGAAACACCGTTGTCAAAACAGTCAGCATTCCGAATGCCATGAATACGAAGAATGCGGGTATGAAATACAGATATACATTCTTGACTCCGACAATCATCTGTATGAGGAGCAGAGCATATCCCGCTATAGCCATGACAAAACTTGTATAGAATACCTTTATGGCTGACATGAACTTTCTGAAAAGCGGGAAGAAGAGCATCATTGAAAGAATCTGCATTCCTCCTCCGAAAGTATTGAAAAGTGTGTAATCATCTGTCCACTTTGCTCCGCCTATATCATATTTAAAGAAATATATCAAAAGGTTAGACGTTATATAAAGCGATGCGTTTATCAATACTATAGCGATAACAACCGTCATTGCCTGATCGTTCTGAACAAGACTCTTAAACATGGCTCCGACTGACGGAGAATCCACATCAACGGTGGATTTCTCTTTTATGACGATGCACGCTATCACTTCAAATACTATGAAGAGTATTGCGATTATAAGAGCGAATCTCTTAAATCCGGCTCTCTCGCTTCCCGCACCCAAAAGCTCAACGCATTTGACTGTTATTATAGTCACGATCGCAGATCCTACACCTGCACAGCTTCTGCCCAGAGTTGAAAGGTTCTCTCTTTCCTTGCCGCCCTCGGTAAATGCCGGTATCATGGACCAGAAAGGTATATCCATCATGGTATAAGTGACACCCCACAATATATAAATGACAGCGGCATATGCCACGAGTCCTCTTCCATCAAGAGCAGGCGGTGCTGCAAACATTATATAAAGAATGACAGCATTCAGTACCGTTCCTATAAACAGCCATGGCCTAAACCTTCCCCACTTTGTCCTTGTCTTTGCCACAATAACTCCCATAATGGGATCATTGAACGCATCAAATACTCTCGCCGCCATAAGTATTATGCCCATGGCGATCGCACTCACTCCGAGTATATCCTGGTAATAATACAGTACATAGCTGGCCGACAGCATGTACACCATGTCTTTGCCGACAGCCCCCAGTCCGTAGGACATTTTTTCTTTTCCCGACAGTTTCATACCATACCTCCGTGTAACACCCTAAACATCCACTGTGAAATCCACTGACTGAATCTGACCGTCAGCAGTCTTTACAGTAAGCTTACCCTTGCCTTTTCTTCCTTTGGTCCTAACGTATGTTCCACCGATGCCGCCTGATAACGCAATGTTTGAAGGTCCTATCAGTTCTACGTATCCTTTTGCATCAAGAACAACAGGATCATTATAGAAAGGAAGTCTGTTTCCGTATTCATCCACAGCTTCTATCCTTACACATGCAACATCATATGTATTTATTTCTTTAAGAGCTGTTCTGTCGACGCTTATCTTTATACAAACCTTTGTCATAGGTGCTTTGACGATAGTCCTTACCACTTCACCGTCTTTTATCGCCTCAAAACGATATACTGTCGACTTGCCTCCCCAGTCACCTATATATTTATTGTACAGCTGAACGGCATCATCCATTTTCATATGATGAAGCAGCATCATCTTTCCTGCCTTCATATATGCGGTCTTTGACATCTTATACAGACCGCTCTTTGCCACTTCATTTAATATCGCTTTTACATCGGCTGCCTGTGTAGGAGACATTTCTTCCTGTTCTTCGAGAAGATCTCCTATATAGTCATCGATCTTTATCGGTGCGTTCTTCAAGTATCCGTAATCACTGTTATCATGCGTGTACTCTTTTATAAAGTGATCATTCTTGTACATCTTCACACTGTCAGCATTCGTAAATATGTAGGTATCTCCCCTGTTGCATCCGGGATGCTCGCCTATGTCCATGGTCGAGCTTAATTCAAGTACCGGTATATCATCCTGCATGCTTGCATATACAAAGGCAGCGAGCTTCGGATTCCTGAACATATCCATAACACCGTGATAACATACACGGTCGCCGCTTCCAAAGTCCTTATGTGTGTTGTAATCACTCATGCACCAGCCGAAACTTCCTGCTATATCCTGATTGGCATTCACATCATTCAACACCTTTGCATGTCTCATCGCATGTTCTGCTCTGTGCTCCTCACAGTCGTATGCCTTGGTTGGATACATATGTCCCATATATTCGCTTATAAGATATGGCTTACTGATATCAGAGGTCACATCAGCCTTCCTATCACAACCCTTATTGGAGCCGGAATGCACAAAATCATTGTATGTATATACATCCTCCAAAAGATTGCTCTTCTTGTAACATCTTACACCGCCTGTAGGTCTTGTGGGATCCAGTTTATGAGCCAGTTCATTTGTTTTTGTATAAAATTCATCATCATCCACAGACTCATTGATCCTGACGCCCCAAAGAATAATGGATGTATGATTACGATACTGGGTTATCATTTCATTAAGATTCTCGATCGCCTGTTTTTTCCATTCATCATCACCTATGTGCTGCCATCCTGGAAACTCCGTGAAAACCATCAATCCTATCTCATCACATCTGTCCATGAAATAATGTGACTGCGGATAGTGAGATGTCCTTACCGCATTGAGACCCAGCTCATACTTAAGTATATCAGCATCTTCTTTCTGAACTGATCCCGGCATCGCATATCCGACATACGCATAACTCTGATGACGGTTAAGACCACGTATCTTTAACTTGCGTCCGTTAAGATAGAATCCGTCTTTTTTAAAGACTGCTTTTCTGTAACCGTACCTTACGATATACTCATCAGTCACCTTATCTTTGACCAAAAGCTCTGTTTTAAGGAGGTACAGCTTTGGTGCATCCACATCCCACAGCTGAATGTCCTCTGTATTAAAATGCAGCCTTACTTTGTATGCTTTAGCCTTATCATCAACAGGATCAAGTTCATATTCCCCTATAACTTTCTCATCTTTGCCGTCTGAAACAGACTGTCTGATGATCATACCGGGTTTTGCTCCCGTCACTTCCACATCGGATATCACCTGTGACCTTGAGCATCTTAAAAGACCATCTGAATCCTGATATTTTTCAGCCTGCTTGGTCGACACAAAAACATCTGAGATATAAGCAGGCTCTTTGACATCTATATAAACATCTCTGTAGATCCCGCCATAGGTCATATAGTCTATAACAAACCCAAACGGAGGGACATTTATATCTTCCCTGCTGTCCACTTTTACCGTTATGGTGTTTGTCTCCCCATATCTGACAGCATCGCTTATATCCATGGTAAAAGCAGTATAACCGCAGTTATGGTTTCCGACTGTTATCCCGTTAACATATACCTCACAGCTGTGGGCAACCCCTTCCATTGTGAGTAAAAGTACCTTTCCCTTCCAGTCATCCGGTACTTCAATCTTTTTGATATACCCGCTGACCATCTGATATTCATGCTCATCAAAATAATGTAACGGTGTTTCCTTTACGGTATGAGGGATACGAACTCTTGTCATTGATCCGGTATCATAACTGCTATCCTTCATAGCATCCTCATATACCTCTTTAAACATCCAGTCATTGTTAAGATATATCTTCTTAATCATTGTAACCTCCTGTCCTATACCCTGTTAAAAACACTTGATACCGCCGAAACTTCTGATCTTTAACACACGACACGATCCTTTTCCATAGATACGATCCATACCGTCAAGATATCTGTCTACAGCATCATCTTTTACAAAAGCCTGTATGGTTCCTGCGAATCCGCCCCCGTGAACCCTGCAGACACCATCATCCAAAAGCAGCTGTTCGCTGACTGAAAGTGCCAGTGACACGTTCTGGTGCGTTACATCACTGCTGCAGTATACATTCTGCAGATATTTATAAGATGAATCTCCCGATTCTTTTATACATCTTAAAAATCCTCTGATATCGTCCTGCTTCATGCAGCCGACACATCTCTTAACACGCTCATTTTCCGTTATCAGATGTATTGCTCTCAAAACAGCTCTGTCACCGCACTTTTCACGTATCATATCCATTGAGGAATACAAATCTTTGAGAGTCAGACCTGTCAGATATTCTCTTCCGAAAAGATTAGCAACCTGTTTCATCTCATACGGTATTGCAGCATATTCATCGGTCAGATCAGCATGACTTCCCTTTGTATCGGTTATGCAAAGGCTGTACCCATGATGATTAAGATTAAAGTCTATCTTTTCAACTTCAGGATCCATGGTATCTGAAAAATCAACATGCACGAGATTGCCGACAGAGCATGCCATCTGATCCATCAGTCCGCACGGTTTTCCAAAATAAACATTTTCCGCATATTGTCCTATGATAGCTATCGTAACGGCATCTATCACTCCGTCATTGAACATATATGAAATAACGGTTCCTATAAGAGTCTCAAATGCTGCTGATGAAGAAAGACCTGCGCCGATAAGAACCTCACTTGTCACATAGGCTTTAAAACCTCCCAGTTTGTATCCTCTTGATAAAGCACCTGCCATCACTCCTCTTATCAAAGCTGCTGTCGTACCTTCTTCTTCGGGTTTCTTTTCAATATCATCGGTTAAAAGGCATATCTCATCATATCCGTCCGATACCACTCTGATAATGTTTTCATCAGATAATGAAACAACTGCCAGGGCATCGAGATTGATAGATGCTGCCAGTATCTCTCCATGCTGATGGTCAGTGTGATTTCCGCACACCTCACTCCTTCCCGGTGCACTGTATATCTCTATATCCGTCTCACCGTATATCTCCTCAAACTTTTCAATTGCAGTTATATATCTTTGAGTCTGATGTTTTATGACCCTGTTATCTATATATATCTTCTCAAGCCGTTCGGTTAAAGAACCGTTTTTTAATCTTTCCTTCAGATCTGAGCTTTTCATATTTTAATCACCCCTGTTAGAAATTCAATCCTGTGATAAAGTGCGAGAGTATATTTATATTATTATACATGTTACTATGTAACAAATATATATCCGGGCAAAAGGAAAGCACCCGGAGTCTGATCCCCTCCGGGTGCTTAGTGCCTTGAGGCACTGATAAAGTATGGTCAAAAACTAACTTTATTTCGGAATTATTTTGTTGCATTCTTCTTGGTTGCAAGGATATCGAATACTACTGCACCAAGAAGAACTCCGCCTTTAACGATCTTCTGCCAGTCGGCATTTACACCCATAAGTGACATACCAAGGTTGATTACACCTATAAGTGTAGCTCCGACTACCATACCGAATACAGTACCGGATCCACCGTACGCGGATACACCACCGACAACGCAGGCTGCGATGGCATCCATCTCATAGTAGTTACCTGCTGTTGAATTTGCAGCCTGGAAACGAGCTACTACTATGTAAGATGAGATAACAGTTAATACTGCCATGTTGAGGTATGCGAAGAACATGATCTTTCTGGTATCTACACCTGAAAGTCTTGTTGCCTCAGCATTTCCTCCGATTGTGTAAAAATATCTGCCGAGCGTAGTTTTTGATGTAATAAAGTTATATATCAAAACGATAACTATAACCCATATAAGAACAGTAGGTATACCGCCAGCAAGAGCAAGCTTGTATGCAAAGAGCAGAATAGCTGCTACTGAAAGAACACACTTTACTATAAGAGCTATCATGCTCTCAGCTTCGTATCCCTTCTTAACCTTGTTTGCTCTGCTCATGAGAGATGTAACAACCACGATGACACTTGCTATGATACCAGCAACAAAACATACAGTGTTGAACTCATTGATGCCTGTCTCAAATACCTTTCCGGAAAACAGTTTTAAAAAGCTTTCAGGCATGGGCGAGATACTTCCTGTTGAACTGTTGTCACTTAAGATTGCTGTTCCCCATCCTCTGAATGCAAGATAACCTGCCAGTGTTGCGATCCACGGAGGAATGTTCACGTAAGCTACCAGATAGCCCAGAACACATCCATATATTATACCTACCAGTAACATGGCAATAACAGATATGCCTGTTGAATATCCCTTGATAACCATCAGCACACCGCCGACCGCACCCATGATGCAGACGAATGAACCGCAGGAAAGATCTATATTACCACCGGTCAGCATACACATAAGCATACCTGTTGCAAGTATGAATACGTATGCATTCTGGGTAATAAGAGCATTGAAGTTCATCGGTGAGAACATTGACCCGCCTGTCATAATCGTGAAAAAGATATATACCAGGACAAGGACTATAAGCATAGCGTTTTTCTTTATAACGTCCATATATTTCGTCATGACTCAGCCTCCTCCTTACTTCTTCTTCTTATTTGACAGTACGTCAAATATGATAGCTGCCAGAACAACGATACCTTTTACAACCTTCTGATAGTTGGCATTTACACCCATGATACTCATACCCATGTTTATAACACCCATCAGAACAGCTCCGATAACGATACCGAATACGTTTCCTTCACCGCCGTATGCTGAAGCACCGCCGATGAAGCAAGCTGCGATGGCATCCATCTCATAGCCTTGACCAAATGTAGGCTGAGCCTGTGTTGCTCTCGCAACTGTAAGGATACCTGCAAGGCCTGCCATAAGACCCATGTTTACATATGCAAAGAAGTAGATCTTTCTTGGATCGATACCTGAAAGTCTTGTAGCTTTTTCATTACCGCCGACAGCATACAGATAACGTCCCATTGTTGTATTCTGTGTTATATATGCATAAGCTAAAAGAACAACAGCTATCCAGATAAGAGCTGCGGGAATACCCTTATAGTTCGCAAGCTTATAGAATATCCAGATGACTACGGCACAGATGACTATCATCTTACCGAGCTCTGAATACAGAGGAGCAACCTCATAACCCTTTGACTGAGCACTTATTCTGTTCTTAATAACAGCTGCCACATAGATGACTGCGATAACGATACCTGCCACCATACATGTCATGTTCATGTTTGTGCCGTGTAAGAAATCCGGTACATAACAATCCGCACCGCCACCGAATACATTCAAAAATGTTTCATTTCTGATACCTACGGTAAATCCCTGTAGAACGATATTCGACAATCCCCTAAAGGCATACATGCCCGCAAGTGTCGCAATAAAAGGCGGGACTTTTATATAGGCTATCCAGAATCCCTGCCATGCTCCTACAAGAAGACCTCCGATGATCATTACAACTACAGCTACCCATTCATTGATATCTGCATCCATCATAACTGCACCGATACCGCCCACGAAACATACAACAGATCCGCATGCAAGATCGATATTACCACCGGTCAGGATACAAAGAAGCATACCTGCCGCAAGTACGAATACATATGCATTCTGAGAGATCAGGTTGTTAATATTCTGAGGAAAGAGTATCTTTCCGTCAGTATTGATAAAGAAGAATATAACAACTGCTATCAGGGCAAATGTCATCGTATATTTCTTTAGAACATCCATTACTTTAAGATTCATACTATTCGCCCCTTCCTGACTGCAAAATGCATGCCATGATATTTTCCTGTGTTGCCTCGTCTGCCTTCATTTCTCCAACGAATTTTCCTTCATTCATTATATATATACGATCGCTCATACCTATAACTTCAGGAAGCTCGGAAGATATCATTACAACAGACTTTCCTGCTTTAACAAGGTCATTGATTATACAGTAGATCTCGTACTTTGCACCTACATCGATACCTCTTGTGGGTTCATCCAGTATAAGAATATCAGGATCTGTGAACATCCACTTTGCAAGGAGTACCTTCTGCTGGTTACCACCGGAAAGATTTCCGACATTCTGTTCAACAGACGGTGTCTTTGTCTTGAGCTTATCCTTGTACTCAACAGCCACCTGGTACTCTTTATCCATATCGATGATACCCTTATCACTTACTCCTACCATATTTGCAAGAGATGTGTTTACTCTGATCGAGTTGGATAATACAAGTCCGTTTCCTTTTCTGTCCTCTGTTACATAAGCAAGTTTAGCGTCAATCGCTTCTCTTGGGTTCTTGAGGCTTACTTCTTTACCGTTTAAGAGAAGCGTGCCGCTTATTCCGGTTCCGTATGACTTTCCGAATATGCTCATTGCAAGCTCTGTTCTGCCTGCACCCATAAGTCCGTAGATACCAACAACCTCGCCTTTCTTGACGTTCATGTTGACTCCGTCTACAACCTTTCTCTCAGCATATACCGGATGATATACGGTCCAGTCCCTGACTTCCATGTTTACCTGGCCGATCTCGACGTTGCTTCTCTTGGGGAATCTGTCTGTGATCTCACGACCTACCATTCCTCTGATGATTCTGTCTTCGTTGATCTCCATTGTATGACAGTCCATAGTCTCTACTGTTGAACCGTCTCTTACGACTGTGATCTTATCGGCTACGTAAACAACCTCATTGAGCTTATGGGTAATGATTATCATCGTCATACCCTGCTTCTTGAACTCCAGCATGAGGTCAAGAAGTGCTCTTGAATCGGTTTCATTGAGTGATGATGTCGGCTCATCAAGTATCAACAGCTTTGCGTTCTTTGCGAGTGCTTTTGCTATCTCTACAAGCTGCTGTTTACCTGTTCCGATATCCTTTATCAGCACACGCGATGATTCTGACAGTCCTACCATTTTTAGATACTTGTCAGCCTCGCCGTATGTTTCGTTCCAATTTATGGCGTTCTTCTTTCCTCGCTCATTACCAAGGAACATGTTCTCGCCTATTGACATCTGAGGTACGAGTGCCAGCTCCTGATGAATGATTACTATTCCCTTTGCTTCGGAATCAGTAATCTTCTGGAATTGACATACCTCTCCGTTGTACACTATATCCCCTTCGTAGCTTCCATAAGGGTAGATGCCGCTAAGTACATTCATCAATGTTGACTTGCCGGCGCCGTTTTCTCCTACCAGTGCATGTATCTCGCCTTCCTCAACCTGGAAGTTTACATTGTCGAGAGCCTTTACACCGGGGAAGGTTTTGGTGATATTTTTCATTTCAAGTAATACTTTGCCCAAAAATATCCCTCCGATCCGTTTTTGTTTCAACCATACCTGTTCTTGTTTTCTTCTCTGAAATAACCCGTTTGTTTTTTACTTGTAAACAGGCGGGTTTTGCCCCGCCTGCTTATTTAAGATATATTTAAATATCTTGCAATTTTACTTTAACTGATCCTCTGTGTAGTAACCAGAATCGATAAGAATCTGCTTGTAGTTGTTTGCGTCTGCGAATACAGGCTCACAAAGGAATGAAGGAACAACCTTAACACCGTTGTCATATGTCTGAGTATCGTTTACGTCTACTGTCTGGTTGCTGAGGATCTGTCCAACCATCTTAACAACCTGAGAAGCAAGTGTACGTGTATCCTTGAATACTGACATAGACTGCTTACCAGCGATCATGTTCTTTGTATTCTCAATATCACAGTCCTGACCTGTTATTACAGGATATGTTCCCTTGTAGTTTGCTGCAAGTGCATTCTCAACACCGAGTGCTGTAGAGTCGTTTGAGCAAAGCCATACATCAAGGTTTGTACCATCTGCATAGTAAGAAGAAAGGATGTTTTCTGCTCTAGACTGAGCTACATCTGTTCCCCATGTAGGTGTTGCAACTTCTTCGAATGTCTTCTGACCAGAAACAACATTGAGCTTACCTTCGTCGATGTACTTCTTAACTACATCCATAGCACCGTTGAAGAAGAAACCTGCGTTGTTGTCACCGGGATCACCAGCTGTGAACTCGATATTGAAAGGACCTGCTGCGTTTTCAAGGTCAAGAGCCTTAACAACGTATTCACCCTGAACTGTACCAACCTTATAGTTATCAAATGTAGCATAGTAAGAAACTGCATCTGAGTTCATGATAAGACGGTCATAAGCGATTACAGGGATGTTAGCCTTCTTAGCCATGTCAAGAGCTTCACCGAGTGAAGAACCTTCGATAGCTGCGATAACGAGTACGTTACATCCGTTAGAGATCATGTTCTCAATCTGAGAAACCTGCTGCTGAACATCGTTGTTAGCGAACTGAAGGTCAACTTCGTAACCAGCTGCCTTAAGCTCTTTCTCCATGTTAGCACCATCCTGATTCCATCTCTGGAGATCCTTTGTAGGCATTGAAACGCCGACTTTCTTTGCTCCTGATGAGCTTCCGCCTGCGCCGCCACAGCCTGTTAACAATGTAGCGATAACTGCTACGCTGAGTAATACACTGAGTAGTTTTTTCATTGTGTACTTTCCTCCCATTATTAAATTTTACCTGAGGACTGTCTGTCAGCCCTCCCTACAGTTAGCATCATATCACGTGTTTTCTAGTAGTTGTTTGTCAATTTCTGTAATTATTTGTTTTGTGCTCGGTATACAAATTTGCTCTTCTAGCACTTTTTTGTTTTGTGCTGACAATTTTGTACTAAAAAACGCAGTGAGATTTTCACTGCGTTTTCTACTATTATATATAACCTGTCAGGCTTTTATCACTCGCCTTTTCTCTTCCTTCCGTTCAAAGCAGCCAGACCTCCGACTGCTGCCGCACACGCAAGCAATACTACTCCAACCGACTTGCTGTTGTTGCCTTCTTCTGTGGCAACTGCCTGTGTGGGCTGAGCTTCTTTCACCTGTTCTGCACTCTTTTCGGGTGCCGCAACATATATCGCCGTACCGAAACATGAAGGTGAAGACCAGCACTGATTTGTAAGATCATTCCATGTGAGTGTTCCAATCCTTGCACCTGTACTGTCAGCATCATTGATCTGAAGCTCTATACCGAGATACTCTCCTTCTTTGGGTGAGATCTCCGTCCAGCGGAAAGCTCCCTCAACAACATAACCGTCTTCCGTCTTCTTTGCAACGGTCTTAAGATTCTCTTCCGTGCACTTGTCTCCGTTGAAACTGTGCTCGTTCTCATAGTTGATCCTGTACTGCTTTGTTGCATCGTTGTATGCATCGGCCTTGGAATTTATCTCATCAATAAATACTTCAAGTGAATCCTGTTCGTGAGGCTGCTCGGATGCCTTGTTAAGATCGGGATCTTTAACCTGTGCATATACATAGAGGAAATCCGAATCCCACATGATCCTTGCTGTAGCAGATGCCTTGGGTGCATCATTTGCATTGCCTATAACAACCTCATCTACGCTGTTCCATATATCATCCATCTCTCCGTCGATGATGGCACTTCCCATCGGAATATACATGAACGGCTTTAACATACCTTCGGCAAAATACTTGCTGGAGCTGTCCTGAGTCATTGTCTTGTCATTAAATGCATATTTGTCGGTACCGTCTGTTATAACTACATCAAATCCTGCGATCACATTATTTGCTGCTTCTTCCATAGGAACAGTCACGTATGCCACGTATCCATTCTCTGTTGCTTCGGCATCGGCTCTTGTTACTTCAATACTTCTTGTCTTTATTCCTTCCGACTTACTGTTATAACGATCAAGATAAACAGTAACCTTATCTGATGTATCGTTTGTATGATCAACAACATTTACCATGAACTGAAGCTGACCTTCATTCCAGATAACTTTAAATGTTGATGCCAGATCGTCAAAAGAGATCTCACCTGCATTTTCAAAACTGTCTGCGGGTGCCTGAACGATGTTGATGCTGTGAAGCATCGGAGCAAGCTTGGTGGGATCCACAAATGCCCAGTAAGCCGGCTTTGCATGATAATCATCATCAAACAGCAGAGGACACTGAGGACTTCCGTCCGTTACGCCACCGCCTACACCTGTGTAAGCCTGAAGCCATGAGTTACCGTCTATAACTCCCCAAACAGTCATACCTGTCACCTTGACCTTGCTGCCGTTGTTAAGCTCCTTCATTGAATCATAAAGCTCTTTATATTTATATGCCTGTTTTGTATATTCATCCTGAAGTGTTGCTTCGGTTCCGTCATAAGTGTTGCTTGATTTAAGATCAAGCTCTGTAAGCATGACTTTTCCTACCACTTCACCGTATTTCTCAGCCGAATCCTTAAACGCTTCAGCTGTAGGATAGTTTATGTCATAGTGTCCCTGCATACCCATGGCATCTATCCTTGCACCTTCTGTAGCCTTTACGGTTTTTAAAAGATTAACGATACCTTCTACCTTGCCGGGTGTGCAGTCATTGTAATCGTTGTAATACAGTTCAAGAGTTTCCGGTGCATACTTATTGGCATATACAAATGCGTTCTTTATGAACTCTTCGCTCTTATATACTGCCCACCAGCTAGAATTCTCTGAATCGCTTCTGTATGTTCCCGTAGAGTCGCTGACTGCTTCATTTACAACATCCCATCCGTAGAAGAGATCTTTGTAAGGGCTGTCGCTTCCCACAAAATGCTCAAGTACGCTCTTTATGTACCACTCCTGTCTTAAGTTCATAACATCCGTGGTGACATAGGGCTTTGATGCATCATACTCCTCATGGAAGAACCACTCGGGTGTCTGTGAATGCCATACAAGTACATGTCCTCTCACCTTCATCTGTGAATCGGGATGCTGTTCATTCCAGTCAAGGATATAATCAAGATAAACTTCCGCTCTTGAAAAATCGAGTTTGGGTACAACAAGTCTTTCACCGTTAAGATGTGTGATCTCTGTCATCGGTACTTTATCATTGCTGTAACCGAACATTGAATCGGGCTTAAGTTCATTTCCGAGTGTTATTGCATTGAAATGCTTCTCAACAAGTTCCATAAGGACTCTGTCATTTATCTCTGAACCTGAGAGAGATGTACCGACTATAAAATCACTTCCAAGGTCTGAGCACATAGCATCCTTTAAGTTGGGAATGCTCTCCTGGATGGAACCTGTTGCAATGTTCATATCTATAAGAGATACTCCGGTAACATAGTACTCACCCTTTACGCAGTCGCCTTCACCGTAATTGGTTCCCTGCTCGAGAAGTCTTATTACTACTTTATCAAGATTGCCTGCTGCGGCAACTTTGAATGTTCCTGAAAACTTTGTCCATTTTCCGGGTGTGAGCTGCTGTGAAACATCACCTGAAAGTTCAGCGGAATAAGAACCAAGATAAGATGTATTGCCGCCTGATGTTATATAGGGAGCAAAGTCAACCTGCCTCTGATCAGCAGGCGCATCTTTGTAATCATCCGAAAGCATTGCATAGAATGAGAATGCATATGTGCTTCCGTTTGTGACCTTATCGGTTATATCCATAGCTATACAGTCATAGGATCTTGTTCTCTTATTGATGACACCGTAAGTCTTAACATCGTCAAAAATGGGCTCATCTGCCTCTGCAACAGAGATTACCGCTTCCCCGCTCTCGGCAGTCCACATTGAAACATCTGCACTGTCAAAGTTACCGTTGGGGATGATGTTTTCTCCCTCAACCACGGTTTCTTCCTTTGAAGAAGCTGCTACCTCATCTGAAACAGAGAATGTAACGCTTTCAATGCTCGCTTCTGTCTTTCCTGTATTGAGTGACATTATAGAGAAGTACTTTACATCTTTTCCGGCACTCGGTGTTATCTCGGCTTTTCCGTAAGATACAGGTGTTCCTTCCTTATTATCGGAATCATAATCTGCCTGATCATGAAGTTTGAAAGCAAGGGCTGATTCTGCTCCCTTGGTCAGTTTAAACGTAACCTTAGTGATTGCAGCCGGCTCTATATCATCCGGGATCTTAAAGAACTTTGATTTATACTGATCTTCAAATGTGATATTCAGTGTACCATCGGATGTGATCTCGGATTTAAGACCGTATTCCATGGGAGAATCAAGTTCTGAAAAAGTATAAGTCTGATCAGTCACTGCAGCCTGACTCTTAACGGGAGCTGCTACCATGACCGTGCTCAGTACGAGCAGTGCTGCCATGAGAAAAGAAAAACATCTCTTAGACATATGATTGATACCTCTCTTTTTGTCATAAAACTTCTTATTATTAATTACCACATGATAATATATCAGAACAAAAACTTACTTTGCAATGTGCATTCTGCTGTTTCTAGTACTTGTCGGGTATTATTCTATGATTATTCTGTATATATAAGAAGAGACTGTCATCATTTTTTGACAACAGTCTCCTGATCCATCATTTTATTAAAGCAATGATATTAATCTGCTATGAATTCCTCAAACTGTGCTTTGCTCATAGCGCCGATGTTCTTCTTAGCAAGTTCGCCGTCCTTAAACAGGATGATAGTAGGTATGCTTGATACCTTATACTCTCCGGCAAGTGCCATCTCATCGTCAACATTTACCTTTACCACTGCTATATCATCATGCTCATCTGCGATCTGTGCTACAAGAGGACCTACCATCTTACACGGTCCGCACCAGTCAGCATAGAAATCTACAAGAACTTTTTTATTGCTTTTGATTATCTCGTTAAAATTATTATTGAGTTCTACTTTCATATCTGCACCTCCTAAATCGACTTTATCTCCTCCTCAGTCATAAGAACCAGGCCTTTTTCCGAAAGTGCCTTTTCTGCAGCTTCCACATCATTTACGCGGAATACAACGTATGCCCCGAGTTCTCTTGCGGTAAATGCATATGTATATTCTACATTGATATCTGCTTTCTCAAGTACTCTGAGAACTGTATAAAGAGCTCCTTCCTTATCATTCATCTTTACAGCGATAACATCGGTAACCTTAACTATGTTATCCTCACTTAAAAGGCTGTATGCCTTTGCCGTGTCGGAAACTATAAGTCTTAATATACCGAAGTCATCAGAATCTCCTATGCTCATGGCTCTCATATTGATGCCTGCTTCAGAGATTATCTTTACTGCATCTGATAATTTGCCTTTTTTGTTCTCAATAAAAATCGAAAGTTGTCTTATAGCCATATTGTAACCCTCCTGTGATCTAATCTGTCTTTTACCCCATTATATGACATCAGTCGTGTAACTTTCTCTTATCTATTACTCTGACAGCCTTGCCTTCGCTTCTTGCGATAGATTTCGGCGGTACAAGATGGATCTTCGGACCGATACCGATCATTGTACGCATAGCTGCCTCAAGTGCTTTTTCCTTAGCCTGGATATCAGATACCTTATCCGAGAACTGTCCGGGTGAAAGCTCAACATTGATATCAAGCGTATCCGTATTCTTCACACGATCAACCTCGATCAGATAATTAGGTGCGTATCCTTCCTTGATAAGAACTGTCTCTATCTGGCTCGGGAATACATTGACACCTCTGATGATCATCATGTCATCACTTCTGCCCATAGGCTTAGACATCTTTACATGTGTTCTTCCGCATGAGCATTTTTCTCTGCTCAATACACATATATCTCTCGTTCTGTATCTCAAAAGAGGGAATGCTTCCTTATCGAGTGCGGTAAATACGAGTTCGCCTTTTTCACCGTCAGGAAGGACCTCTCCTGTTTCGGGATCTATTATCTCTGCATAGAAATGGTCTTCGTTTATATGCATGCCCGACTGCTCTTCACATTCGTAAGCAACACCGGGACCACTGGTTTCAGTAAGGCCATATATGTCATAAGCTTTGATTCCAAGGCTCTTCTCAATCTCTTTTCTCATTTCCTCGGTCCAGGGCTCTGCACCGAAAATGCCTGCCCTTAGCTTATTATCAGTAGGCTTGTATCCCTTCTCTGCAAGGCTCTCTCCGATAAACGCCGCATATGAAGGTGTACAGCAAAGAATGGTCGAACCGAGATCCATCATAAACTGGATCTGCCTTTCAGTATTTCCCGATGACATCGGAAGCGTCAAACAACCGACCTTCTGTGCTCCTCCGTGAACACCGAAACCTCCTGTAAACAATCCATAGCCATAAGCTACCTGCACCACGTCCTCGTTGGAACCGCCTGTAGCAACTATAGCTCTTGCGCAGCACTCCTCCCAAAGATCCACATCATGCTGCGTGTAAAATGCAACAACTCTTCTTCCCGTGGTACCGCTTGTAGAATGGATCCTGACACAGTCCTTAAGATCTGCTCCCAGTAATCCGTATGGATAAGCATCCCTGAGATCAGACTTTGAAAGGAACGGAAGTTTTTTGATATCATCTATGCTCTTGATATCCTCGGGCTTAACACCTTTCTCGTCCATGAGTTCTCTGTAATATGCTACGTTCTCGTAAACATGCTTTACCTGTTTAACGATCTTTTCGTTTTGGAGTTCTATGATCTGATCTCTGGATGCAGTCTCAATCTCCGGCTGATAATATTTCCCCATCTGAAACCTCTTTCATGAATATGATTGTTCTTATCGTGAAATTATTCACTCTTCGATTATAGCATCATGTTTAGACTATTGAACAGTAAATTGTACCAAAATTCACACAATGTTCATCAGTCATTTCTCAGTTTTCTTCTCTCATTCTTCCCCTGATAGAAGAGCTGCTTTTCATGATACATATGCTTATCCGCATTAACCTTGACCTCTTCATAGGCAATGTTTCCGTTTTCACAGAAAACATAACCGATCGAAGCACTGCGATCTCCCGTCTCTATCCGGTTCTTGGCTTCTTCTATCTGCTCTTTCAATCTGTCTTCATTTTCCGCAAACGAAAATGCAACAAATTCGTCCCCGCCCATCCTGTATACATGTTCTTTTCCGAAGACATTTGCAAGACTCTCGCACACACCTTTTATCAGATCATCCCCGGCTTCATGACCCATATTGTCATTGACTTTTTTAAGTCCGTTTATATCACACATGATATAACCGTATGTATCATCCTTATCAAGATCATACTTTTCAAATCTTTCAAAAGCCCTTCTGTTTCCCACTCCGGTCATAAGATCGCTGTATCCGTATCCTATCAGTTTTCTGTTATTGTCTCTCTGTAAAATAAGCTGGCCGAAGAAGTACGAAAGCAGGCGTATGATCTCAGATATATCATTGTAGTTCATATCGGAGATTATGTTTTCAACACCGCATATTCCTATATATCTGCCGTTGGCTTCCAGTGCGCCGGATATGGTATTGCGTATTCCCTTGTCCTTTAATATCCTGTAAAGATCCGTCTTTCCTTCTCCTTTAAGATCCTCCACATCTGATATGTACCCTCTTTCCTAGACAACTAGGAAGGAGGGTTTTTTATGCACTATAGTTTTGAATTTAAAAGAAAATGCGTGGAATTGTATTATCGAGGTGAATATCCGAGTACACCTAATGGAATTAGTAATAAGCAAATG
>JAEERY010000083.1 GCA_016286035.1 Lachnospiraceae bacterium
CCGATATGTATGATGCTGCCATAATTACCTCCTTAATGTGCGTGAAGTATCGATTTTGATACCGCTCCTGTCTTAAACAGTGTGAATGCGAGTAATATCGTATATCCCATGACTCCCCACAAAGATCCTATGATATCCGATGAGAATGCGACTGATTGGATCAGTACCGCATATATGCCCACGCATACCATGATGAGAAATCCCTGGAAGCCGAGTGCGAACAGACTCCTTAAGTAGTTCTGTCCGATATGGCTCTGTTGACTGTTTCCGAAAGTCGCAAACGGTATGGGTGCCAGAGATACCATCAGATATATCTCTATCATCCTCGCATACACGATCACAAATATGAGCGCAGAGAGCACGTATATCAAAAACTGTACGACAAATGCCTGTAAGAATATCGATAACAGCGGTCCGATATCCATTGCTTCCAATGTGCCACGCATGCCTGCCAGAGTGCTTGAATCTATCGAGGTCGAGCCTCCGATGAGTCCACCTGCACTGTTTATCACATGCTGCGTGACATCAAATACCGCCATCGTGATATTCATGGTGTTTGTTATTACCGTCACTGCCACAAATGTCTTAAATATCCATTTAAAGAATATCCAGGTCTCAAAGTTTGCCAGGTTGTTATGGCTTATGACTAACTGGATGAGCTCGTAACAGGCGATGAATGTCAGGATGATGCCTGCAATCGGCATTATCACGTTCTCGGAAAGATTCTGTATCATGCCAAATACTGAGGGTGAGAACCCTGCAGGTGACATTCCTACATCCGATGATATCTGTGCTACCCTGTTATTCACCGAATCAAAGGTATTCCCAAGGTAATCCATTATCCCTGATACGAGCATTTCTCTAAACCAGTCCTCTATCGACTGTAAAATGGTCTCCACTTGTTACCTCCTTGTCTCTTAATAGCTGGATCTGTTGCCGGACAGACCCCTGCCCGGTCAGATCCCGTCTTTGCTCATCATCCGAAGAGTCCGGTAAGAAGAGGCACAAGAGTTACGCCGATGAGTGCTACACCACCGCCGGCCATCAGCTGCTTCATACCCTGTGACTTGCTTCCGGGGTTATCATTGCCGTAGCCTTCCATGAGGTTTATTGCTCCCCATATGCCAAGACCTGCACCGAGTGCAACTACGAGTGTCTGAAGTACGCCTATTGCGCTGTTAAAAAATGCCATTTTTAAATCCTCCGTTTCATTTATTGATTGTTATCAGTTACTTGCGTAAGCCCGTCGACTGACTTACGTTTGCCTTTTGGGGCATGATAAAAGGCCCTGCCATGCTTTCGCATGACAGAGCCTTTTAAAAGTATATTAAAAACTATAGTCTTTAATCATTATAAAGCTTTTATTTACGATTACCGCTTTTGTTCTCTTTGTTCTCTTATTTTAGCCCATTTGGCCAATTTTTCCTCATATTTCTTATCTACTAATGTGTTAGTCGAAATATGATGTTCAACCTTTTGTGGCTGAGCTGATTCTACTCTAGCGGAAATATTATCATTCCATATGCTTAGTATATTGTTGTTTAAACGTTGCATCTTTTTTATTACACCAGATTTATGATATATATCTGTTTCCGTATAGACCATCGCATTTAGTCCACTTACCTGGTTTTTTCGATCAGTTAACAACTTAATGCCATCATTGTTCCCATCCAACCTCTTTAGATTTAAGTACAACTCCGGATTATGTTTTTCCAAAAGCAAGGCTATGTTCCGATAAGCGATTTTGTTTATGATATTTTCTGCAAAATATGGAGTAATGTTCAAATTCTCCGGATCAACAAAAATGTGATTGAAGAAATCTATGTCAATAATCGCTCCATGTATACGTCCGCTTCCTCCAATCGACTTTACCGCTTCGGCTATCTTTTTTTGAAAACTATAGTATTTCGTATATGGATCTTTTATACCACTTATCTGGTCATCCATATTCTCATAATAGTATTCTATTTTGTCATAAGTCAGTGTAGTTGGTTTTCCTCCGTTCAAAATTAATAGTTTTCCTGATGAGTTACATTCTATGAAGCAGTAATATCCGTTCTTTTTAAGCATATACAGTTTATTGGAATCCCTATTATAGGTCAAACTCATATTTATGCCTTGGTAGAAGTCTAAGTATTCCCTTCTTGTTATTTCATGGATACCATCTTCATAATCTTGAAAATAATCATAATCATACTTTATTTTAAAAGATTTAAATCTACATGCTTGCTGATAATATCCCACTTGATTATCAGCATAGATCCTTGTACTTCCGTCATCAAAAAAGAAATTCCTGTGATCATGACCGGAAACATATACAAACTCACTTTGTATACGTTCTTCTTTGCACCAATCCTTTAACTTCATATGTGTAAATATGACTACACTTTTATCATAAAGGCAATCAACGGTTTTGTTATATAGTTTTTCAAATCGTTTGCTTTCTTCTATTTCCTCATTTCGAGTTATTGTATTTAGATATATTCCCTTTTCTGCATTGAATTTTGTGTTGTATCCTGAAAAACCTATTCCTCCCAGTATTGAGATGGTAGATTTTCTAAGTTTTAAACGTAATTCATTTTTTGACAGTTTTAGTATTTCATCTTCCTTAATGTATTTTGGTGTGTAATCTTCAATATAAAAGATTTCATTATGTACCAAATACATGTCATCATATTCGCTAAGGACTTCTCTATACTTTCTTACAATTTCATCTAAGCTCTGACCTTCAAATGGCCATAATTCATGGTTTCCAAGGATGAACACCTTCTTAGTATAGCGTTTATACTTACTTAATTCTTTTACAAATAACTTAAACACTTCGAAGTCTGATGAAACATCTCCTCCGATAAGCCACACTCCAGCGTGATCGTCTTCCTTTGATAGGCCCTTAACAATATCTTTGATTACGTTTTCACAATCATCCTTGTATTTGCAATTTTTGAATTTATGCAAAAGATGAATATCAGTTATATAATTGACGTGCCAGTTAACCGAATCCTCGCTTACTACTTCTAATTCATTATGTTCATCACTTAAGATTAGGCTCGTTTCTTTTTCATTCTTAAGCGTGTCATCAAATTGCAGAATCTCATCATATGAACAAGCACTTCTTTCGAGGCCAAGCTTCTCCATCATTTTGGGATTTAATCTTGCACCTTCAAGATTAATATCTTCATATGAACTGAGGTTTACTAAATTTTCACATTCAAAAAGATCTGCTCCGGAAAGATCACCTTCAAAAAAGTGAACAAATTCTTCCCAAATACGGAAAGATCTCTCTTGTTCGAAAACTATATTATTCCTATTATCAATCCACTGAATTTTCGCATAAAATATATTCCATCTAGAGTCATAGTACTTCTCACATATCTTCTTCAGATTTGATAATTGATAGTAGGGAAATATCGTTCTTTCATTGTATATATGATTGTTCCAATCTATACTTGGACCTTTATACATTGAAAAGTTACAATTCGAAAAATCATTATCCAGATAGATAGCTAAATCATCAATGTTTTTTATAAAGACGTATGTCCTAGTCGCTAAAGATCGAATACGATAACCGCTTGAATAATAGTATTCAGTACATACAACAAAACGGTACAATAATCTACTATAAAAACACCTTTCTTTAGTTGTTAAACCATCCGTCTCATAATCTCTATACATGGTACGGATTTTTGTCTTTCTGTTTCTTTTAGTACTTTCAGCTAGAGTATCGCTCTGGCAAACATATCTGTTTTTAACTCTTTCTATACCATAAACAAGTCCAACAGCTTTGATTAATTCATCCGATGGATATTTATCCTTTGCTATGAATTCCATTATAGGTTCAAAACTGTCTTCCCCGAATCTGTTTATATAGTTCCATAGAAAAAAAGATACATCTATTGGTCTTTCAAGGCTGTTATAATCTTCCTCTATTGCTACTAATTCTTCTCCTGTCTTACAGGCATCAAAATAAGTTTGCCATTCTACAATAAAACTATCGATTTCATCTTCACTGTGCTTAATCGCATTCAGTTTATCAGGTTTTATCGTAGCGTATTTTTCACCATCAAAGGGATACTGGTGTATCTTATCTAAATCTATGTGATATTTTGCAATCTCTTCTTCTGAAAAAACATATTGTCCAAAGAATGAATTTGTATAAATATCACCATCTACATAATCATAAAGCTCTCCAAATTCAGAAAAGTATTTACAAAATCTTTTTTCAATGATTTCGGATCTATGAAACATTTTGTACTGTATTGATTTTAGATACTCACATACATAAAAGTCCTGCAAAATAGGATCATACCCACAATACTCTATACGCCGAATACCAAGTTCTCGTTCTGTAATTGCTACTTCTTTCGTATCCCATACGTCTCTGAAGACCTCTGGAATATCTCTGTGATATGAGTACTTACCGCTTTTTAACTGTTGAACCAGTACATCTATTAACCAACTTTTATCTTCTATTTCATTCATAAGATCACGCTAAAACCTTGATAAAACCCCTCAGTAAATTATAGTTCCTATTTCGATTATATCACGCTCACCCTTTACGAATCACTCATTAAATCATTACTGTAGATATTGACCGGTTCTGCCGGTACGGGTACTTTCTCTCCCTATCCACCCTGTTGGCAACTGTTATGTTCTTTCTTAGTTCAACTGCTTTGTCTTTTCTTTGAGCTCTATCACTTCGTATTTATCTTCGCCTTTCAGTCTGAGTCTGTTACTTAAAAACTTCTCTATGTTGAATCTGTTCCTCTCGTTCGCATCTGCTGTATATCGGTACATGGGGTGTTTTGTCAGGTCATATTTATCAGACAGGAACGGTCTTATGCCTCTTATCTGGACGATGCATTTGCTGCCGTCCATCACAGCCAGTTCATCGATGCTCATGAGATCATGTCCCAGTTTCTGGTAATTTAGATTAAAGCTCTGTGATGATCCCCTGGTCTCTCCTGTGTTATACATATCGATAGTCTCTTTGCCGAGTGAGGCATTTAGATCCTTAAGGGTTGTCTGTTCAGAGCCTCCTAAAAAGATATGACTGTCACAGTTTCCTATGATCGTATCTGCATTATCCTTATATATCGCTTTTAGCTGCGATTTTGCCTGCAGTACCAAAGCTGCCGATATCTCCCTGCTTCGTATCGTTGCCATGAGTTTTTCAAGGTTCGGGATCTGGCCGATGTTTGCCATCTCATCTATAAGGCATCTTACATGTACAGGCAGTCTGCCGTTATATACATCATCTGCTATTTCGCATAACAGATTAAATAACTGCGTATAGATCATGCTGATAAGAAAGTTAAAAGTAGCATCGGTATCCGACATGATAAGGAACAGTGCCGTCTTACGGTCACCTGTCATATCAAGTTCAAGTTCATCGTATCTTGTTATCTCTCTCAGCTCTTTTATATCAAACGGAGCAAGCCTTGCTCCGCAGCTTACGAGTATGCTCTTTGCTGTCTTTCCGGCCGCCAATTTGTACTTAGCATATTGGCGCACTGCGAAGTGTTCAGGGCTACGTTTTGCCAGCTGGTCAAACATCAGATCAACCGGATTCTTAAAGTCCTCATCATCCTCCCTTACTTCCATCGCATTGATCATCTCAAGCAGTGTTATGAAGTTCTGTTCTTCCTTCGGTGCTTCATAATGTATATACCCTATCAATGCACAGTAGAGGAGTTTCTCTGCTTTCTCCCAGAACTCGTCATTGCTCTTGCCTCCACCTTTTGTGTTGGCTATGAGTGTTGTCACCATCTTAAGTATGTCCTTCTCGTCATGTATGTATTCAAAGGGGTTATAGTGCATACTCTTTTTAAAGTTGATCGTGTTAAAGATCTTTATACTGTAATCATTCTTCTCGAGTACTTTTCCGACCTCGCAGACGACCTGTCCTTTCGGATCCGTGACAACGAATGAGGAATTCATCTGAAGGATGTTCGGTTTTATGAAGAATCTCGTCTTGCCGGAACCGGAACCACCTATGACCAGTACGTTTTTGTTACGTGCATATTTAGGGTTCTCCGGTCTGCTGTTCATCGTTATTCGTTCTGTCTGAGAAAGGATGACGTTATTCTTAAACTCCGGATCCATATATGGCTCTATATCCTCATGCGTGCCCCATCTGGCTGATCCGTATTCTATGTTATGTCGAAAGTTCTTCGCATTCTTACTTTTCATATATACCGCGAGCTTAAGTATCCCTCCTATCGCTATCCCGGTTAAAAGATCAGCAGGATGGATGCTTGGCAGAGGGTTTACAAAAGCCTTGCCAAAACATCCGTCCAGGATGACACTCCTTAACTTTTCAGATACATTATTGCCACCCGCTATCCTGAATGCCTCGCCTACGTTAGTTGCAAGCAATGCGGTGAGGATATACGGAAAGTTAAGGAGCAGGAGTTTCTTTGACTTCTTTGTCATCGCTCCTGCTCCTTTCTCTTCTCTCTGTTTCTGTGTGGTGTATTAGCCACTATCTCTTTAAATGCCTTCAGTTTCTCAAGCACGCTCGGACGCTCGTTCTCAGCCTGTTTTCTCTTTGTCATCTTATCACCGTATTCTTTTAATACGGCTGTGATGGCATCAGCATCCTTGGCTTTGAAAAATACCGTGTATTTGGGCGGATCTTCCTTTCTGTCCTTAATGATGGCAAAGTCCACTCCGTACCTGTTTGCGATCTTTTTGAATTCCCTAAGGCCGTTATCGGCTATCTCCATGCTCGATACACCCTGTCCCTGACCGATGAGTTCCTTTACAGACTGTTTTCCCTTTATGGTGATATCAGTCTGTTTTGTCCGGTTCTTATTCTGACGGTAACGCATATAGGCTCTGAGCGCTACGTATAACTCTTTTGCTGTTACCTTCCCGGTCCTTACCGCAAGGTTCACGGTCTTGTTCTCAACTTCTTCCTGGATCATCTATCCACTTCCCTTCACTGGTCACCGCACTCAAGAACTCCTTCAAGTGTGGTAGGTATCACTTTACTCCTCCTGGCGATCGATATATCTGCTCTTACATCATCATTGATCTTATTTCCGCATACCACTAAGAATCTGGCTCGCTTCAAAAGGTCTTCCGACATCTCCCTGCGTTTCTTTTCTGCATCGGGATCATCCTTGTCTATGATGTCTGAAAAAGCAAGGATCGGACAAAGAGGCAGGTAGCCTGCCTTGACAAGCTCCCTGCAGTATCTCCTTGCCTGATCCTCTGCATCTACCCTGTTCTTATTCCATGCTGCTGTCACATATGCTCTGGGGATCGTTC
>JAEERY010000084.1 GCA_016286035.1 Lachnospiraceae bacterium
AGGCGGAACGCCTTATTATATGGGAGTTATAGATGGAACCTGGTATCTTACAGAGCACAGGCTCCCGACTCATGCGATATGGAGTTTTGACATAGATGAAAAGGGAGCTATAATAGCATCTACTGCGATCTATTAAAGCTCCACATAGTTTATTTATCAGGTATTATTGCCGTGTAATAATAGCAAAATGAACTATCATTCCTCTATTATTGTTTTTAGACGGCTTGTATAGTCTTTATACATTGACATTAGTTCTTCATTATGGGCTTTGATATATTCAAAGTCCTTAATTTTTGCAGCATCATCAAGCTCTTTAGCTTTATCTCCAAGTTCGTTAAGTCCAAGTGTATAGCACAGGTTTTTGAGGGCATGTGCGTTTATATGATATGAATCTATATCATTTTGGGTAAAAGCTTCCTGAACAGCACTTCCTCTGTCATCTTCAAGGAAATCCTGCACTGTTTCAACATAGATCTCTTCGTCTGATGCACAGTATTCAAGACCTGTTTCAACGTCAGTTCCTTCTATTTTTTTGATTTCTGAGATCACTTTACTGATATCCATACATACCTCTGCTGTCTGTTTTTAATTGATTGTCTCCATGGCACTGCCTTAAATGCAGCTTTTCTGTGTTTTCTATGAACTCAATTATATATCTTTCACCCCCTTTTTTCATTACCGTTAAGCACTTTTTCAAGCAAGGTTTGTAGAAATTACAAATTTGCTATCTTATTATAAATGTAGTAGGGGTTTTATTATATTTTCGACCCGTATGTCATCTGCCATGCAGATGACATACGATAGGAGAATGCTCATGACAAGGAAGAACAGATCTCCTGATCAGGAGATGCAAAACCAGGACCTGGCTATGTATTCTTACATCGATCCATTAACGGGTTTAAATAACCGTGCAAGTGGGGAACAGCAGATCATAAATGTTCTAGAGGGTGATGATCCGGCTGGTGCTCTTTTAATGATCGATATTGATCATTTCAAAAGCGTTAATGATACCTATGGTCATGCCATGGGTGATCGAATTCTCAAGCGTTTCGCTGAGATTTTAAAGAGTTTTATCAGAAATGAAGATATTCTGATGAGGCTCGGAGGAGATGAATTTATTATATTTTACCGTAATTTTACGGAACCCGATCAGCTCGCAGAAAGATGTCGCCGCATAATCGAAAAGGTCGAGTATCTTATCGGTGACATGGTTGATGAGAGGATCGGTCAGACTATTTCAGCTTCTATAGGAATTGCTATTTCGGGTATAAATGGCAATGACCTTAAGACCCTGAAAGACCATGCAGACAAAGCTCTTTATTATGTAAAGCAGCATTCAAAACATGGTTTCCTCTTATATGAGGATGGTGTAGACAGTGTTCATGAGGTTTCAAAACATCGTGGTTCTGTGGACATTTCTGTTCTTAAGACCATGATAAATGAAAATGGACTTGATAGAGGTGCTTATCTTGTAGATTATGATTCCTTCAAGAATCTCTACAGATTCCTTTCAAGAAATCTTAAGCGAATAGACACCAGCTATCAGTTAGTTCTTTTCACTCTGACTTTGAAAAAACCTGCAACAAGTCTTAGCATCATCAATTTAGAGAGACAGCTTGGCCGTCTTATCGGCAAGACTCTTCGTGTTGGTGATGTAGCTGCCCAATATGGCAGAAATCAGTATGTGGTACTTCTTTCAGGTACTAATACAGATAATGGTAAGATTGCTGCAAACAGAGTACTAAACAACTGGCTTGAAGAGTTTGAGAGCAGTTGTAATATCTCCTATGAGATCGAAGATCTGTGTGACGACAAGTCGGAAATAGCGTTATAACAAAAGGAAAGCGATAATCGCTTTCCTTTTGTATTGGAATTATTTTGTTTAAGCTCTTTATAAGTTTTTTCCCTTAGTTTTTGATATTTAAATCATTCGCCTTCATGATCTATAACAGTGAACTTGTCTTTAGGAAGGTAATTCATGATCATAAGTTCCAGCTTTTCTCCCTTAACAGGCTTAGGCAGATAATCTTTAAATCCAATTCCAAGATACTCTTCTCTCATACCGGTCATAGCATTAGCTGTAAGCATGATGACAGGTGTATCTTTATTCAGGTTATCAGAAAGTTCCTTCATCCTGGTGAAAGTTTCGATTCCGTCCATTCCCGGCATGAGGTGATCCATAAATATAATGTCATACTTGAACCTGGTAACGAGTTCCAACGCTTCTTCACCATTTTGCGCTGTATCAACTGTGATAAGCGAAGGTTCGATAAGCTTTTTGAAAAGCTTTAAGTTTACTTTGGTATCATCTACTGCAAGGATTCTTACAGTTGGTGCTTCAAACAGATGATATCTTTCTTTG
>JAEERY010000085.1 GCA_016286035.1 Lachnospiraceae bacterium
GGATTATTATACTAGATGTAACCCCCCAATACATTTTGTAGTTTTTTGCTATACCCCATAAGAAAGAAATACCTTCCTTAATAGCCGGGCAGACCGGCTGTTAACCCCAAACGGGGGTATTTCTTCCTTAACCCGAAACTATCAGGCACTGACGAAAGTCAGTGCCTTTTTCTTGACAATTAACAAAGGTAAAATTATTATATGTGTGCGTAAAACTACCAAAACAGAGGATTAAAGAGGTGATTAACAATGAAGAAGAGAATAATAGCGGTCATATTATGCATAACAATGATCTGTCTCAGTGCATGCGGGTCAAATGCCAAGGATCCGTCTGTTTCGTCTGAGAGTCAAAACACAGTTGACGCAAAAGAGGAAACAAATGATTCTTCCGATCAGGTCATTAAAGGAAATACCTTATGGGAGGAATCTGAACCGGGATACTATATTGTTAATGGTGTCGATATCGGAAGGTTTCCTTTTCCTGAGTTTGCGGAGATTGCATCGAAGTATGGCGGATATACGGATGAAGATTATGTATGCATAAAAAGCGATGGATCTGTTCGTGTCGGTAATGATGCAGATTGGCTCAAAAAGAATTATACATATAATCTTGTCAGGAAAGCAGAGAATGAATATCGTTTGGATATAACTGTTAAGAAAGATGAGAATCTGAAACTATCTGAGATCGTCACTTCTGAATCAGATTTTTTTAACAGCCTTTCATTTATGATGAGTGATGAGACTAAGAGTGACTACGCTACGTTTATTGACACCCTTAAATCAACGGATGATGTTGATTTCTATGCAGAAGGTCCTTTTGAAGGTGCAGATCCTGTTATAGATCTGGTGTGGGACTGTTTTGGATCGAATCCTTTCATTAAGTTAACCTTTACCTTGGATTATGCAGGAGAAGCGGCGTCCGGTCCATGGAAAGTAAATGAGGATGGACATGTGATCGCTGACAATATCGACTTATACTATTTCCCGATGGATAAACTATATGAAACAGCAGAAAATATCGGCGAGATAAGCTATGGCAATCATAGAGACGGATGGTTTTCTTTCCAGTTTAGTGATGGTGATCTTTGGTATATGTGTTATGTTCAGAGTACAGATGATGGATTTGTAGATTTCGATATTGTTGCTGAAGATGTATTCAGTGTGGCAAATAAGAACGGCGGAGATATACATGCGATCATGGATGTTTATGACACATTGTTTGATGTGATCGCACCAAGCGTTCTTAATAAAGAGCAGAAAGCGGTATTTAAGACTTCTTGGGAAGAAATAAAGAATTCTGATGATTTAGAGTCTATGCCATCTATAGGATTTGCTCTTAGTGAAAAAGAATGGTGGAATCTGACAATCGGGTCAACCTTCAGAATGCATCTTGATTGCAGTAATATGCAGCAATAATCCATATAGTATTTATATGATCAAAATATTAAAATCCGCGCTTTTGCGCGGATTTTCTATTTGTTCAAACGTTGTTGCTTGCTTACTGTTATATAAATGATTATCGTTATCCATAAGATCAAGAGGATGATCAAAAGATTTCGTGATGCACTCGGAAGCTTTCCAAGTTCCTTATCCGAAGCATCTCTACCTGCCGCTGTGGCAGAATCAAGTCGATAAAGGGATCTCATATTGCCGTATAGTTTGTCTATAAAGGCGTCATCCACCGTGATCTTACGGCGACGGGCTTTGGTCACTTCCTCTATCATCTGTCCCGACGCATCTCTTAAAGAAGCCGACCCGTTAAAAACAGGTGTGACAAAAGTATTCTCAGAATTTGCAAGCAAAAGCTTTGCGGCCTGTATCTTTACTTCATAATGCGCGGAATGATCTTCGCCTTCCCTGTTAAGATAATCGATATATTCCGGATTATTTCTTGCCTTTGTCGTTACCGGAACGTAACCTTCGGTCTCTGAGTATGCCATCTGTACTTCATCCGTGAGCATATACTGTGCAAACAACCATGAAGCTAACACTTCACCGGTATCTTCTTTATTAAAGATACATATGGAAGGTCCCTGAGATATCATCGATATATCGGTTGTATCAAACTGGGGAACAGGTCTTACTGCGGTCTCAAATTCCACTTTCTTGCTCTCATGAATATCCGAAAGCGGGGCATGCGAACCCATCCAAGTGGCACCCGCCGTTGAATCTATCGCAAAAATGCATTGTCCGGCGTTTAGGAAATTGCCGGGATAGCTGGATATCTTAAACGTGGAGAACGCTCCTGTCTCGGCATGTTTGGCTACCGTATACAACAAATCCCTGGTAGTATCATTAAATATTCCGATCTCTCCCTCAGATGTTGAATAGGGTGCATTCTTCTGCTTAAGCATCTGGATCATCATATTGTCGGTAGACTTATATATAAAAGGTATCAAAACTTTCTGGCCGTTGACCTTAAAGTTACCTTCTTCATCCTTTTCCATTGCCTTCTCTGATACTTCCCATACATAATCCCATGTGAGTACATCAGGGACTTCGTAACCGAGTTTCTCGACCAAAGTCTTGTTGATATAACATGCTTCTGTAGA
>JAEERY010000086.1 GCA_016286035.1 Lachnospiraceae bacterium
CCTGCAAATGTGGATTCCACATACACAGGGACGTGCTTGGAGCCATGAACATCTGCAACTCAACTGAGTATGCCGGCGATAGAGATATCAGGCATACTGCGTAGGGAACTATATGTTCTGCCCTGCGATGGGTAATGGCATACCCATACCTTGCACTGCGACCTACCGGAAACGGACTGGTCAGCCACTATGTAGTGGCAGGTAGCTGGAATCCCACGACTTTAGTCGTGTGGAGTGTCAAATTTAAATTGTGGACAAACTGTGGCTAATTAATAAAGTATTTCTTATGTTTTGCTAAAGAAAAGTTTATGATCTCCTACAATTCCTTTATCTTGCCGTCTTCAAAATAGTATATATTCTCCCTTTTAAAGCCGTATTTTGACCCGCCTATACTGATATGCGGTTCAAAAGTAAAGAAATTTACATCACCAAGCTTTGCCATGTTGCCCTTTTCTATATATATCCTGTCATCCTTGTTTCGAACTATCGAATGTCCAAGATTACCCATGAAATCCAGATTTATATAACCTTCGGACTTTATATAGTCATTTATCTGATAATACAGATCCTCAAATGTCATATCTTCACTTACGATCTGTGTCATCTTATCGTGGAGCTTCTTTTCCATAAGAAGACCGTTTCTCCACTCATTGTTTGATATATCTTCGATCTCATTAACGACCCTGCCGTTTTCAATGATTATCGTCCTTGCATAGTCTCCCCAGGTATCACCTGACTGAGGGCTTAAATCTATCGTGATGATATCATCTTTTCCTATAACTCTGTCTGAAGTTACATATTCTCTGCCCGATACAGAAACAGTGGTCTCATCACCCGCAAACACAAAGGCCCCTATATCCCAGTACCAGAACGAATCCGCTCCAAGATCTATCATCTTATCCTCGCAAAGCGCACGTATTTCCTTTAATGTCATGCCGGGACATATTTTTGTTTTGATGAATCGTATGGTTTCTTTTGCGATTTTTTGTACATCACTGTAATCAAGACTCATATTTACACCTGCTGTTCACTTATCCTTTCGATTATCTCATTTGCTTTCCTTATCTGTCTGTAGAAAGATATATAATATACTATCGCACATACGATAAACGGGATCGTCACCGATATGATCATGTCGCGATAAGCACTCTTTGCTATATCCGTAAATGAGCCCATGATCTTTATCATCCCCAACGCAATTCCTGTCACCAGTATGTACTGGGCGATAAACACCGGTATGAACGGAAAGTTCTGAAGATAGTAATGAAGTGCCAGAATGAACGTTACAAGTACGGATATCAAAAGACATACAAAAATATTTCCGGAGTAATTCTCATCCGTAAAGCCCATTATCTTTTCAGCTATCAGCTTGACCATGACAATAAGAGTAAAGCTGATGCATGTGATCGATATGAAATTCTTTCTGTTGATCAGTCTCATACAGTCTTCCTCTCAGTCTTTGACAGCTTATCGTAAAATTCCTTCTTGTAGCTTCTGTTCATGATAAGCTTCTCATCATTTTTAAGATGTATTATAACCCTCATGTTCAGATCACCCTCAAGCTTTTTTATCTTATAGATATTTACAACCGAGGATTTGCTGATCCTCACAAAGCCTATCTTTGAATATTCGTCTATTATGTCCCTTAAAGCTTCCTTAACCTCCACACACATATCCTTTGTGTATGCGAATATCTTCCTGTCCACCGTCTCAAAATAGAAGATATCCCTGACGGCTATATTGACCTTTTTGTCTTCGCATGTACCTTCGATATACTTAAGCGTATCCCGAAGTCTGTCCAGTACCGCTTCAGTCTCTTCATCGATCCTGTCATAATGAAGTTCAAGATAGTTTTCCAAAAGATCTTCTTCTCTTGTCTTAATCAGCTTCATCTGCCTTAACTTTCTTCTTTCTGATCACATTTACTATAAGGACAACGATCGTCACAAAAACAAATCCTGCCGTATAGTTTATAAAAATGTCTCTGTATGCGCTTTTAGCCAGTTCAACGGTAAGCCCGCGAAGGAAAACATACAGAAAGACCAAAAGCATTGTAGGTACATATACGATAACAACCTTTAAAAAGAAGTTGTTTACCTTGATGTATCTTATAAGCGCATAAGCGATAACGGCTACAAGTACTATCACAGCTCTGTCTATCTCATGCCAGTTGCCCGAAGGGTCCTCATATACACCCTGTGCAAGATATATCACACTGTTTATGAGTGTTGCTGCAGTATATATCTCAAAGTATAAGAATAATATTCCTCTTAAGTATTTCTCCCAAACGTTTTTCATCTTCTTTTCCTCCCGGATCTGTCTGTTTTTTTGTTTACAAACGAATCTTATCGTCAAAAAGATGAATGTTCAATATATCATGTGCTTAGTTGCGATAAAGCATGTCTAAGTTGCGTTTTTTGTATTTTTGAGCCCTGTATCCGTTACTAATTTGGAAGAAAATCTCCTGATTGCCAGACTCTCTTATCCTTTAAGACTCATCACATATATCTGACACGGATTAGCCTCATCCCAGTAAAGCGGGAATACTTCAAACTCCTTAAAACCGCAGCTGATATAGAACTCATTTGTTCTGTCATAGTCTTCATACATTCCCATCCTGACGGTCTTTACCTGCATGAATTCATAACCCATATTAACGGCAGCTTCTTTTGCTCTTTCAACGAGTTTGCGCCCGTAACCATTCCTGTGATGATCCTTTAACACACCCATGACAGCAAGTTCAACGGTAGCATTTCCTGTTTCCTTTAAACAAAGAAATCCTACAGCCTTGCCGTCCTCTTTTGCTGCGATAAATGTCTGATCGGCGCAGTCTCTTATATAGCCTTCCCTGCTCTCTTTGATCTCAAACCATTCGTTTAAGGCTTCCAGCACTGTTCTTGCTATGGCCTGCTTCTCATTGGGATCAGTTATCTCTACTATCATAATCTTTCTCCTTAATCTTTCTGCAAAAGATAGAATCTTTCGTCTTCAGTCTTTATAAAAATGACTAATTGTAGGCATTCATCTTACTCATTTTCATGTTTACATCACAGGGTATATATCCCCTATTGTCGATGGCCGACTCCGATCGATCATTAGTATATTTGAAGAATTCTCCGATTTTCTATTAAGCGACATGCTATTTCAGATCCGTCATAAACTGTATTGAGCCGTAATCCATATACCATCCATCCCAGGGAGCATCTTTAGGGAATATGTACCCGATCGCTGATACATATATCTTTCCCTGTCCGATAATGACTCTGTAAATAGATTGATAAGAATTTTTAGAAAGGTCTATGTCACAGGTATATGTATCGAGAACCTCTGTGTTCGAACCGTTCAGGTCACACTTACATACATCCAGACCATTCTCTTTTAACTGAACATAATAGATGCTTTCGTTATAAATATTAAAACCACCGACCTTCTCAATAGAAACGGCATTCTTAGGATCCGAATCATCTACGATGATAAGCTGAGTCGGCACATACTTATCGTTCCACCCGTAACTTTCCATCACATAAAATGATCTTCCGTCACATTTCTGATATCTGCCGCCCTGCCAGTAACGATCCTTTAAAAAATCTCCAATAACCATATTTGTCAGTAAACTTGATGAGTCAAACTGATTAAATCTTGTGAAGACTCCCCGGTCCAGATCGGATGTATAAAGTTGCGGTTTAGACAGATCATCTCCTTTGATCTCACACACCCACGCGGATGATATCATAGAAGATTCATAATCCTCAGGAATTTCCATGTAGTAAAGCTTATCATCAACGACGCACATTTCAGCTATGATGTAATCAGTTGCAGCTGTGATCACTTCAACCTCTAAACCGTCCTTTGGATCGATCCTGGAAATATAATAATTTGTTGAAGCATAAATATAACCGTTCGCATAACCTATATTTATATAGTTATAATCCCGTTTACTATCATCGCTTTTGGATTTACATATATCGGTTATGCTGCCATTCTCATCCAGTTTTCGAATATACGTGATCCTGCGTTCAAAACTCTCTGTTTCATAGCTTTCTGCATCTTCATCAGAATCCTTAAGATCTGTCTCTCTCTCAATAAAATAGAGCCCATCCTCAGTATCCACCGCCTGGTTTGCAAAGTTTCCCGCAAAGCCGTTTCTTTCCAGGTCATAACGAACTGTCATTTTGTAGGGATCAAATGATCCCAGATTAGTATTCCTGTAGTCTGCGCTCAGCTTTATTGCATCGATCATAAACTTTCCAGGAAGGATAATAAACACAAGTACCTGAATGATCACGACTATTGTCGCGATCATCATCCTATTCTTATTTTTTTCCTTTTCTTCAGGTTTACTGTTATTTCCATCAACCGATTTCTTGCGGATAATCCCCAAAACAATCGCAAAGACAGAGTATATGACAAGCAATAAAACAGTCGTATGAAAACCGGCCTTTTGTGGCATATAGCCTCCAAGGATCCTTACAGCCAGATAATATCCAGCGATCGAAAGAATGATCATGGAATATACCGGTATATCCGCAATGTATTCAGGCAACACCTTTATCAAAACGAGGATCCTGTTTATCACAAGCAGGATCATCGCAATAAAGAACATTGCCATCAGCCATCTGTCTACATAGACCCAGAAGGGTGCAAAGGTAAAAGCTATGGGGCTGCTTGTACCCTGAACCTGTGTCGTAAGCTCCCCGAAAAGTCTGTCATGGATCTGTTGCTTTTCCAGATATCTCAATATCCATTCAGAATTATAGAATGGTTTTCTAAACAGATACTGATCATATAGAGAAACAAACCCGGGATTTACAAGAGTTCCCAAGCTGTCATAGTTAATAAACAGAAACAATAACGCAAATATTGAGATTATTATCATCATATTCCTTATTCCCCTAAAGCTAATGATATTTGCCGTTTTTATGTATCTTTTCTCAGAATCTGAAGGTACTCATCATAAATGTAAACACGGTTTCTCGCCGCGTTGGTTTTTTCCTTTAATATATTGATCTGTTCCAGTTTTTTTATTGCTGCAGAAATTGTGTTATAGCTTACTCCCAGCTCTTTGGCAGTTCTCTTAATATCAATTATCGGGTATTGCTCAATATAGTCAAAAAGCTTTCTGACATTATCTTTTGTGCGAGTAGTCTTTGGCAGTTTTTCGATATTTTGTTCATGCAGATCATTGAGTTTTTCGATCGTATTTAATGAATCTCTTGCCGCTGTCGAAACAGCTTCAAGAAAAAAACTTACCCATTGCTCATAGTTGCCGCTTTTTCTCACCTCAGATATACGATCATAATATTCAATCTGATTTTTCTTAAGAAAATACGAAATATAAATTATGGGCTTTGATATACAACCATGCACCATGAGATACAACAGGATCATAAGGCGTCCGACTCTACCATTACCATCAAGAAACGGATGAATCGTTTCAAATTGATAATGTATAAGTGCTATCCTTATAAGCGGATCATAATCATCATCTTCATTCATATACTGTTCCAGTTCATCCATTGCGCGTATCATATCATCAACGTTTGGCGGAATATATCTGGCATCATTGAGTGTGCAGTTTGCTGCCCCTATCCAATTCTGCGATTTTCTAAACTCGCCCGGATTTTTCTCCTGACCTCTCACACCCGAAAGAAGCTGTTCATGTATTTCCCTTAAAAGCCTGTTACACAATGGAAGCTCGTTCAATCTATCGATAGCATGTGAACAGGCCTTAACATAATTAACTACATCCGCAACATCAAGATTTGCATTAATATCCATCCCCGGATCCAGAACATCATCCAATGTGCACTGTGTGTCTTCAATCTGTGAAGATATAAGAGCTTCTTTTCTCACATACATTGAAACAAATAATCCCGCATTCGGAATAAATCTGGCTGCAGTATCAAGCCTTGCTAAATCTCTATTCGCATCAACAAGTTTTCTTTCCATGTCACTGTTAATGTCCAATTTAGGATTTGGCGGTAACGGAGTTGGCTTAAAAGATTTATAGGCTGCTTCACCACTTAAATTGTTGATCAGTTCTCCTGCTCGATTCATTTTTTCTCCTTTTTTGAAATAACACCTTCATTATACCGCGCTTATTTCAAAAAGTATATAGTTTTTGAAATAAGCAAGTTCAAAATGATCGCTTATTTCAATTTCTGATCCTCAAGTTTTTGATCCCATAATTCAAACGCTCTTTCCCACGTTTCCAGACAATAAGGTCTTCTGAAATCTCCTATATCCTTGGAATACTGTTCTACGAAAGCAAGAAAGAAATACATATGCTCCAGGGCCGTTATCTGTTCTCTAAATATCACCCGGCTCCAGATATTGGCTTCTTTAAACTGACTTGTGAGCATTACTTCGTTTATGTATCTTTCCTTATCAAACGGAACCCTTTTTTCTTCAATGGATACCTGCCCTTCATCACTGATCTCTAATATCGTATACGGAACATTGCCTCTGATCCCATCCAAAGGCAGACCGCATGAACCCGGATTTATCAGATATATTCCCTTATCCCTGTCCATATATGAACTCTGTACGTGAGAATGGCCAAAGATATATATTCCTCTCTCAAGCTTATCCACGGCTTCTTTAAAAGAAGAATCCTGATCCATTTCTTTTTTCATATCCGCAAGAATCGCTCCGGGATCGCTATAGGGTTGTCTGTTCCTTTCGGCAACTGTCACCGAATTCCATGTATAAAAGGGATATGTTCCAAGAAAATCCATGGATGAATGAGCCACGTGAATCGTGATCCCGTTACTTTCAAATTCATCTTTATGCGGCAGACCAAGAAGATAATCCAGGTGATCAGAGCTAATGTTTTTATAACACCAGTAAGAGATCTGCATCTGCCCGTCTGTCCACAAGGACTGATCTTTCCCGATAAGGTTTTCCAGATATTTCTCTTCATTTCCGCGTATAACGTGCTTTTCTTTTATTGATCTTATTTCAGCGATACATTCATCCGGCCAGGGACCGCTGATGCAGTAATCCCCTGCAAAAATGAAATGAGATATTTCCTGATTTTCAGCATCCTGAAGCACCGCTTTTAGTGCCGGATAATTTCCATGTATATCTGATATGACTGCATACTTCATTATGATAAACCCTTTTTATTATTGATCGGAGTAGTACTTATTTCAAAGAATACGTACTTTTTGAAATAAGCTCAGTTAAACGAGTTTCTTATTTCAATTTCTGATCCTCTTATTTGATCTGCTCAAAGATATCTGCTTAATGCACCGATCTTTTCTCTTATCTCATTTAGAACCTCTTTGCAAAATGCCTTTGAAAGTCCTCCGTTAACACCTGTCTTTATCAGGTCCTCATCGGATATATCTTTCCCCTTGCCGCATACAGATGTAGTATGTTCTCCCCAGTAGGTGTCGCTGTATGTAAGATCATATGCCGGTGCGAGTCTCCATCCTTTTTCATTCGTATAAAGGAAAGAAAAATTCTTAGTGTGATCATCCCTGTTATGGGTAAGTATGTTAAAACACATCACACGATACATCTGTTCCTTATCTTCCCTGTTATCTCTTGTAAGCATCTGAATCAGTTTCATATATGTGCCATAGTCACATGAAGGAGCACGAAAATCAGCCTCAAGAAGACCTGAGAATGTTACACAGAATATCTTCTTACCTTTCTCCCGGTCAAATCTTACTGTCTTAAAGTATCCGTCACAGACAGATGAATCCGCCAGTGCCGTTTCGCTCATAACAATACCGCAGTCTTTTGCACATAAAGAATAAGCATATTCTCTCCTGCCGCTTATAGCAGGATCATTACCTGCAGGAAACTTAACTATCCAGTCTTTGTCTCCTTCCCTGATCCATATCTTCGGCCTTGTTCCGCCACTGGATCCTCCGAGTCTGTATAACATGTCTAACTGATCGGTCTCCTTTGATGACAAAACCTTTTCGCATTCCAGGGATATCTGATCATAATCAAGTCCCGATGCATCAAGATTAAAATCAGACTCTTTTACGGGAAAATACTCCAGAGCTCCCATTCCGGCTTGGCCGATATAAGCAAGTCTGTCAATCGTCGATATGTCACCTTTATCTATCCCCAGCGTTTTTAAGTGTCTGTCAAGCAGCAATTCTCCCCATGTATCGGGAAGACTGTCTGCAAATACTCCAAAAAGACCGTTAAACCGTTGACGGCATTTTTCGGGAGGAATGAACACATTGTTGTTAAGCGGAAGTGACAGTGGGCTGATCGAGAATCCGTTTCTTAACCATTCATCACTATACTGAAAAGCCACCATATGATCTGGTGTTTCTGCCAGATACCCGACCAGTCTGCCATGATAATATACTTCCAGTTTCCTGCTATCTGTCATTCAAGACCTCCTCTATACTGGAATAAACCGGACGCGTGAAAAGATCCCTGACCTCATCTATCACTCCAAGCTCCATGGTCAGTTTGATAAATGATTCCAATGATATTAATCCTGTCTGTTCAAATCTGCAAAGAGATGCATAACTTACATTACAACGTAAAGCAAGCTGCTGCTGTGTTATCTTCTTTCTTTTTCTTATACTTTTCAAGCGCTTTGCAAGCTCGTAAGCCACATCAGACGGCGCAAATAATAATCCATCAAATTCTTCCACTTGAGTTCCTCCTGTACTATTAATATTTTAATAGTTTTTGGTGATTTAGTCAAATAATATCAATATATTAGTAATTTGTAAAGCATTATGATATTCGCTATAAATAATGGGAAGCCCATGAATCCGGACTTCCCATATCAATTATCCTCTTTAGATCTGTCTCTCATCCATTATCAGCCATTGATCCATCCCCGGCCCCGCATCATCGTTTGGGCGTACCCTAAAGCCAAATTTCTCATAAAACGGTTCTTTTCCAATAGCCGAATTTAATGTCAGTTTTACTTTGTATCCGGGTTTCATCCCGTCTTTGAGTTTTTGGATGCTTTCTTCAACAAGTTTTCGTCCTATTCCCATACCCTGATATTCTGGATCTACGATGACATCCGACAGAAAAGCAATATATCCCCCATCCCAGAGCAGCCTGACAACTCCGATAGCCTTTTCATCATCCCGCACACAAAGGATCATATATGCTTTATCTATACATGCCTGAGCCTGCTCAAGCGGAAATTCAACCCATCCGACCATTTTTCGCAGTCCCATATATTCTTCCGCTGTAATATACTCTCCGTATCTGATCACTTATATACACTCCTTTTCGACATAAATACTGTAAGTCATCTTCTTAAGTACTTCTCATCCGATTCATATTTATCGCTTACAAAACGCTCCATGGTCATGTGAAGATCATACTTGTCACGAAGATCAGCAAGCTGTTTCATCATGGGAGATGCATGATGTGCATCTATAGCCGCCTGATCCGTCCATGAGTCTATGAGCAGAACGGTTTCGGGATCGTCTATGGGCTGAAAGTATTCATACCGAAGATTTCCTTTTTCTGAGCGGATGGCATCCGCGATACCTGATGCTTCCATCTCTTTTGCAAAAGCAAGTGCATTTTTGTTTATCCCCTTATAGTAAAGGTTCACTGTTATCATACGCTCTCCTTTTTTATCATTCCTTCATAGTGCATCCTTCGGGCAGTTTTTCGCACATTCCATACAAAGGATACACTCCGTGGCGTTCTTTCGTTTCCTTGAATTATCGGTAACATCCACTTCCATCGGGCATACCCGCTTGCATTTACCGCAGGATATGCATTTATCCTTGTCACACTTGATCCTTATCAGTGAAAAGTAGCTCATCGGCTTTAGGAAAACGGTTATCGGACATATATATTTACAAAATGCCCTGTTGTCCTTAAAGGCAAATGCCAGAGCTATTCCGACAGCGTAGTAGACTATATTTCCGACTATAAAGGCCACAAACATTATGCGTTCGATATTCTGAACTTTTGCAAGAAACAGTGCCGATACAAAAACAAGTGATAAAACAAAAGTTATATATCTTATAAAGCCAAGTTTTTTCCCGGGTTTCTCTGGCACCTTGTACGGAAGGAAATCCAAAACCATTGCTGTCCAGCATGCATATCCGCACCAGCCTCGCCCGAAGATGAGCGGCCCGAATATCTTTGCAACGGCATAGTGTATCGTAGCCGCTTCGAATACTCCGGTAAAAAGGTAATACCAGAAACCTTCTATCTGCATGTTTTCCTGACAGATCAGTCCCAGATAGATCAGCATATATAACCCTACAAGCAGCTGTACTATGCGGCGGGCATGTTTGTACTTTTTTATGAACAGAAACATCCCCAGTGATATAGATATGCCTATATAGCTGAAGTTTAAAAGATAAAAAAGATTATCTTTTGTAAGCCAGAGTGTTACCGCTACTGTCTCAAATACAGCAAGCATTATTATCGGAAGCCTGTATTGTTTCATGTGCGCTCCTTTCAGCCGGTCACTTTTTAAGTGATACCGCCTTTATCTCTCTTGTGGGCCAGAAGGCACACAGGTGCAGTCTGACTATCTTTCCCATGAATGGATGGAAATGCTCGATAAAGACAGGTAATGCTTTCTGAACGATCTTGGCTTCATCTATCAGTATCGTCGCATGAGGTGTCCAGGGGAATTTATCATCGGTCTTTGTTTTTATAGCCTGTCTTAAGTCTAAAAGACCTGCAGGATTCATGTCGGGAGCAGCAAAAAGTACCTTCCCTCCTGCAAACATTCCCATATGGCTTAAATGTACAGGTATTTCGCTAAACTCAGCTGCCAGTCTGTTCATCTCCTCAACGACTTCCTTTTCCTTATCAAGTGAAAAGCATCCCATGCTTATATGGAACGGGAGATTCGGAGTCTGAACTCCCTTAAAGCCATTTTTTTGTAACTCTTTATACCAGTCACTCATTATCTTTTGGGATTCATCATCAAGATCTGCCATTAATGTCAAAAATTCCTCTGCCATATATGCTCCTTATCGTCAAAATTATTTATGTCGTTATAGGGTGTTTTTCAGGGATCAAGTACGTACTTGACATTGCCGTCTTCATCTAAAACGACCGACTGTCCTTTTTCGTTGTAGTGTTTCCTGCCGTCCAAAACAAGCTGGTAATCATCGGAATATACCCGCTTAATATTAAAGATGGAACTGCCCTCGTCGCTTGTAAATACCTTGAAGCGGTTGCCTTTTGAATCGGTGATGACCTGTCTTATAAGATAGCCCTCATAATCGGGAAGTCCGGCTGCCCCTGTTCTCTTTCCGTATTCCTGCCAGATCTCTATAGTAAAGGTCTCATCGGGATAGGTTTCCTTAAGGTAGGCAGCGAATTCTGCCTTCATGCTTTCTATCTCTTCTTCGCTCATCTTTTTGTCAGAGCTTATCTGACAAGCACATAAAGATATGAGTATGATGATACATATAAATGCAGGTAAGATCCTTTTCATTCTGATCTCCTTTATTTCTTAATCTATTCAGAGTTTTAGTTCTGTTTCAACATAGGCAAGCTCTTTTTTATCTGTGAGCCTGTCCTTTTCAAAATCAAGTTCTATGATATACGGCATCAGGTTTACTATCCTTAAAAAATCCCTGATACCGAAACTGTTATCATAATAGTTTAGAATGGTCGATAATGCCGTGCCGTGAGTCCCGATAACAACAGTCTCATTTTCATGATCCTTAAGTACTTCGCCAAGCGCTTCTATATTTCTTGACTGAACCGAGAAAAGACACTCACCGCCTTCCTCAGCGCATGAAAAATCTGCCCATCTTTTCTCAAGCCATCCTTCTTTCCACGAACCGACCTTTCTTTCACGAAAGCGTTCATCTGTTATAATGTTAAGCTTAAAGTGATCTGCGGCGGGTTTTATCGTATCAAAGCTTCTCTTATAGGGACTGCTTAAAAAACAGTCTATCTTCATATCCTTTAAAGTTTTGATAACTATGTCCCTGTTCTTTAAGCCGCTCTCAGTTAAAGGCCTTGTCCTGTCATCTTCTCCGTACTCGGCCTGAGCATGGCGTACGAATATTATTCTTGTTATGTTTTCCATATCTTTTTAACGTGTTATTTTAGTCATCCGGTTTGCAGATGGGTATACCTCTTATGCATACTCCCACCCTGTATCTTTTTGTCTTGTCATCCTTCTTCCAGAAATGGACGGTATAGGAAAACTCGGGTCCGTCGTTTATCTGAAGTTCTCTCAGATAGCCAAGTCCCTTAGTATCGGCTTCAAGCTCGATGATCCCTTCACTTTCCATTTTAAGAAGGTTTTCATATATCTGATTATATAAAGCATAATACCTTTCACGGCTCTTATGATTGGCTTTTATATAGATGCTGTTTAACTGATCTATATCTTTTTCAAGTTCTTCAAAATCCATCATGATCTCCTTTTATCATTTGACGGAATCAGGTTTTCTCAAATAATCCGGAGTATAGGCTCCTTCATCGATATCATCGGTTCCAAGAAGGATGACCTTTTCATCATCATATTCACCGATATAGAAGTCATTACTGTCAACGATACGCGAGAAGCGTGCAAAGAATTCCTTAAGATCTTTTGCAAGAATGCTCTTTTCCTTTTCATCCCTTCCAAAAAAGATGACCTTTCCGTATGAATCCTTATCATCTATGGTAAGATCGACACCCATGAAGTTTCCGCCGCCGTCGGAACTTATAGGCACCCACTTTGTATCAGAATAGCTTCTTTGCCATTCCGATCTCATATCCTCAAGACTTAAAAAGTGGAAACCAAGAAGCATACCGCAAAGCATCTCATTATCATCACCGTCATTTGTAAGATAAAGTCCCTTTAATTCATCGGGAAATGATACACCTATCTGGGCTTCGGTAAATCTGATATCATCAATGGATGCTCCAGCTCTTAAAGTGTCACGTAAAAAGGGCATCTTAACACAAAGCTTTTCGATATATGTATTCCATTCATCATTTCTCAAAAGCGTTTCGGTGTTTTCCTCATTATTTTTTATGATATCAAGTCCTTTTTTTAAGCAGAACACTCCGGCTGCAAGAAACAGAACAAACATAACGATCGCCTTAGGCATATTTTCGGGTGAAGTGATCGCAACTTCCAATAAAAGCAGTGAAAATCCCACAAGCAGTATGCCGACCTTTTCAAGGATCACACCCGATTTCACACTGTTATTTTTAAATCCCAGTATGGAAACGGTAAGAAAGCCTGCACTTACAGCAGCAAGTATCAGACTTGCAAAAGCAGCGCCCTTGTCTTCTGTTGTTGTAAGGGCAAGTATGGCAAACAGCACCAGTGTCAGTCCCGATAATGTCATTGTCACGATATAGTAAGTTTTTTTCATGTGAAGATCCTTTCTTTGATCGTATGCATCCTATCAAACATAAGGATTTACATAGCGGTTCCTTTTCCTGGTCTTTTTCGTATACTGTATGGCTTTTGCGGGACATCTGTTGATGCATGAACTGCATTTACAGCAGGTTTCCTTTTTCCATACAGGTCTGCCCTCTTTAATCTCAATTACCTGCTGGGGGCAGTTCTTTGCACAAAGTCCGCACCCGATACATGTATCCTCTGCATAAAACTTTTTTGTTTTTGAATTAAGTCTGTACATGGGTTCAAACAATGCGGAACTTATAGTACTGTCACCTATCAGGGTCGTCTTTTTCTGATCTATATCTTCTTTGATAGCCTTTAGCTTTTCATCAGCCTGCGATATCCTTTCCTTTACGATGTCGCCTACCTTTATCTGGTAGAAGAGCATGCTGTTATCGGGCATCAAAAGCTCCTTAAAATACGACAGCTTAATGCCTTTTTTATCAAGGATCTTCTTTAATACCGCACTTGCCCCTGCGGTTCCTCCCCCGCATGTGATGACACTGTATACATAGTCTGCATTCTTGATATTAACCTTTTCAAAAAATTCACTGACTATTGAAGGAAGGGTATAGAAATAAACCGGAAAAATGATCCCCAGCTTTTCATTATCATTTAGTTTTATATCATACTCATTATCTTTGATAAGATCTGCAATAGATATCAGTCTCTCATCTTCATCAAGCAGCTTCTTTGCCGCGTATAGTGAATTGCCTGTACCAGAAAAATATAGAATCATTGCCTGCTCCTTAATCTCAGTTCTTTTCCTGACGCTCTTTTCGTTTTTTTCTTCGCTGTTCGCGGTTGTTCTTTTCAGATTCGAAGATCTCAACGGCTGCATCCGTAAGATCATCGTCCCATACCCTTCCGCGAACCTCGGCATTTACCCAGGGACAGAGCTTTTCGTAGTCGGAATCAAAGACCACGGTGTAAGGCGGGCCGCAGCGGTCATCGACAGCCATGAAAAGGTGTCTGCCCTTATCATAGATATAGCTTGTCGGATACTTTATATCGGGATCATCCACATGATCGAATACTTCCTTGTCTATCTCATACAGATCAAGATTGGGTCCGCCTCCCGTCTTAGCGGTATAGAGGTTTCTTTCGGGATCGTAGCAAACCTTCCATCCAGATCCTTCCTTGAATATAAGTTTGTCGGACATCTTATTACCTCCGTAATGAAAACAAAAACGTTACAGATCTTTCACAAGACAGAGCCCGTTTTCCTTAAGATGAAGCAGTGTCTCTTTTGATACATGATCTTCATGAGTCAGTGTCTGACTCTTTCTGTAGTAATGTTCGCAGATATATTTAAGTCCGTCTCCATCCTTTGAGAAGGTGTATTTATATCTGTCCGGGAAGCACAGCCTGTCGGGCATGATATTAAGTATCATACTTACTGTCATCTTCATCGGATAGCGCTGATACTCATTGAAACGCCAGACGGTCTCCAAATGTTCCTCACTGTATTCATAGAACTCTCCCCAGTACTTGAAGTCATCGCCGCTTCTTCCGCTTCCAAAAAACTGCTCGGCACTTATTATCCTGTCATCTTCATCATACTCATACCAGAAGAATTCGACCGGCTCAAATGCTTTATCACCCTTATCATACCTTAATGAAACTGTCAGGTTTTTGGATACGTAACAGTTATAATAGTCGGGATAAAAAGTCTGAATGAGTCTTCCTTCCAAGTCATATTTAAGTGTCACATAGTTATCGGGATTTGCGTTTTTTGAAAGCTTGTTTAACGGCTTCTTCGGAAAGGTATTCTTTTTGTTCGTAAGCCTGGGGATCAGGAATCTCTCAAAGGGTTCTAAGCCTCTCCAGGCATCGTTAAACCTGACATAGCGAAGTGTCTTGTCTGTCATGTCCATGTCGGGTATAAAGCCTTTCACATGCTTCTCATAAAGGTCAAGATACTTCTTTAAAACTTCATCCTCTTTAAATTCCATCTTTTTTCCTCTTTAGTACAAAATATGCTATCACATAGGTTATGAGTACAATGATGAGCAGAAGCTCAACATAGCCTGCGACAGCCATTGCGACTACGATCCCTATCACGCTGGTACGCGTGTTGTAAACGGCTACCTTGTAGGGTTCGACCACTATGTAGTTTCCTGGCAGATGTCTCATACTCTCACCCGTTTCACTGTCTGTTGTCACACTCCTTGCATAGATCGCAAGTCCCTGTGTATTTCCGTAGGATTCATCAATGTAGACGCTGCCCGGTAAAAACAGGATCTCCTGGGATGCTCCCTCACCGATGAGTGCTTTCTTTAAAACCGTAAATCTTTGATATGTGACGCCTTCAATAGTCACAGTATCTTCTTTTGAACAGACAGTATACATCTCATCATATCCGGCATTTACGGCTTCGTTGTACTCTCTGGCATTCTTTGCTGCCGCTTCTCTGTCAAGCTTTGTGCAGTGATTAAGATATATCAAAAACACGGCAGCGATCAGTATGATGAGAATGATCAGAACTTTAAAAAATATACTCTCTTTAAGCGGTTTCATTTTTATTCCTTTACTTCAGCCCCGTTCCCTGCCAGAGCTGTATCGGCCATCGTTTGTGTTTCTTCGTTAAGGATCATCATATCCTCTTTCGAAAGAGCCTTGAATTTCTTTACGGCCTTGACGGTTATGATTATCTCAAAGACAAAGAATACAACCAAAAAGATCGTATAGTGGGTACTCAGGCAAAAGTCATAAAATCCGTGAATGAGTACCGGTACAAATATGGCTTTTTTAAGGTTGCTCTTTGATCCCTGTGTATTGCCATGCACTTCCTCATATTTAGCCATGCCGTAGTAGCAGCCCATATATACTGCATCTATCACATGACCGGGTACTGAGAGAAGGCCTCTCATTATGGCTGTCTCTATACTGTCTCCCATTATGTAGAAGATGTTTTCCAGGGTTGCAAAGCCAAGGGATGAACATACTGCATATATGACACCGTCAAATGTATAGTTAAAGGCCTTGTTCTTCCATGTGCATTTCTTTAATACAAAGTACTTTCCGCCTTCTTCTATCAGGGCCGTTATTATGAAGTTATCGATCAGCTCATATATAAGGCTCTCTTCATAGGTGAATTCAAGTACAACTACGGAAAGGACCTGTTCTAGTATCATTGCGCTTATTGTCGTAAGGGCACCGAACCAGAAAAGCTTCCATAAAAGCTTTGACGGTTCCTTTTCGATCTTGTCGCCTTTATAGACCACGATAAAGAGTATGATGCTTGGAAGTATCGATAAAAGTGTTAGCATAATTTACCTCGTTTGTTTCATCCATTTGGATGTATTTTTGATCCTTTTTAGACCTCCTTTAAGTATATCAACAATATGTCTTACAAAAAAGCATTTAGAACACTTTGTTTATTGATTTTTATACCCTTTTATTATACTATATATTTGTAGCGAACATTTGTTCTGTGAGGTAGAGATATGAAAGGGCAGCTTTCACTGTTTCCCGAACCAAAAGATACACGACCTCCCATGAGAATCAACTGGAATCTGTGGCACGGATGTACAAAGATTAGTCCCGGATGTAAAAACTGCTATATGTACCGAAGGGATGAATCCATAGGCAAGGATCCTTCGATCCTTTACAGAACGGAAAACTTTGATCTTCCGGTAAGAATATTAAAGAGCGGACCAAACAGAGGTTTATACAAGGTCCCTGCTGGTTCTGAGATCGATACATGCTTTTCATCCGATTTCTTTCACAAAGATGCCGATAAATGGAGGGATGAGGCATGGGACATCATGAGGTCAAGAAGTGACTGTTCATTCTTTATGATCACCAAAAGGCCCGAGCGTATAGCGAATAATCTTCCCAAAGACTGGGATCTGGGATGGGACAATGTATTTATAGCCGTTACGTGTGAGAACCAGCAGATGGCCGATATACGTCTTCCCGTATATCTTTCTGTTCCCTTAAAGAAATATGCAGTAATGATAGAACCGATGCTCTCTTCTGTTGATCTTTTGCCTTACATTAAAGAGTTCAGATCAAAAGATGACCGGCCTCTTATCAGTCTTGTTTCTGTCGGAGGAGAATCGGGAAAAAATGCAAGAATATGCGATTATGAATGGGTTAAGTCCATACAGTCCCAGTGTGTCGATAATGATATATCCTTTATGTATCACCAGACGGGAGCAAAGCTTGTAAAAGATAACAGATTATATAACATACCACGCAAATATCAGCATTCGCAGGCTCACAGAGCGGGACTTGATCACAGGATATGATGATCTTATCTGGTATCAAAGGTCCTCGATAACATAAATTATCACTCGATAACATATTTTTTGTTACTATATACAAAATATGTTATTGATTGGAGGCCGTGATATGGATCACAAAAAGATATTCGGCATGGGTTTTAAAATAACAAAAATGAACGAAAAAGATCTTTCATCATATAAAAGCATGAAAATAAAAATCAACATCTGTTACACTTGATCTGATATGATGCATTTGCAAGGTTGAAATGTTTATTTCCCTTTTCACTCGCAAGAGTGTATAAATACTCCTCACTTCCCTTTAAAAGATCCCGGTTTGTCGGGATCTTTTGATTTTGGATCTTTTCTATGTTTCTTTTGATCTCTTTATCTTCAATACTGCAAGGATTACCGATGATACCAGAAACATACCGATAAATATAAGGTTTGATGCCACAAGACGATCATAATCCATTACCTGTCCGCTGTCCGGATCTATGATAACTCTGATCATCTTTCCATAGTACTTTTCAACTTCTGTTTTGTATCCGGAAAAAGAGGAATCATAAAAAGAGAGCAAAACAGTCATGTCCTGCTCCCCATTATAGATTTCATCTGTTGATCATGTTTAAATATCACCTATAAGCTCCTTCATCTCGGATGAGATCCGCTCAGACTCGAAATGATGAACATAGTGTCCGCAGTCAAGCTGTATCATCTTTCCGTTACTCGAAGCCTCAATGATCTGTTTGCAGGCTGATATGTAAGCCTCATCATTATTGCTGCTATCATCAAGATACTGCAATGTTGCCACATCTGGCAGCGGCATAGAGTTTATATCTTCACAAGCCTTTCTGATCCCGTCGTATTCACGCATCATGGTATCATTTCCCTGATTTTTGCATACCAGTGCAATATACTGCTCTTTTTCTGTATCAGACATATCGTCAAACTCACTGATACTCATTAATATCCTGTTAAGCCCGACAAATCTTACGACCTTGTTCAGGCCGTTTATCGTTTTTGAAGTCCCGCTCTCCTCCTTATCGGCAAGTCCCTTATAGTTTCCGAGTGTCATATCCAGACCTACTATCGCTTCAACCTCATCAGGATACTTCTGTGCCCAGAGAGTGGCTTCAAGTCCTGACAGTGAATGTGCACATAACACATACGGAGCTTTTATCCCGGCTTTTTCAAGTGCTTCTCTGTCCTGTCGAAGTATCGTATCAAAATCACGTTCTCCTTCGATCTCATCTGAAAAGCCATAACCGAATTTTTCAATGACCACGCATTTATACTCATCACTGAGTTTAGAATACAGCGGTTTGAAATCATATATCGGAGATTCGGTCCCCCATCCTGACATGAATACTATGGTATGGTCCCCGTTTCCTTCAACATAGATATTCATCCTGTGGCCGTCAACCTCAACAAACTCTCCTACAGGCTTTGAAAGTATCTCTTTGTCCTTGCTGCATCCTATAATGTTATAGATGGTCATAGCTAAAAGCATTGCAGCTATGAAGATGATCACTCCAAGTATCGTCTTTAATATAAACCTGAATATCTTTTTAATAATGCCTTTCATCTTTGCTGCTTTGCCTCATCTTTCGCGATCTTGTATCTGTCAAGATTGATGTTATATCTCTTTGCCAGCAGTAAAAGCTGCTCAGGCGTGGCATTGTATGCATTATTGCATGTAGCCACATCCGAAAAAAGTCCCGTCAGAAAACCTGTAAGCAGGTTTCTCGATATCAGTCTTTTTCTCAGCTTCTCGAAATCATAGTTCATATCCTCTTCCCTTACCATTTTTGATCCTCCTTTTAAACAATCCCTAATTGTTAAACGAACATCTCCGTTGTTAAGGTGAATATACAAAAACTTAAGATATAAAACAATGATTTGAAAGTAACAGGCAATTATTCGCTTATAAGATGTAAGTCTTGTTTGGTAAGATGCTAAAGGACAGATAGGATTTTCCACATTCGCATACTTCTGTGATCACTTTCTTATCAAAGGAATTGGAACACTTATAGAATCAGCCTTGTTAACACCACTATTAGAAATAACTCACCCAAACAAAAAACACCTGCAAATGAATGCAAGTGCCTTTCAGCCGAAATCAATTCGGCTTTCCCTGATAAATATGATAGCATACTCCCATAGTGAAATACAACATTCCAGCAATTACTACTGTTCATTGTTTTTCATGGATAAATACTTTTCTTTTAAATCATCCGGAACATCTAGATCCAGATCAATAAAATTCTCCATGATATAATCCTCTAATTGCTGTAACTCTTCGTTTTTATCCAGATCATCACCTAGAATATAAAGAGCTATCCCAAGTTCTTTTGCTCTTTTCTCTCTTCGTTCAGTAAACTTACGAGCCTCATCAGTAATCTTCAGTGGAGAAACATAAGGCTTTGTTGGTTTTGGTTTTTCAATTACTAACATAAGTTCACCTCCTCACATCTCGCTATAGACAATTCCGAATTTTCCTATCTGTTCTATCACACGGTTAAAATCTATCAACTTGTTTTTCCAATCCACAAGAGTTTTTCTTGCAGATAATAATTCATTCAATGACAACTGCCTTGTCTTTTCAATAATATATATCGCCCCATTGTTTCCAATAACTATCAAGATAGCTATATTGTCTGAATCTATAAAAGTTCTGACATCGCGTCTTGAAAAATACATGTTGCTTGGATGATTATGTATGACTAAAAAGGCATAGTCAGTACTCTTCATTTGTTGGATAAGCTGATCTATGTTTACACTCCTTGAATCACCTATTGCCGTGCCTATCGTCTCAAGCGTACTCAGATTGATCGCCCTGGCAATTTCTTTTGATTCATTTTTCTCTTTTGCAAATTCAAGAAGTTTTTGACATTGAAAATGAAGATATGCAATAAGTTCTCCATCATCAATAGTTTGGAATCTTAACTCTTTTAGATTCTCTATTGTCTCATCCGTTATTCTGTTTTCTTCCTTTATCGTATCTTCAAATACTCTGTACATATATACCTTTTAATATATTATAACACAAACCTACATTTTTATTCATACATTCAAATTTAGATTATCAGACTTGTATCGACAACTATTCCCTTGTCTTTCTATTCTTCCTGTATGTTTTGATAATGTCACTGACATCATCCTCTTTGTATCCGGCCTCTTTAGCCCAGGCAGCTGCTTCATTAAGGCTTTTTCTAAAATCATCCTCAGTGGGAATATCAATGGGTTTAAGTATGATAATGTCCCCCCAAGCATAAGCTGCCAGTTTGGATCCAGCTTCAATACCAAGCTTCTTTCTCATTTCAACAGGCAGAACTATCTGTCCCTTTGATGACACTGATAATATATCTATTGCCATATATTTACCTCCGCAAGAATGAACGTATTTCTTATTTCATAACATGTTAAAAATGAAAGTTTATCTGTGATCTTGTATCTTATAATCCAAGAATAATCCTTTATGTGTCCGATTTATATCCCTTTTGAGAATGACCGTTTTGCAGTTATGTAAACTTCTATTCTTTGAAAACATAGAAAAAGGATGCGTCCCAAACGCATCCTTGATAAACCATATATCAATACTTTTCTACCAATCCCGAAAAAACTCCATCGGCAGTAATAAATGTACATACAGATCAGATACTTACAGCTCCGTATATATCATCCCGTTCTTTCCCCTCTCGGACTTCATCAGGGATATACCTGTTACAGTCATCCTTCCCTTTGGAGGATCTGAAACAGGTATCATCTTATGATCTTTGTAGAAGGCTTTCCTTATAAGTGTTATATGAGGTGAAAACTTCTTTTTATCAAATGGTATACCGTTTTCAGCAAGTTCATGACGCAGGCGTTTTACATAGGAAGTCAATGAGGGATTATCGGATATCCCTGCCCAGAAGATATCTCCAAAGCTTCCTACACCGTCAAGTTCAAGCTCAAACGGAGTAAACTCTATCTGTTCCATAACATCTAATACTTCACCCGGATCTTTGTATTCCCCGATAAAAGCAAGAGTCAGATGAAGATTCTCATGTTTTGTATAATTTCCCTTAACCCCTGTCTTTCTTAGATCATCCTGAAGCTTTATAAGGGGATCAAGTATGCTTTTTTCAAATCTTATCGCTATGAACAGTCTCATATTAATTCTCGTGCTTCTTAATGAATTCCATGTTTTCCTTTTCTATCTCATTAAGCATATATTCGGTATTGAAATCCTCGGGTTCTATATATCCGTAGTACCAGGGTTTTGAATCAAAGTATGCCTGAAGCTCTTCATCGGAAAACTTCCTTCCGTGACGTGCGACTATCTCATTGCGGCCCCTTCTTAATTCCTCGCTGCTTAATCCGATCAGATCTTCTTCCGTAAGATATTTCTCTGCACTGTATGGGAAGATATAATTCTCATGTGCTTTTTTATCATATTCTTCTTCGACTTCTTCAAGCGATGAAAAGCCTCCAAACGTTACACGCCTTTGCATATATACAGGCATGTACTGATCATCCTTGTACTTTTCATCTGTCGTATCAACATCTATCGAATAGATACGAGATCCGCTGCATGATCTTAAGATACCCAGTTCATCAAGATCTTCCCACTCGGCATATATACCGCTGTTTTTAAGATTGGTCAAGAGTTCTTCATCTTCGTAAACATCGGAACCGGCATATCCGCCGGTACCCGTGACTTCAAATTTACCGTTCTCGTATGTGATCCCAACAAAGTAGACAAACTCACCGTCTCCGGTTAAAAATACCCATCCGTCGGAATAATATCCTATCCTTATTGTGTTAGCATATCCGTATATGAATGAGAATGTATAACATCCGTCCCCTGAAAGATATGAATCCTTTATCTCATATCTGTCGGAAAGCTTTACCTCATTATCATCATATTCATACATCGAATAGGCTATGGCAGCTTCATCAACAGTCTCATAGGTGAGCAGTTCCTTTTCACCGTCACCGTCAAAATCGGCTATCATATATCCCAGACAGCCCATCGGAACATCTTTTGTATCTGTCTCGTAATCATATCCGTATTCGCCCTCAACACCGCTTGTCGAATAATCGAATGACTTACCAGCTATAAGTGTTAAGGTCTTTCCAAACTCAGCATATGCCTCATCGGCGTTTTCCGCTCCCGGCATCATAGACTGGAGTTTTTCTGTAAGAGTTTCATCGGGCTTATCCTTATCTTCATCATCTGAATCTTTTTTCTTCTTCTTTTTGTCCCTGCTCTCCTCTTCTTCATACTCCTCTTCATCGTTTTTTGAAGAACATGCGCAAAAGGGAACAGCAAAGGCTATCAAAAGAAGATATAAAAGAAAGCCTGTTATTATCTTTTTAATCTTTGTGTTTCTTTTCATATCCATTCCCTCAGTCCAAAACCTTTTAAATAAACTCTTTATTTCCATGACCGGATCCTCTCTTTCTTTATCCCGCCTTAGCGGTCTGTTTCCTTACACTTATAGAGAGTGCGATCGATTTAAAAAAGTTGCAGTTAATCTGAAATATTTACATCAAATGAAAAGAAAAATATCTCAGTCAAAAGATTTCCTTCTTCATCAGTTTTTAGCGTCATCCTTGGATATTGTTTTGAGATTTCGTCATCTCCGCTAAAATGAATGCCCCAGTTTTGATCTCCAGGTAAATGAGTTATGGTTCCATTTTGGAATTCAACCGTCTCGTTTTCTTTAAGTTTTTCATATGCTCCCGGCATTATCTCGTTAAGATAATCCTCAAATTTCATGCCACCCTGATCGAATCTAAGTGCCCCCCATGGCTCGTCTTCTTCAAAATCCGGGCGCCATCTGAAATAAATCTCTTCGCCAATCTCATCCGAAACACCCGGTTCCTTGTATATCTCAAACCAGGCCATGTCATATGGAATGCTAAATATTGTTACATCTAATCTTCCGTCACTGAATTCTGCGGTGTGCCCCTGATACTTCCCATACTCGCATTCATCAAAGTATCTGATCTGATAAGCATCATATTGGGGCTTAGGATCTTCGAATTGCTTTTTAAAATGCAGATGTTCGCCTGTGTCATTTTTAGGGTTGCTTCCTCTCATCTGCCATATTATTTCTCTTGAGGATACCTCTCCGTTTACTTCTATGTCCTCAAAACTGACGTCGGATTGATCACCCCCACCACCTTTATAGAAATACCAGTATGTTATATGGTCATAGTTGTTCGCAAAGTACTCTTCCCGTTCTTCCCAATAGTTTACAGCATCTTCCTTGGTGATCTGTGTAATAGGTTTGTCGTAAACATAGATAGAATCCATGATCTCCTGTTCATCCACATATACATCAATGTATTCATGTTCATGTTTATTGCTGTTAACAACGCCAACAACTGTCGCAACACCAACTACTGTTGCGGTAGCTCCGATAGCGATCTTGGTCTTTAATGCCATGGCTGCTGTCTTTACAGCCTTTGTACCTGCCACTTTGCCGGCAGTCGTCACTGTTGCTGAGCCTGTAGCCATTGCCGAAGTAACACCTGCACCCATAGCAGGTATAGCTGCTTTCGCAGCAAATGCTTTTGCCTCGTAAGATAAGAGTAAGAGCATGAACGGTGAGAATGAGTAAAGCTTTACGCCCTGCTTCTTCTCGATATCTCCTACCGCTTCCTTTATCTTTGCCTTTGCTCTGTTAAGATGGGATTTGACTGTATTTACAGGTATCCCAAGCTCTTCTGCGATTTCATCCTGTTTCTGTTCGTTATAGTAAAACCCTATGACACAGGCTCTCTGAACATCTGTAAGATCATCGATAATCTGTCTTATCATCTTGATCTTTTCTTTATTATCAAAGATGTTCTCTGGAATGAACGATTCATCATCGGCAACTGTTTCAAAGAAATCCGTCTCATTTCCTTCATCGTCCGTCTTCTCATCGAGTAAAACATCCCTGTCCTTCTTTATATAAGCAAAGCATTTACGGTTTGCTATTGTTGATGCCCAGCTTAAGAAATCCTCTGATGACTTAAGCTGATCTATGTTTTTATATATCTCAACATATGTATCCTGAAGCATGTCCTGAGCGATATCCTCGTTTTTAACGATATGTATCACGCATGTATGCAGATATTTATAGCTTAGTTCATATACATCTGTAAATGCTTCATTATTATCTGTCCTTGCGAGTTCAATCTTTTCTATCAATTCCTGTGGTGTCTTCATATGTTTTTCCCATACTCCTGATATCAAGTCTGGATTCCCTGACTAAGATCATTCCGTCACCGCCTGTACCTCTGATCTCGATCTTCTGCCCTTTTCTTAAGAATACCGCATCCTTAACGGCCTGTTTGTTTTCAGAACGGACATGATATCTTTTGTCTTTCCTCGAGATGTCATATTCAACATGGTCGTCTTTTACATCTATCTTTTCTATTTTACCATTTATGTGCATATAAATCATTCTCCGTGAATCTGTTATTTTAATCTGATCTTTCCGCGCTCTCCCATCTCGATACCGGTAAACTCGGTCACATAATTGATCCTCCACTCTATATACTCCGTACCGTCATGCTTAAGTTTTAAAGGACCGTAGGAATAAGTCTGAGGCATGATACCGTCATCGGTATTGCAGGAAAGGGTAACTTCAACGTTGTAGAAATCACAGTACTTATACTCATCCTTGGGTGTGATGGTAAATAAGTAATAACCGTTCTCGGGATCGTTTTCCATTGCGGGTGTAAGATCAAAATACTTGTCAAAGTCATATTTTCCGATAGAGATCTCTTCTGTCTTTGGTATCCAAGCTTCCACATCCGATACATGATCATCAAGGTGGATCATGGGAACCTTTTCATCAACGGTTAAGGGGTTGATATATATCTTTTCTATCTGCATCTCTTTTTGTTCTTCGTCACTTAGTCCGTACCAGACTGCTCTGCCGAAACCTCTCTCGTTTATATCCACATATCCAAGGTCCTTAAACTGTGTTCCCAGATATCCCTGGATGATGGCCTGACAATCGGTAAACTTATATCCCATGTAGTTGCCGTTTGGTGATATCTCTACATGAAGGCCTGTATCGACCATATCAAAGTACTTATAAAACTCATCTTCCTTTATAACTATCTCTTCGGGTTCAGAGTTTTCACTATCACCGTAAGTATCCTGATAAGGATCTGTACCTTCGGGAGTGCAGCCGTTTAAATGAACACGTGCTGCTCCGATAAAGCAGGGACCTACCTCGATATAGTCCGCTGAGATGAAATTGTTGATAAAGCCGGAATATGATCCAGTTCCTTTTTCATCAAGAAAGATTGAAGCAAGTGCGCAGTCCCTTGTCTTTGAGAATCCGTCGTGAGCAAGCTTTGTTCCGTAGATTGTGACACATACATTTTCAAATGTTGCATTCTCATAGCCGCTTCTTGGAGCTATGACTATGTCATAACCGTCCGTATATCCTCTCTTTGGCTGCATGAGTATGTCAAAGTATGCATAGAACTCATCTTTTCCTATGATCACTCCTGCTTCTTCTCCGCAGTCTAAGCATATCCCGGATTCATCCGTATTCTCGTGCCAGCACTTTTCATCTTCGATAACAGGTTCATCAATAGCAGCTACTGCCATGCTCTTTGTTGTTTTGCCCCCTGCACATCCTGTAAGTGCGCTTAATCCTAATGCAACTATGATCGTATACTTCTTAAACTTATTCATCTTAAAATCCTCTCTTTCCTAAGTGAATCGTATGTTTTTTGTTCCTTACACTTATACAGAGAGAGTTAGTTTCAAAAAAGTTGCAGTTTATTTTATATTTTTTAAAAATTTTTTTGGGATATGTTTTTAGTAAAAGAACGACCACTTTATTTGACCGATGTGCTAATATATTTAATGGTGATATTTTAAACATTTACGTTAATAAGCAACCGTACAAAGGAGGATATATATCATGCAGATGGATCAGTTGCAAAAAGAGATGATCGCAGCAATGAAGGCTCACGACAAGGAAAGAAAGGATGCCATATCTTCTGTCATCCAGGCGATAAAAAAGATCGCCATCGATGAGGGACACCGTGACGATATAAGTGAGGAACTCGTTAACCGTGTGATACAAAAGGAACTTAAATCGGTTAAGGAACAGATCGATACCTGTCCTTCTGACAGAGAAGAGCTTAAGGCCGAGTATCAGCATCGTTACGACATCATCTCAGAATATGCTCCACAACTCTTAAGTGCTGAGGAGGTTGAGGCCATCCTTAAGGATAAGTTTGCGGATGTCATAGCTACAAAGAACAAAGGCCAGATAATGAAGACCGTTATGGCTGAACTTAAGGGTAAGGCTGACGGCAAAGTAATAAACGAAGTAGTCGCTAAGCTTTGTGAGTAGCATCTTATGAATAAGAACTTAAGCAGAGCAAAAAAGCTTATAATGATCCCGCTTGTTATCCTTGCGATAACCTTTGTCTGTCTGCTCCTTGCATCCATACTTGAGATCCCGGCAGGAAGGGGATTTATATACTCTGTCTGTGCACTGATAGGTGTGATGAGCATCTTTTTATCACCTCTTCCCTGCCTTTTAATGTCTTTACTTGGAATGATATTTGCCGCAAAGGCACTTAAGGAAGGTGAAAAGAAAGCAAAGATATACCTGATCATGGGACTAAGCCAGATCCTTATCTTTATACTGGTGCTTATCATTGCCATAGCCATGTTTATCGGAGGACAGAGTGTGTGATAAGTTTTAAATGGACAAACGGATATGACGAGGCTTTTAAGGATTTCTACCTTAAGACCGAAGAATACTACTCTTCTCTGGTTGGCGGTATCGATAACAGGAGATCCTTTGTTAAATACAATATCTCCGATGCCATCTCTCATGTGATCATCGCTTATGATGATGAAAAACCGATAGCATGTGCGGGTTTAAAGAGATACTCTAAGAGTGATGCCGAGATAAAGCGTGTCTGGGTGGAACCGGACTACAGGGGAAGGCATTTAGCCGGGGATATGATGAAGCTTATCGAGGAAAAGGCTTTAACCCTTGGCTTTAAGAGGACCGTTCTTCAGACCAGAAAGATCATGGAAGATGCGGTTCATCTTTACGAAAAGCTTGGGTATAAAAAAATCGATAACTATCCCCCTTATGATAAGCTTGACGGTGCGATATGCTTCGCAAAGGATCTTTAATGTGTTTCCTTTTTCTTATACAGGATCGTTATATAAACAGGTATATTTATGAAATGGATATTTTTTGATCTGGGTGCGACACTTGTCGATGAAAGAGAAGTTTACAAGAGCAGATGCGGCTATGCATGCGATAAAGCAGGTATCGGTCTGGACGAGTTTATGGACAGGGTCTATGAAAAAGCAAAAACAAGCCCTACTCCCATAAGGGATTCTGCTAAAGACTACGGTGTGGTTTTACCCGAATGGGATAACTCTCTTGAAAAGCTCTACGACGGTGTCTACGATGTGCTTGAAAGTCTTCATGGCAGGTACAGGCTCGGGATCATCGCAAACCAGACTTTGGGTACAAAGACAAGATTGGATGCCTGGGGTATAGGGCATTTTTTTGATGTTGTTGTGGCTTCAGCCGAAGCGGGATGCGCAAAGCCCGATATAAGGATCTTTGAGATGGCGCTTAATAAAGCAGACTGTGAAGCATCTGATGCTTTTATGGTCGGTGACAGGCTTGATAATGATATCATCCCGGCTAAAAAGCTCGGGATGAAAACTGTATGGGTTCGTCAGGCTTATGCCGTGTATCAGTCGATAGATGATGAGAATAAAAGACCCGATCACACCATTGACAGCATAAGTGAGCTTAAGGATCTTTTTTAATGTCGTTTCTCTTTAAGGGACAGTGATCATCAAAACAGACGTTTATATAGGGAAATGCTTTTTTGCATGTCGGATTTTATCAGATATGATCGCGGTATGAAAAGGTGTTTTTGTTTAATGTTTATACAGGGGAAATAAAGATATATGAAACTCTCAATAGTTAAAGCCAAAAAGTTTATAGGGAATGCACTGCTGTCTGTTATGACGGTTTCTTTTATCTTATCGTTATGTGGATGCGGCAGGGACAGCGCTAACGATAATGCAGCGGATAATACCGATGCGGATGCAAATGAGAATAAAGGATATTCCGTTATTGATGAAAACGGTGAGTATATAAGCCAGGATAAGGAAGTTGTGGGCTGTTACAGGCGTATCGGTGTGGCAGACAGCAATATGACATTTGAAGAGTTTAAAGATACACTTGATGAGGGAAAAAGAGGGTATCTGATCGCTAACGAGGATCACACGGCTTTCTTTGAACTTGACGGTGAAAAAACCTTCTATACCTTTGATAAAGCAAAGTTTTATCCGTCTGATGATACAGATAAGGAAAACGGATTTCCCTATACATATATAGGAGGAAGGCTCATTATCGATTTTGGCGACAATGTGACTCAGTATATGAAACTTTCGGATGAAGAGCTTGATTCTTATCTTAATGAGAGCAAATAGAATACGTCTGTTTTAAAACAGTCTTAAGGCGGCAGATTTTACGGTTCTGTCGCTAAGATCGTTTTCTTTTTTTGCTATCCGCTTTTTATGGACAGTCCTTTTGCAGTATATGTCCCCGCAAATCCTCCCCTGAAATATGTTTTCGCTGTTTTTTGTACCGATAGTCTGCGCTTATATAGCGACTTTTATCTGTACAGAGATTTGTTTGAAAGTCCCGCTGCTTTGTTTTCTTTTGGGGACTAAAACACCCCAAAAAGAAATGTGAGTGAAAGTTTATGAATTTAAAAGAGTGAGCTTATGAAAAAGACTTTGATCTATTACAAAGATGAATATATCGATCTTGCAAACAGGATACGCGATAACTATCTTGCCCACAACCATGAAGCAGATATCATCTGTGAAGATGAACAGGATGATGTGGAGTATGCCAGAGAAATGCAGTACGGCGAGGCCATTTTTATTGAGGATGAAAACACTGTCATCATTCATGACATAAAAACATGGTATACGAACAGATGCGATGTGGCGGAGATATTATATAAAGACTCTGTATAGACAGGTTATTGCCCGCCGGCAAATAAAACAGGGACAGCCTTCTGCCCCTGTGATTATTTGTATTCCTATGAATTCTCCAAATATGTAGAATTCTACACTTTTTGTGATTATAAGCATTTGTGTCAGTTTACATAATTAAGGAGGCAGAGATTTCTCTGCCCCCTTTTTCTTAAAGAATCAATGTGTCATATTGAGGATCATCATCTTCCTAAACACTTGATGTGTACTATCTGAAAATGATGTTATCAGTTGATCTTAACCTTTCCTCCGGTCTCGCCAAGAAAAACAATATATCCGTTTTCGGGTATCGGAATATCTCCCATGCCACCCTTCATAAACGTGCTGTATACCATCTCTCCGTACTTGTTATAGACAAAGACAGAGCTCTCAAG
>JAEERY010000087.1 GCA_016286035.1 Lachnospiraceae bacterium
GCCTGGCTTTATACTCTATGTATTGAGAAAGCCTATAGAATGACCAGTTATGCAGGCTGTGATCGTTTTTGCGACTTGTTCTTGTCGTAGAGCGGATATTGGAAAGACGCTCCAATTTTATGACTTTGACATCATGGGAGACCGCGGTCTTTATGATGTCATGGCTTATCTTGTGGTCGATATCTTTCATGATGCGTTGTTCTTTGTTGTTGATGCGTTTTACTGCATCCGTATGTTTGGATCTCTGCAGTTTCTTGCGAAGATAACTATAATGACGGCGCATATATCTGTTCTTACGGCCATTCCCGTAGAACCTGACGCTGCCATCAGAGATATAAGATACCGCGGGACATTTGATCCCAAGGTCAACGCCCATGATATTGCCCTCATCAGGATATTCGGGTTCAGAAACTTCGTAGACGATCTGGGCAACTATCTTACTGCCTTTATATACGATACGCATGGTCCCTAACTTTGCATCAGCCAGTATCTGTTTTTGCCTGTCTGTCAGGGATGTGCGTACAGATATGCGTTTTGACCTGCCATCTATGATAACAGGGAACTCGATGTGATCATCCCTGATCCTGAAATTCTGGTTATTGATATAGCAACAGGGCCGTCTTAGTACAGGGACGGATGGCTCCTTTTCACGAATGGCAGAACCTTGTTTTTCGAGTTTCTTATTTTGGTCAGAAACCTTGCGGCAATCCTTCTCATATTTTCTGATGATGGACTTTGCATCACGGATGCATTGGTTTGTCAAAGCAGAGGGAAGGTTAGCAGCTACATCAGCAGTTGTATATCTGCTGATAGACTCAACATTTAGAGCAACAGAAACAAGACTGTTAACGGTCTTTATATACTCGTTCATAGTCAGAGTGATATAGTTCTTTTGCTCTTTAGTTATGTGGAGTTTTATTGTTTCTGATAGCTGCATATGTTTGTCACCTCAAACATATTATAGCAAACATACATTCGATTCGCAATATAAAGTGGGAAAGATCACGCTCTCATCCCACGGTTAAAACCGTGGGCTTTCCCGCTTAATAATTGTTGTAAATGGATCCGATCAGAGCATGCAAAAATACTGATATTAATATCGAGATCCCGGAGAACAGAGATCCAGGTAAAGGACTTTATGGTGTTTATCGCGGAGACGGTATCACGGTCGTCATCGCAAAAGACGTTCCTTATGCATACAACAGGGCTGACGGGATAACAGTTGATGATGAGATCGATAAAGAGTTCTGCGTGGCTACGGTTTATGACGGAGCCGAGCCTTTCTTTGCAAGAAGTGCCTCAATGGTAAGCGATACCCTGATAACTGATTATACATACAGGGATGATGAGAGTGTTCATGTGACCGATACGGAATACTATATTGACAGTGATACGATGTATTATCATTACAGGGTGAAGGAGAACGGTGAAGAGGAGTACTTGGTATTAAAAAGAACCGATGAAGACCAGAATCAGGTATATATGTCGCTGATAAACTGACAACGGATTTTAGGGGAGCTGCTTATGATTTCATTAAATGATTATTTATATAACGGAGATACGGTCGTAAAGATCCTTCATATTTATTCGCAGGATCTTAAAAAGCATGCGATAGATAAAAACAACGGAGTGGATCTTGCTCACAGTAACTGTTTACTTCAGATGATAGAACTTCTTGAACACAATGATTTCCTTACCGCCCAGTCTCAAAGGATCAGAGAGTTTTATAAATACCTGGCGGACAGGTATCCTTTTCTGGCCTTTACCTTTAAGGGGAGGATCAAATCACTTATACGTCTTGAAGAGAAGATAAACGGAAATATAGTAGAATATATCTATGATTATCACAGCCAGACGGGAGGATACCCTTCCGAATCTCAGATAAAGAACCGTATCAGCAGGATAAAGGATCTTATCGCGTACAGGATAGTGATATCACTGCCGCAGTGCCATCTTAATCCCGGCGATAACAGACGTGAAAGGGAACTGGGGTATCTGTATGAGATAGCGAATGCTTTACCTGATTTTCTAGAAGAGAGAGGATTTGAACCTGAGATATCGGGAATAGAAGAACAGAGTACAACGATAGACGAACCGTACAGGGCATATTACAGGGATTATATCGAAAAGCCCAGAGGATTCGGATATGAATCGCTTCATATATCCTTTTTTGACAATACCTCCCGCAGTAATATAGAGGTTCAGATAAGAACAAAAGAAATGGATGACAATGCGGAGATAGGTCCCGCAAACCATCTCGGATACGAGAAGCATCAGGAGAAGGAACGTGCCAGAAGGGAGACGATCCCGCTTGGGGAAAATCAGTATTTTGATGATGCGTACGAGAGAGGCATGATGCTCCAGCAGCTCGAACTTAGCAAGGTAAATGTAAATATGTTCGGAGCGATAGATAACAGCCTTGTTAATGACGGATGCGGATTGTACAGAGGAAGACTGATCCTTCCGTATGAACACCTTTCAAGATTTCAGAACGATCTGGTCTGAAAAAGCATAAAAACACTGGCAGACAAAGGCCAAAATATGATAAGATAAACAAAAGGCAAAGGCGCCGATACGGTTGCTTTTGTCTTTTTTTGTATTGGAGGTTTTTAAAGGGAAGGAGGCTGTTATGGCAGCATTTGACAGAATTCAATCCGGAATAGATCAGATGGATGACTGTTTTGATAACATCCGTCTGGGTGACAACGTGGTCTGGAGAGTCGATGATCTTAAACAGTTTAAGCTTTTTATGGAACCGTATGTAAAACAGGCCATAAAAGATAATAGGAATCTTATCTATTTCAGGTTTGCTACACATGAGCCTTTGCTTAAAGAGCAGGAAGGCTTAAAGATCATAAATGTGGAACTCAATCACAGGTTTGAGAATTTTACGGTCAAGATAAGAGAGCATATAACTCGTGAAGGAAGAGATGCGTTTTATGTATTTGACTGCCTTTCAGAGCTTCAGACGGCATGGGCTACGGATCTTATGATGGGTAACTTCTTTCAGGTAACATGCCCTTATCTTTTTATACTTGATACCGTTGCATTCTTTCCTCTGATCAGGGGAAAGCATTCTTTTCAGGCAATAGCGAAAATAAGAGATACCACACAGCTGTTTCTGGATGTATATGCGGATAAGGAAAACGTATATGTACGTCCTGACAAGGTATGGAACCGCTATTCCGAGACAATGTATCTGCCTCATTTGTATGTACCTGACAGCGGGGAATTCAAGCCCATACTTGACGGTGTTATGGCAAGCCGCTTTTACCAGGTCCTCGGCGATAATGCATCTGCTTACGATCACGGAAACATGGACAGCTGGGACAGATTCTTTAACATGACCGAGATGATGTATGAGAACGGTTTAGATGTGACCGAAGCATGTCACAGAATGTGCAACATAATGATGTCAAGGGATGAGCGGTTAAGAAAGATGATCAAGGCTAACTTTAAGCCTCAGGATTATCTGGCAATAAGAAAACGCATGATCGGAACCGGAATGATCGGCGGTAAAGCATGCGGAATGCTGCTTGCAAGAAAGATAATAGAAAACAGATGCCCTGATATATATGAGAAACTCGAACCGCATGACTCGTTTTACATAGGATCCGATGTGTTTTATTCATATATCGTTGAAAATCATTTCTGGGATCTGAGGATCAGGCAGCGAAGCAAAGAGGAGTACTTTACTCTTGCCGATGAGTTTGCAGATAAACTTCTTACCGGGAAGTTTTCACGTGAGATGGAAGAGCAGTTTGTCAAGCTTTTGGAGTATTACGGACAGGATCCGATAATCGTCAGATCAAGTTCGATTTTGGAGGATGGATTCGGAAATGCCTTTGCAGGTAAATACGAATCGGTCTTTTGTTCTAACAGCGGAGATATGGATCAGCGTCTCGAAGAACTTGAAAATGCCGTTCGAACGGTCTATGCAAGTACTCTCAGCAGATCTGCTCTTGATTACAGGAGCAGGAGAGGATTACAGGAACGAGATGAACAGATGGCTCTTTTGGTCATGAGAGTATCGGGTTCTTATTACGGAGAATACTACATGCCTTGTGTGGCCGGTGTCGGATATTCTTACAGTCCATACAGATTCATGGAAGAGCTCGATCCAAAGGCCGGAATGCTAAGGCTTGTAATGGGATTGGGAACATCTGCGGTGGATCGTACCGAAGGCTCATATCCCAGACTTGTGAGTCTTGATAAACCCAAAGCGACGACTGCAAGAAACTGTACTGAGAAACATCAGTATTCACAGAGAAAACTTGAACTGATGAACAGGACTTCAAGAAAGTTAGAACAGCTTGATCCCGATATAGTTAAGCCTTTGCTTCCGTATTTCATGAAGAGACTCCTGTTTGAACATGATTATGATACCGAGAGGATGTTTAAGGAAAGAGGTCAGTCAAGAAGCATTGAATTTGTCTCATGTCAGGGTATCGTCGAGAAAGAGGATCTCATGAGACAGATGAGAGAGATCCTAAGTGCCATACAGGAAGAGTATGAGTATCCGGTAGATACGGAATTTACGATCAATCTGTCTGAAAACGGTGATTATGTCATCAACCTTTTGCAATGCAGACCGCTTCAGGTCTATCAGGATGCAGAAAAGATGGATATGCCGAGTGATGTGGACAGTGAAAGCATTCTTTTTGAGTGCAAGGGTGCTTCAATGGGACTTTCAAGATTTGAAAAACTTGATCTGATAGTCTATATAGACCCTGTAAAATATTACAACATGCCGTATAAGGATAAATATAAAGTCGGACAGGCAGTTGGAAATATCAACTGGAAGATGAGAGACTTAAATAAGAAGATGCTTCTTATGACACCCGGAAGGATAGGAACATCTTCACCTGAACTCGGTGTCGCTGCTTTGTTCTCCGACATAAGCGAATATGAGGCTATATGTGAGATATCCGATTCCAGAGCAGGGTATAATCCGGAGCTTTCATACGGAAGCCATTTCTTCCAGGATCTGGTAGAGGCAGGGATCTTATACAATGCCATATTTGAGAATGAAAAAACGATAGTTTATAATCCTGATCTTCTTAACGGATTTGATAACGCCATCTGTGATGTTGATCCAAAGCTTTCAGAAGTGAAGGACATAGTAAAAGTCTGTGATGTATCTGATATAGATCTCAAACTGTGTAACGATATGAAGTCGGAAAAGATACTCTGCTTTATAGATAAACGCTAATAACAGGTAAATTACTTGGGAGGTTTAAGTCACATGAAAAACCATATGATACAGGTTGCTGCGGTTGTACCGAAAATAAAGGTAGGGGATGTAACATACAATACAGATCAGATGATAGGATCGATTAGAGAGCTTACCGACAGCGGTGTGATCGTATTTCCTGAATTATCTGTCACCGGATATACCTGTGCTGATCTGTTCTTAAGCGATCTTGTCTTACAGGCTTCAGAGGCTGCTTTGCTAAGGATCGCGAAAGAAACAAAAGACAGTGAGAATGTTGTGATCGTAGGCCTACCTGTAAGATTTGAAAACAATATTTACAATTGTGCTGCGGTCTTATCATGCGGAGAGGTAAAGGCGATAATCCCCAAGACATTCATCCCCAATTATTCCGAGTTTTATGAATGCAGATGGTTTGCATCCGGGCGTGATATAAAAGGGAAAACGGTATTTATCGATAAATATGAAGTGCCGTTCGGTACCGATATCCTTGTGCAGGATGTTTTATCTGAGGCTGTTATCGGAGTGGAACTGTGCGAAGATCTGTGGATACCCGACAAGCCCAGTACGCATGCCGTACTTGCGGGAGCCAACATCATAGCAAATCTGTCTGCTTCGGATGAACTTATCGGCAAGCAGGAGTATCGTACACAGCTTGTAACGCAACAGAGCGGTTCTTGCTGCTGCGCATATATATATGTTTCATCGGGTACATATGAGAGCAGTACGGACATGGTCTTTTCAGGGAACTCCATACTAGCCCAGAACGGAAGGATTCTTGGTGAATCGATCTTCCCCGAATATCCGCATGTTCAAAAGGCTCTGGTAGATATAGGAAGCCTGATGCATGACAGGATAAGACAGAATACATTTGAGAATTCCCGAACATCATCTTATCGAAGGATAGATGTGAAGATCCACACACTGGGAGAAGTTCAAATCGGTACTGACGAGATGGCAGAAGTTTTAAAAATATATGATTATCCGATAGCGAGAAATCCTTTTGTTCCCGCTGATGATGAAACAAGAAACGAAAGATGCAAAAGAATACTTAAGATCCAGGCTAACGGACTTGCTACACGTGTCAGAGCAACCGGTATCAGAAATCTTGTGATAGGGATATCAGGAGGGCTTGATTCTACGCTTGCTCTTATAGTATGCCATGAGGCAAAGAAGCTAATAAAGGATATAAGGATAATCGCATACACCATGCCCAGTCATGGCAATACATCGAAACTGACTTATGATAATGCAAACCATCTTATGGATCTGCTGGCTGATGAGATTCATGAGGTTCCTATCGCAGAGAGCGTAAAGGAACATCTTTGCGCACTGGGACATGAGGAGACATACCAGGGTGAGGGTGATGTTACATATGAGAACGCTCAGGCTAGAATGAGAACGTATATATTAATGGATGCAGCAAATATGAAGAATGCGCTGGTGGTTGGTACCGGTGATCTTTCTGAGCTTGCACTTGGATGGTGTACGTATAACGGAGATCATATGTCTATGTATGCAGTGAATTCATCGGTTCCCAAAACACTGGTGAGATTCATATGCAGTTCATATGCCCATATGTGCGGTAATGAAGAACTAAAGAATGTTTTGTTATCAATCTGTGACACACCAATAACTCCCGAACTGACACCTTCAGATAATGGGCAGATCGCGCAGATGACGGAAGAGAAGATAGGAAAATATGATCTGAATGACTTTTTCCTTTATTATACGCTCCGTTACGGTTTTGAACCTTCAAGGTCGGCTGCATATGCCATGAAGGCATACCCGGAACTTGATAAAAGTAAGATAAAGGAAGCTGCAGTAAAGTTCTTTAAAAGATTCTTTTCACAGCAGTTTAAGAGAAGCTGTCTGCCAGACGGACCTAAAGTCGGATCGGTTACACTTTCTCCAAGAGGAGACTGGAGGATGCCGAGTGATGCATCAGTAGCTCTCTGGCTGGAAGATCTTATGTAGTATTGCGATTTGTTTTTCACAAACTGGTGTTTCGCTTTACAAATCAGCCGAGCCTTACAATTCGGCCTTTATTGGGGGTTGAATCTCGCTTTACAAAAATTGGCAAGATGAGAAAAACAGCATAAGTTTCATGGATTACAAGAAAGATTTATTGAAATTCGATAAATTATTATTGACACAACTGCTTTGTGGTGATATAACATAACCATAAAGCAGTTTTTGTTTGATAAGAAGGAGATATTTTTTATGAGATCGGATGCACTGGCAAAATGGCTTAAGGTGATAATAATAGGAGTCGGGATCTGCGGACTGCTCACATATATGGTTATACTTCCGAGATTCGGTCTGTATCTTGTTGATCAGAACTCGATGCTTGAGAAAAATCTCTCACCCTGGATGGTGCTTTTGTGGCTTAGTGCGGTTCCATGTTATGCCGTTTTGTTCCTTGGATGGAAGGTGGCAAATAATATCGGAAAAGACGAATCATTCTGTAAAGAGAATGCAACCTATCTTAAATGGGTAGCATATCTGGCGCTCGGAGATTCGGTGTTTATCTTTGTGGCACATGTGATCTTTTTGATGCTTGATATGTCGGCAGCAGTCGTGATGTTAGTTATAATCGTGATCGTATTTATAGGTATCGCAATATCGATATGTGCGGCAGCCCTTTCACATCTGGTTATGAAAGCGGCCGAGATCAAAGAAGAGAACGATCTTACTATCTAAGAAGGAGTGAATCATATGGGCCATCTGGTTTTTAATATAGACGTAATGTTAGCGAAACGAAAAATGAGTGTGACACAGCTTTCCAACGAACTTGGACTTACCCTGGCAAATGTATCCATCCTAAAGAACGGAAAGGCAAAAGCAGTCAAGGTAAGTACGATAGAAGAACTGTGCAGGATCTTGAAGTGTCAGCCTGGGGATCTTATGGAATATGTGGAGGATGATAATAATGAACAATGAGATTTTGGAAAAGATACCGTTAAAAAAACTATTCATATTGAGTATTGCGTATTCAATACTTTATACTTTCTGCCTGTACGATAACTACAGCGGGATAACATTCCCATTCTTTATAGTCGGGACCATCGGATTCTTTGTTTACTATATGAAAATCATGGGTAAGCCAATAAAGAGATTTTCATATTTTTATCTGACGGCGATCTTTCTGATGGGCGTTGATATATGCATAACTTTTAACGAGGTACTGGCTGTTTTTAACAGGTGTTTTATTTTTGTGCTCTTTTTTATGCTTTTTCTTCACAATATATATGATGACAGTACCTGGGATGTGTCAAGATATCTGACCGGGATATGCAGATTCTGTTTATCGGCGATCGGTTTTATATGGCAGCCTTTCAAAGATGTGGCATCAGTTTTAAAAAGGGACAGGGAAGAAGAGGCTAATGATGAAAATGCGGTTTCAAATAAGTCAAAGGTCAGAGGAAACATCTGGTATGTTTTGATAGGCCTTGCGATATCGGTTCCTCTGTTATGCGTGATACTTCCCCTGCTTTTATCTTCGGATATCATATTTTCAAATACAATGGAAGATATATTCTCGTTTGCATGGGATCTTGATGTAACGATTCTTTTTATGCTGATCGGAGTATTCTTTATGGCATATGCGATGATCTACAGACTTACGAGCCGTATGAATGAGCTTGATATTCCCGTAGCGGATAAGCGTGTACACAATCCGGTCATCGCGATAACGGTAAATACGGTTCTCCTTTTAGTATATCTTATGTACTGTGTGATCCAGATAGTGTTCTTATTCATGAGAAACGGTCAGCTTCCTGAAGGTTATACATATACGCAGTATGCACATGAGGGATTCTTCCAGCTTGTATTTGTGTGCATCATAAACATTGTGCTTGTGCTCATATGCCGTAAGTATTCAAGAGACAGTCTTGCACTTAAGCTCATCCTGTGTGTGATATCTGCATGCACATATATAATGATCGCATCGAGTGCGTACAGGATGTATCTGTATATAGATGCGTATAAGCTTACTTTCCTTCGTATATATGTATTATGGGCGCTGATTGTCATGGCAGTGATAATGGCGGGAGTGATAGTGTATCTGTTTGATCCCGGTATGGCATTTGTGAAGTATGTCGTGGTGGCATTCATAAGCTTATGGATAGTGTTTGCATATTCAAATCCGGATAACACGATAGCCAAATACAACATACAGTATCATGACGATGACGATTACATATGCAGGCTTTCATATGATGCGCTTCCTGCCATAGAGGAATACGGTGGTGAAGATTTCATATATTCTTACATGACAACATACGATACATATTCAAAGAAGAAGCTGGCAAAAAACAAGATCAAGATCAGGGAATGGAATTACTCAAAGTGGAGAGCAAAAAATATAGTAACAACCTATGATTCATGGAAGACAGAGTGATCAAATACAGGTTAAACGTTTTTAATGCGGAGGGGCTTAAAACTCCTTCGCATTTTTTTGTTCTAATTGTGGATATTATTGCCACTTTTGCCATATATGTTTGAATTGAAGTGACAAAAGTGATATTATAAATTTGATATTTTGTGCACATTAGTCGTTAGTGTCACCGATCATATTAAATGGAGTTATTATGTTAGAACAGCTTGAAGGTATCGATGTTGAACTTGGAATGTCATATTGCATGGATGATGAGGACTTCTACAGAGAGGTTTTAGAGGAGTATGTCAATTCCGATAAGAGTGAAGAGATCGAGGATCTGTTCAATAAAGGTGACTGGGAGAATTACCGTATAAAGGTTCATGCGGTAAAGAGTACTTCCTTAACGATAGGGGCAAAAGAGCTTTACGATGAGGCACTTCAGTTAGAGAATGCATGTAAGGCTTCTGATATAGATACCATAATCGATCTGCACGGATGTTGTATGATGGATTATAAAAATGTGCTCGATATCGTTAAAAATGCATTGAAGGCATGATCGCTTAGGGATATATTTGGTGAGGTTATACGGCAGGGCTCCTGTCGGGTTAAGATGAGAGATTTTTTTAGCGAAAAGGCGGACATCATCATTGTAGATGACGAACCGTTAAACAGGAAAATTGCATCCAGGATGCTGGCGGGAAGATTCGACATCAGAGAAGCGGGTTCCGGTGAGGAAGCGCTTGAACTGGTAAAGGAAAAGAAACCCGATCTGATCCTTCTTGATGTACATATGCCGGGGATGAACGGTCATGATGTCATTAACAGTCTTAAGGCTGTGGACGAGACATTTGACATCCCTGTTGTTTTTGTGACTGCAGATGATGACAGAGAGACAGAGGCAAACGGTCTTATGGAGGGTGCGGATGACTTTATCACCAAGCCTTTCAGACAGGATATACTGATTCAGCGTATATCGCGAATCATCGAACTTCATTTCCTTCAGTCTAATCTTAAGGAGGAAGTGGCAAGGCAGACGGCCAAGGCAGAAGAGAGAAGCCGTAAGATCGAGCAGATGTCTCTTCAGACCATACATACTCTGGCTAATGCGATCGATGCCAAGGATCCGTATACCAAGGGACATTCCGCAAGGGTGAGTCAGTATTCTGTTATGATGGCTGAAGCACTCGGCTGGGACAAGGATAAGGTTGAGAACCTAAGATATGCTGCGCTTTTGCATGACATAGGCAAGATAGGTGTTCCCGATTCCATCCTTAACAATCCGAAGAAATTAAGTGATGCCGAATACAGCATCATAAAGGGTCACGCCAACATGGGTGGCGATATATTAAAGAACAGGATGATGGTCGAAGGCGCAGAGGATGTTGCAAGAAGTCATCATGAGCGTTTTGACGGTTCGGGTTATCCGAGAGGACTTGAAGGAGAGGCTATATCCGAACAGGCAAGGATCGTATCCATAGCGGATGCTTTTGATGCCATGAGTTCAAAGCGTATATACAGAAGAGCTTACAGTTTTGATTTTATAAGAAATGAGCTTATTGAAGGCAAAGGCAAGCAGTTTGATCCATACCTTGTCGATGTTTTCATAGGTCTGTGGGATCACGGCCTTTTGGATGTGATCCTAAAGAATGATTCCGTAGAGGAAGATGACGGTATGGAGGCATCTTCGGCACTTCTTCAGGAAGTAATGGAAAGCTTCGTTGCTCAAAACGGTGCCGATGATATAGACATCACGACCGGTATAATGAGCAGGACCACCGGTGAAGCAGCCATAGCCCAGGTGATGCAGGAAGAGAACGGATGCTTCATATTCTTTGACGTGGATAATCTTAAAAAGATAAATGACACTAACGGACATAAAGCAGGTGACAGAGTCTTAAAACTCATGGGTGATACGCTCATAGCAAACAGTGAGAACAGTTTATGCTGCAGACTCGGCGGTGATGAGTTCCTCTTCTTTATGAAGAATGTGACCAAGGATGAGGCCGAGCAGAAGGTTCAAAAGATCATCAATGAGTTTGTTGAAAAGAAAAACGAGGATGCGGAGATAGCGGTCGCATCACTCTCAGCCGGCCTTATAATGTCGACTCCTGCCGATACATATGCGGAAGCCTACAATAAAGCCGACAAGGCGCTTTACCACGTAAAGCAAAACGGTAAGGACGGATACAGTTTTTATAACAGTGATTCGGAATCCGCAAGAAACGAAAAAGTAGATATAAACAGACTGGTAAACGGCATCAAGAACAGCGGCAGCTATGAAGGCGCCATGGATGTTGAATACAGACAGTTTGCGAAACTCTTTGAATACATAGCAAATCTCGAAAAGAGATATGCTCATCCCTTCAAACTTGTGATGATAACCCTTGAAGCCAGTGATGAGGATTCGCCTCGTATGGATGAGCTTGAGGATGCGATGTTTTGTATGGAACAGTCTATAAGACAGACTGTCAGAAATGTCGACATTGTCACAAGATACAGCAGACAGCAGTTTCTTGTTATCCTTCTCGTGCCCGATATAGAGGGCGTCAAGCTGGTTGTAGAGAGGATATTCAGGGGATATTACAAGATGAACAGAAGCGGTGCGTTTACACCGTCATATTCCATAGCGGATATGGACAGCAACAAGGAGAAAGACAATGAGAACCGGAATGGGGTATGATGTCCACAAACTGGTGGAAGGAAGAGACCTTATAATAGGCGGAGTAAAGATTCCGTATGAAAAGGGTCTTTTGGGACACTCGGACGCAGATGTTTTATTACATGCCATATCGGATTCGCTGCTTGGAGCAGCGGCCTTAGGGGATATAGGAAAGCATTTTCCCGATACCGATGAAAGGTATAAAGGAGCAGACAGCCTTGAACTCTTAAAACAGGTAGGAAAGATGCTTGATGATGAGCATTATATAATCCAGAATATAGATGCTACCATAGTGGCGCAGGCACCGAAGATGAGACCGTATATCGATTCGATGCGATGTAAGATCGCAGATGCGCTTTCAATAGATATAGGTCAGGTAAATGTAAAAGCTACCACGGAAGAAGGAATGGGATTTACAGGAAGCGGTGACGGAATATCGGCTTTTTCGATATGTCTGCTTGAAAATCCTGCAGATTTTGCTACTATGGATGTAACGGCCGGCTGCGCGGGATGTGCATGTAATCCGGTCAGATAAGAGGGAGATATAAAAAGATGAAGATTTACAACACGCTTAACAAGAGAAAAGAGGAATTCTTTCCGCAGAGAGTCGGACATGTTTCGATGTATGTATGCGGTCCCACTGTCTACAACCTTATACATATAGGAAATGCCAGACCGATGATCGTGTTTGACGCATTCAGAAGATTTTTGGAGTATAAGGGAATCGAAGTTAATTATGTGTCCAACTTTACAGATGTGGACGACAAGATCATAAAGAAGGCACAGGAAGAGGGAGTTGATCCTACAGTCATTTCGGAAAGATATATAGAAGAATGCAAGAAGGATATGGAAGCTTTAAATATAAAGCCTGCCACAGTACATCCCAAGGCTACGGAAGAGATAGACGAGATGCTTGCTCTTATCGATGAGCTGGTATTAAAGGATCATGCTTATGTGGCAAAGGACGGAACGGTTTATTTCAGGACCAGATCCTTCAAGGAATACGGAAAGCTTTCTCATAAGAACCTGGATGATCTTGAGGCAGGTAACAGGGAACTCTTGGTTTCAGGTGAGGAACAGAAGGAAGATCCGCTTGATTTTGTTTTATGGAAGCCTAAGAAGGACGGAGAGCCTTACTGGGATTCATTCTACTGCCAGGGAAGACCCGGATGGCATATCGAATGTTCAGCAATGAGCAGGAAGTATCTTGGAGAGACCATAGACATACATGCCGGCGGAGAAGATCTGATCTTCCCTCATCATGAGAATGAGATAGCTCAGTCTGAGTCATGCAGCGGACAGACATTTGCAAGATACTGGATGCACAATGCATTCCTAAATATAGACAATAAGAAGATGAGCAAGTCTACGGGTAACTTCTTTACCGTAAGAGACATCTTACGCAGATATGAGCCTATGGTACTCAGATTCTTTATGCTGTCTGCACATTACAGAAGCCCGCTTAATTTCTCCGATGAGCTTATGGAATCGGCAAAGAATTCACTCGACAGGATCCGTACCTGCGTGGATAAGCTGACAAATGCCATAAATATGTCTGAAGGGACCATGCTTGCGCGTAATGAGTATGCGATCGTTGACGGCTTGAGCAAATACAAGATGCAATTTGAGGAAGCCATGGGTGATGACAACAATACCGCTACGGCTATCTCTACGATATTTGAACTTGTAAAGTACATCAACGTAAACATGATAGAGATGTCCACAAAAGAAGGTTTCACAAGAATGAAGGATATGCTCCTTTTGCTTTGCGATATCTTGGGCCTCATTGTGGAGAAGAAAGAAGAAGTACTTGATGAAGACATAGAAAAGCTCATAGATGAACGCCAGAAGGCAAGGACTGAAAAGAACTTTGCAAGAGCCGATGAGATCAGAAAGCAGCTGCTTGACATGGGTATTGTGCTTGAGGATACGAGAGAGGGCGTAACGTGGAAGAGAGCTTAAGTCTTCTTAACAAAATAAAGAAAGAATTTGAACTTGAAGAGGTGGATATTAATACATATTCACCTCTTACGCTTGCTTTTATAGGAGATTGCATCTTTGATCTTGTGATAAGGACTGCGCTCGTATGCAGCGGAAACCGACAGACGCAGAAGCTTCACAAGGATAAATCGGGCATCGTAAAAGCAAAGAGCCAGGCGGATATGATAGATGCCATATCAAAAGAGCTTAGCGATGCCGAGGAAAGCTGGTATCGCAGAGGGCGAAACGCAAAATCCTATTCCGTGGCAAAGAATGCCTCTGTCAATGATTACAGAAAAGCCACTGGGTTTGAGACTCTTATGGGGTATCTGTATATTACCGGACAGGATGACAGGATGCTTGAGCTTACAAAGAAGGCTCTTACACTATGCGGATACATAGATGTTATTGAAAAGAATAACGGAGAACAGGTATGAACGAGACTATTATAGAGGGACGAAATCCCGTAATAGAAGCGATAAGGGCAGGAAAGCCTATCGATAAACTATATATCCTTGACGGATGTAACGACGGACCGGTCGCTACCATAAAGAGAGAAGCTAAGAAGAAAGACATATATGTTAAGTATGTAGCCAAGGAAAGACTCGATCAGCTTTCCGAAACGGGAAAGCATCAGGGAGTGATCGCATATACGGCTGCATATGAGTACAGTGAACTTGAAGATATATTCGCTCTTGCTCAGAAGAGGAATGAGGCACCGTTTGTGATCATCCTTGACAACATAGAGGATCCTCATAATCTGGGAGCCATAATCAGAACGGCAAATCTTTCCGGGGCTCACGGTGTGATAATCCCCAAGAACAGGGCTGTGGGACTTACTGCAACGGTAGCAAAGGCAAGTGCTGGAGCGATAAATTACACACCTGTTGTCAGAGTCACAAATATAGTGAGAACCATAGATGAACTGAAAAAACAGGGAATGTGGTTTGTATGTGCAGATATGGAAGGGACTCTTATGTATGATCTCGATCTAAAGGGGTCGATAGGTCTTGTCATCGGAAATGAGGGAGAGGGGGTATCAAGGCTTGTAAAAGAGAACTGTGACATGATCGCTTCTATCCCCATGAAGGGTGATATAGATTCGCTCAATGCATCTGTTGCATGCGGTGTACTGGCTTACGAGATAGTAAGACAGAGATTGAAGTAGGTTGAAATATTTTGGATAATACATACGCTAAACTGACTGATGAAGAACTGATAATGCGCATGCGTGAAGAAGACCCACGCATAGTGGATATTATCATAGACAAATACAAGGACATGGTAAGGGTAAAGGCAAGATCCATGTATATTCTGGGTGCCGAACCCGAAGATCTTATCCAGGAAGGAATGATCGGACTGTTCAAGGCAATAAGGGATTATGACATGGGAAGGGATGCTTCGTTTGCCACGTTTGCGACTCTTTGTGTTAACAGGCAGATGTATAATGCTATCCAGGCAGCAGGCAGGCAGAAGCATATGCCGCTTAATTCATACATTTCACTGTATGGGGACAAGGAAGGAAACGACGGTAACGAGACCGGATTGCCCGACAACGTGGTTTCTTCACCGGATCTTAATCCGGAACAGCTTGTTATAGACAGGGAGAATGTCATAAACCTCGAAAAGGCGATAGATGAGAACTTAAGCAAGATGGAGAAGCAGGTTTTGGAACTGTCTATGACCGGTATGAGCTATACCGAGATAGCAAAGGTGCTTGGAGTCGATGAAAAGTCAACGGATAATGCACTTCAGAGAGCACGTGCAAAGGTAAAGAAACTGGTTTTCTAAAATTTTTCTAAAATAATCGTACTTTTATTGAAATTGCGGATTTTCATGGTAAAATTTATTTTGCGTTGTTTATCCGTGAATAAACGGGAAATAATGTTATGAGTGTGGGAGATATTGCTATTGTTATGGGCGATATTTCTCTTTTTTTGTGCAAATTAGCGAAAGATAACTCGACATATTGACAGCGGGTATCGCGGCTATATAATAGATATGAACATATGAATAAACATTCATATGAGATAACTGATTCACCCCCTATTATCAGGAGAAAGATTTATGTCTAAATTCAGTGTAAAAAAACCATTTACTGTGCTGGTTGCTGTTATCGCAGCCATCACGTTAGGTATAGTCAGTCTTACAAAACTCCAGCTGGATCTTTTGCCGGATATTTCTTTACCGTATCTTATCGTTATCACCACATATCCCGGAGCAAGCCCGGAAAAAGTTGAAGAAGAAGTATGTAAGCCGATGGAATCCGCACTCGGAACCATAAACGGTGTAAAGAACATTTACAGTATATGCAATGAAAATTACGGAATGGTTGAACTTGAATTCCAGGACGGAACGGATCTTGACAGTGCAATGGTCAAGGTCAGCAGTGCATTAAACAGTCTGGAATCGTATCTTCCGGAAGATTGCGGCACACCGTCTATCATGGAGATCGGTACCAATCTTATGGCAAGTATTTATCTTGCCGTCAGTATGGAAGGCATGTCTGCCGAAGAACTTTCACAGTTTGTTGAAAAGGATATATCACCGGCCTTTGCAAGAAGAGACGGTGTTGCCTCTGTTACGGAACTTGGACTTATTGACAAGACCATCCAGATAGAACTCGCAAAGGATAAAGTAGAAGAATTAAATGATAGGATCCTTGCGAGTACGGATGACGCATTCGCTGAAGCACTTGAACAGCTGGATGATGCAAAAAAACAGCTTGAGGATTCTCAGGATACTTTAAATAAGAGTAAAAAGGACATTGCAAAAAACGAGAAGAAACTTGCCGATGGTAAACAGGATCTTGTTGACGGCCAGAAGGAACTCGATGACGGAAAAAATGAGCTTGCAGAGAACTGGAGCAAGTTCGAGGACGGAAAAGCTGAACTCGAAAAGGGAAAAGAAGAGTTAGAAAACAAAAAGAAGGAAACGTATGATCAGCTGGCACAGGCAAGTGAAGCATTAAACCAGTTGAATGCTTACAAAGCCAGACTGACTGAACAGCAGGCACAGCTTGCAGCTTTGGAACAGGCTTCTTCAATGATAGATCCGACAACACTGAATGCTGCCAAAACACCTCTTGCATCAGCACTGGCAGGCGTTGACGCTTACGGTGATAATGACGGAAATCTTTCAGCGGATGAACTTGCTAACCTGTCGGCTATGGGAGTGACGGATCAGCTTTCGGCAATGGGAATATCCGTTGATGATCTTGCCGGAAAGTCTGTTGCGGACGCAACGAGTGCTGTCAACAATGCGATCGATGCTATTGTGGCTTCCAAAGACAGTTATGCAAAAGAAATCGATGCCATGAAGGTTGAGATCGAAGTCACAAAGGGCATCATAAGCGGTTATGAATCAAAGCTTGGCGGAACGACCGAAGCTGACATAGAAAAAGCAAAGATGGAAGCAGCTGCCGGATTCGGAAGTGCCGATGCACAGATGACTATCGGAAAGAGCACTCTTGATGCAACAAAGGCACAGCTTGAGTCGGCAGAAAAGAGTCTTGAAGATGCTCAAAAACAGATAGATGACGGCTGGGATACCATTAAAGACAGTGAAGAACAGCTGGCAGACGGCTGGAAACAGATCAAAGACGGCCAGAAGCAGATAACAGACGGCTGGGATGACTATAACGATGCCGTAAAGACTTATGAAAAACAGAAAGCTGAGGCTCTTAAAAAGGCCAATGCCGATGAGCTTTTGAAACTTGACACGCTCGCGACTTTGATCTATGCGCAGAACTTTGAGATGCCTGCGGGATATGTTGATGATAAACAGGATAATTCATGGCTTATCAAGATAGGTCAGAATTTTACCGAAGTTGATGAATTAAATGATGTGGTCCTTTGCAATATACACAACGTGGGCGATGTAAAGCTTTCGGATGTTGCGGATATCACTGTAATTGATAATTCGGGTGACAGCTATGTAAGACTCGGCGCAGAACAGGGTATCATCCTTTCTGTGTTCAAGAGTTCCGTTGCAGGAACCAATGATGTCAGCAAAGCCTGTGATGAAGCAGCAAAAGAACTGATGGAACAGTATCCCGGTCTTACAGTATCGGTTCTTATGGATCAGGGTGATTACATAGATATCATAGTTAAGAGCGTACTGCAGTCAATGGCAATAGGAGCATTGCTTGCTGTTATCATACTTGCGATATTTTTAAGAGATGCAAAACCTACAATGGTAGTAGCGATCAGTATACCGCTGTCGGTACTAGTCGCACTTGTACTCATGTACTTCTCCGATATATCCCTGAATATGCTTTCACTTTCGGGACTGGCACTCGGTATCGGTATGCTCGTAGATAACTCGATAGTTGTCATAGAGAACATATATCGACTGCGAGGAAAGGGAATAGAAGGCCCCAGAGCTGCAGTGCAGGGAACAAAACAGGTTGCGGGAGCTATCATTTCATCAACGCTCACAACAGCATGCGTATTCCTTCCGATGATATATACGACGGGACTTGTAAATGAACTGATGGCACCGATGTGTCTGTCGATCGTATACTGTTTGATGGCATCACTTCTTATCGCCATGACTGTTGTTCCGGCAGCATCATCTACGATCCTAAAGAATGCTGTTCCCAAGGAACATAGGATATTTGACAAGATCCAGGATGCATACGGCGCGGTGCTCGGATTCTTCTTAAAGAAGAAATGGATACCGATCTTAACGGCTGTTGGCCTTCTTATATTTACCGGATGGCTCATAATCAGAATGGGTATAGTTATGATACCTGAGATGACTATGAACCAGATACAGGCAGATCTGTATTATCCGGATGATATGGATAAAAAGGAGTGCTTCGAGACAACGGATGAGGTCATTGAGAGACTGCTCACTGTTGATGGACTTGGATCCATAGGTGTTATAGCGGGAGACGATACGGCTCTTATGAGTTCCGAACTTGCGGCTGCAAGTGATAATTTCCGTCAGATGTCATTTTTGATGCTGACCGAAGATCCAAATGCGGGTTCCGATGAGATAGAACGTATAATGAACGATATCGAAAACTCTGTGGCAGATCTTGATGTTGATTTCAGACTTGCAACAGCATCATCCGAGATGGAACAGCTTACGGGCGGAAGCGGCTTAAGCATAAATATATACGGAAACGATCTTGATAAGTTAAGTGCGATATCACATGACTTTATGGATATCATAGATCAGGTTGAAGGCTATACGGATATTTCAAACGGTGAGGAAGATGCAGACAAGGTGATCCACCTTGTTATCGATAAGAACAAGGCAATGTCCATGGGACTTTCTGTAGCACAGATATATCAGGATATCAACAGCAAGATAACGACTTCCAAATCGTCCGTGACCGTGACTGTTGATGATATAGAGATGGATATCAAGATAGTTGATGAGATGGAGCCTCTTACAAAAGAGAATCTCATGGATTATTCGTTCACGGTTGATGCCTATGATGAGGATGACGATCAGGTCACAAGAGAGCATACTCTCTCTGAGATAGCAAAAGAGGAGATCAGTGACGGTATCAATTCGATCAACAGAAAGAATCAGTCAAGATACATAACCGTTACGGCAAATGTTGATGAAGGATATAATGTAACACTCCTTACAAGACAGCTTGAGCCTTTACTCGCAAAGTACAACATGCCTTCAGGATATACTTACGAGATCGGCGGTGAATATGATTCCGTAGTTACGATGATAAAACAGATGCTTCTTGTTGCGGGACTCGGATGTCTGTTCATATACCTTGTAATGGTCGCTCAGTTCCAGAGCTTATTGAGCCCGTTCATCGTATTGTTCACCATACCTCTTGCATTTACAGGAGGATTCCTGTCACTTTGGATAACAAGAGAGAACATGTCTGTTATAAGTATGATGGGGTTCATAGTGCTGATGGGTACTGTTGTTAATAACGGTATCGTGTTCGTTGATTATACAAACCAGTTGAGAAAATCAGGTCTTGACAGGCACAACGCACTTATCGCAACAGGTAAGACACGTATGCGTCCGATACTTATGACCGCACTCACGACCATACTTGCTGAGAGTAATCTGATGATGGGAGATGATATGGGAGCCCAGCTCGGAAAAGGAATGGCTCTTGTTATAGCGGGCGGTCTTATGTATGCAACACTCATGACGCTGTTCATAATACCTGTCATGTATGACATCCTGTTTAAGAAACAGCCTCTTGATGTGGATATAGGAAGTGAGGACCTTGATGAGAGTCTGGATGATGCCAAGGATTATATAGAATCTATGGCTATGAAGGGTGTTGAGATACTGGAAGAAGAAAAAATAGAGGTTGACACTTAACAGGTGGTTTGATATTATAAATCGGTGGGTTAAAGCCCACCGATTATCATTTATTTATAAGTGATATTAGTTAAAACAAGCTGCTGTAGCACAGTCGGTAGTGCGTCGCATTGGTAGTGCGGAGGTCACGGGTCCGATTCCCGTCAGCAGCTCAAAGAAAAAGCCTTGAAAATTCGCTAAAAAATGCGTGTTCAAGGTTTTTTTATGCGCTTTTCTCTCAATGTCTACAGAAGCAATAAAAAGCAGTGTGCCCTTTTGCGGAGCACACTGCTTTAATACTGATGAATCTAAAGTGTATATTGTGAAAGATCTGTCTTTATCGCATCTGAATAACTGGTCAGGTTTTCCGATACATTTGATATTGTATCTGTCTGAGCTGAGAGCTTATTACTCTCTGTTACGATCGATTCGCTAAGACCTAGAATCTCAGCTACGCTGGAAGCCTGTTCCTGTGTAGTTGCCGCATTGCCTGTAGCTACAGTGTTGATATGTTCAATACCGCTTGCGATCTGTGTGATACCTTCGGTTGCTTTGGCTACATCGTTGTAGATCATATCGAACGATCTGTTTGCGCTTTCAACACCATTGATGCAAGCTTCCATATCTTTTAAGCAGATATCGGCTTTCTTGTTGATATCTTCGATGTTTTGAGTGACTGTCTGTACCAGCTGACTGATAGATTCTGTGGCATCGGATGACTGCTTAGCAAGTACTCCGACTTCGGATGCAACGATGGCAAAACCTTTACCCATTTCACCGGCTCTTGCAGCTTCGATAGAAGCATTAAGTGACAAAAGATTGGTCTGTTCCGATATGGCATTGATCGTATCAATGATACCGGTTATCTGAGCTACCGACTCGGAGGTTGCATGAATGATGTTGGTGAGGTCTGTTATCGTGCTGTTAAGGGTACCAACATTATTTGTCATGTTGTCCATCTCGTTTTTACCGGTTGTGGATGACTTCATGGTCTCTGCACAGAGGGCCTTGACATCTTCGGCATTCTGCGTGAGATTACCTGCTGTCTGAGCTAGGTTGTTGGCTGCTTCGGCTATCTCATCAATTGATTTGTTCATGTAATTAAGAGTGCTGTTCAAATTCTCAACAGATTCATTCTGGCTGTGATTTGAAGCGGCTAAAGTACGTGTGATGTTTGTACATTCACTTGCACTTGAACTCATATCACTGGAAATATTTGAGAGATTAAGCAACATGTTTCTTGTCATGGAAACATATGCGTTCAGACTCTCGCAGAGTGTGGTCACTTCATTATTGCCCTGAGGGATAACAGTGATGGTGAAATCACCCTTACTCATATCGGTTATGCTCTTTGTTACATCTGTAACAGGATTGATGTATTTTGAAATGATGAAATACAAAAGAAGAGCAAGAAGTATAAGCAGTATCGCTGCCGAGATGAATGTGATGCTTACAGTTGATGTAATGCTGCTACTGATAAAAGAATAGGGGACAGCACTTACAACAACCCAAGATGTTCCTTCGATCTCGGTAGAGCAGAACATATATTTTCCTGACGAGGTCTTAGCGGTAAGAACCTTGTCATTTATATCCGTTGATGAAGTGTTGAGTGAATCAAATACCTGCGAAAGTCCCTGCATTATGGGATCTGCACATTCCGTAACAGTCTGACCCGTGATACCGTCGACACTGCTAACAAGGATGTCTTTTGTACTCTTGTTGATTATGTAGAATGTTGCATCAGGTGAGCTTGATTTGAAAGCATTCAGCTTTTCGGCTACCTTATCAAAATTGATATCACTGCTCAGTACCGTATTGTTGGCAAGCATTACGGAACATGCCAGGCATGTCTTGCCGGTTGATGCATCAACATAGGGTTCTGAAGTATATATCTGTCCGTTGCTGCTAAGAGCGCCCGTGAACCAAACTCTGTCCGTAAATACAAAGGTGTCATCGGGTATCCATCCGGAACCGTCAAGGAAGACGCCGCGGTCACCGAAACCTATGTAAATATCCTGGGAATCGGGATCTTCTGCAGTGATCTTTAACAGCATGTTAAGAGTTGCATCATCGGACTGATCAGGCATGTTCTTGAACACGCTTGCGGTCTGACTGACTCTTGATTCTATCAGGCTCCACCAGTTGTGGATCTCGCTGGCATACGAAACGGATTCCTCGGCAAGGATGGTCTCTGTAAGAGAGGTGATACGTATGCTTTGCATTCTGATGTTGTTTGCTGTGATAAGGATTATGACGATTGCCACAAATGCGATGATCTCGCTGGATAGGATTTTCTTTAACGTTTTTCTTTTTTTCATATCAAACACCTCACCATGTTTAAATATAATATATTTTATGGTACAATCTACATGGTATGTTGTCAATTGTCAGTCATTTTATGACAATTTGCATAAAACCCAAAAGAAAGGCAGATAAAAATGAATAAGAGATTCGAAGATCTTATTTCATATGTGATGATAACAGTAGGTGCGCTGATGGCAAGCTTTTCGGTCGCGTGCATCTTATTGCCTAACGATGCGATCGATTACGGTACAGCGGGTGTGGCAATAATCGTCAGCAAGATGACGGGACTTAGTCTGTCGCTTTGCGTGTTCTTTATATTCCTACCTTTTTTGATCGCGGGAATATGGATACTGGGAAAGAGATTCGGAATAAAAGCGGCTGTCGGATCGCTGGTATACACAGTGGGGCTGGCTGTCTTTGAAAGAGTGCCTTTTGAGCTTAACACCGAGCATTTTTTGGCTGTAGTATTCGGAGGAGCGATACTCGGAGCCGGATTGTCGCTTATATTAAGACACGGCGGATGTATTGACGGATCGGAGATATTTGCCAATATAGTTATAAGAAAACTTTCGGACAGGACGGGAAAGAATTTCAGCATGTCCTATATACTTATAGCATTCAATGCGTGTGTATATATGGCGGCATTCCTTCTTATAAATCGTAACTCCGCATTGCTGAGCCTTCTGGTCTATGTCATAGCAACAACGATAATAGATCACTTTACGGATCATTTCGAAGCCATCAAACAGGTTACCATCATAACCAAGGAGCCCGATGAACTGATAAAGGCTATCAAGAAGGAACTCAACAAGACCTGTACCATCATGAATTCGTACGGAGCGATAGCCGGAGAGAACCGTACGCTGATCTGCTACGTAAACTATTTTGAACTGCAAAAGATGCGTGAGATAATATCAAGGAACAAAGGTACGTTCAGTACTGTATCCACGATCGATGAGATATTAAGATAAGAAAGAGAGGAAGGTCAAATATGGATCTGAATCAGGCCAGAAAAAAGATAGAGGAGATCGATGCCAAGATGGCTGCTTTGTTTGAACTAAGAATGCACTGTTCAAAGGAGATAGCAGAGTATAAGATAGCAAATGACATGCGCGTTTTTGATGCTGTAAGAGAAAAGAAATTACTCGATCTAAACAGCGCGCTTATAGAAGATAAAGAATTAGAGACATATTACAGAGACTTTTTGAGAGCGGTCATGAACATATCCAAGGATTATCAGAGAAATATCATGTCCGAAGAATAGATATTTTTATGTGTTAATTTGTCAGATTTTATACACAATAGGAAAAAAGTGTGATATAATCAAAACGGTATAGTTTTTTATTGGGAGCCAAAACAATAAACGTTTAATAAGCGAGGGTTTGGAAGATGAAATTAGTTATTGTTCTGCTGGTAGGTATCATCCTGTACATTCTGGTCAGTCTTATCTACAAGAGATTCTGGCATAAGGGATTAAACATCTCCGTGGAATTTGAGAGCGATATGGTAAGAGAGGGCGACGACAACAAGCTTATCGAAAAGATCTCAAATGACAAGGTATTGCCGATCAATATCCTTCAGATAAGATTTGCTCTGCCCAAGGTATTCAAATTCGCAGAGGTCAAGAAGTCATCGGCTGTTACCGACCAGATCTACAGAAGCGATTATTTCTCAGTTTTGCCTTATCAGAAGGTAACAAGATATTATCCTTTCAAGTGTACACAGAGAGGATGTTATCAGTTGGCGAGTATAGATGTCTTCGGAATGGATTTCTTTATTTCGAAAGCAAGACGAATGACACTTAAGACTCCCAGACTCATGTATGTACTTCCGAAACCTATTCACGATATAAGTGTTCCAGAGAACATAGACAAGATCATGAGTTCAATAAAGGAAGACGGCGAATCAAGAAGATGCGTTGTACTTCTCAACACAGAGCTCAATTCGATGTCAAGAGCGGATGAATTAGTTGAAGACGGCGTTCGTATAGCAGATTATCTCGTAGAGAGATGCTACAAGGAAAACATACCGGTTAAGTTCTTCACAAACGGTATCGACATGATCACCGGAGAGGAATGCAAGACCGGATTTGTATCAGATATCGAGAACAAGGAATCACTCCAGAAGACTATATCAAGAATCGATATCACAAAGTCACCCAGAGCTTTCAAGCATGTGCTTGGCGAGGCAGAGAGACTGGATGACGGAAATACAGATTTTGTTATTATATCAAACAACAGAAAATCAGATTTCGTCAAACTGCTTGAAGAGTTTACTGCAAAGGGACATGTTGCAAAACTCGTTATACCTGAGTTTAAGGATGTAGATATTACACCGTACGAAGATGACAAAGAAAAGATTGTAAAGTGGGTGGTGGAAAATGATTAGTAGAAGATATAAAACAATATTTGATTTTTCAAACTGCATGTTGATCTACCTGTTGGGCCTGGGTGCATCCCTTGGGATCACAGCCCTGGTAAGATATGAGAAATTCTCATGGCAGTACACATTGGTTTCTGCGATCATTCTGTTCGCATATACCATGATAAGACTTTTTGTAAATCAGTTGCCGGTATCTTTCGTGGCACATATAGTAATCGCTGCGATCGCATTTTATATACCGTACGGAGCTTCGATACATAAGTATATGATAGCCGGTTTTGCGATCCTTCTTATAGTTATCGATATGAACGATTTCTATAAAAAGAAGAATCAGTCATACGGAGTAATTCATGTGGCATCATGCTCGATATTCCTTCTTATCTTTGCATATGTTGATTATGCAGCAAACAAGGTAAGAGAAGTTGAAGGCAACATGAAGCTTGGCGTTAAGTATGAACTCTTTGCTACATTTGTATGTCTCATATGTATCGCATTCTTTGCTTTCATACTGATCCGTGCATATGTTGCAAATGCCATCAAGCTTGCAGATAACAGCCAGATCGATGAGAACGCGCCTGTTGATTACATGTACGGTAATTCAAACAGATTCGTAGGACCGATCATCGCACTTATCATCGCTGCAATGCTTGTTATCCAGTCAAGAACATCCGAGAACATTTTCGCAAATATGTGGATGGGTCTCTTAAAGGGTGTTGCAGGAGTATTCAATCTGTTCTCGTTTGTTCAGTCAAGCCAGACAGAGTTTGATGCAAAGACAAGGATCGCTGCACAGGGAACCACTCTTTACTATGTAGAGTTTGGTGTGGCACTTATCATAATGATCCTTCTTATAGCAGCTGTTGTAGCTATAATCACAAGGATCTACAAGAGCCATTGGCATAAAGATATCTCAGCCGATGAGACACTTGAATCTGCAGCCATGGTAGAGAAGAGAGAATGGATCTACCATAAAGAGTCAAAGAAGATGGATGATACAGCAGTTACCAAGGCTGCTGAGATACCTACCGATATAGCTGAAATTGAAGAGGAAAAGAAGCCTTCCGAAGTAAAAGAAACGGTTGAAGAGAAGGTAGAAGAAGTAAAGGAAGCTTTAGAGGAAAAGGCTGAAGAAGTAAAGGAAGCTGCAGAAGAGAAAACTGAACCAGTAAAAGAAGCAGTAGAAGAAAAGACCGAAGTTGCTAAGGATAAGCTTGAGGAAGCTAAGGAAGCTCTTGTTGAGAAAGCTGCCGAAGCAAAAGCTGCTGTGGAAGAGAAGGCTGAAGCTGCCAAGGAAGAAGTAAAGGTTCAGGCAGAAGATGCAGCAAAAGAAGCGGCCGGTGAGGTAAAGGAAGCTGCAGAAGAGAAAGCTGAAGCTGTAAAGAAAACAGCAGAGGCATCAAAGAATCATGCAAAACAGCAGTCTTCAGGCAATAAGAAGAAATAAGTACTTTGATTTGTTAAAAAGGTGGGCTGAGCGCTCACCTTTTTTAATAATAAGATAAAGGGGATGTTGATCCTATGACAAAATACGAAAAGCATGGAGCATTACATGTAAACAGCAAGGGAAAACTTGTTGATCACAATAATGAAACGGTTGTGCTTCATGGACTGTCAACTCACGGGCTTTCATGGTATCCGCAATACATCAACAGAGACTTCTTTGAGTTTATGAGCGATAAGTGGAAGGTTGATGTTATCAGACTTGCGATGTATACGGCTGAACTGGACGGATACTGCACCGGTGATGAAAAGAATAAGGAGACGCTTTTAGAGATCGTAGACAAGGGCGTTAAGTATGCTACCGAGATCGGTCTTTATGTGATCATAGACTGGCATATTCTTATGGATTCAAACCCGCTTATGCACAAGGATGAAGCGGTTGAGTTTTTTGAGACAGTGGCAGAAAAGTATCATGCATACGGAAATGTGTTCTATGAGATATGCAACGAGCCGAATGTGGACTGCACCTGGGCTGATATAAAAGCATACGCTGACGAAGTCATACCCGCTATAAGGAAGCATGATGAGTATGCTGTGATCCTTTGCGGAACACCCACATGGTCGCAGGATGTGGATGAGGCTGAAAACGACCCCATAACCATTGATAAGAACCTTATGTATGTATTGCATTTCTATGCCGATACACACAGGGATAAATTGAGAAATAAGTTTACGGAAGCTGCTGACAAAGGACTGCCCCTTTTCATAACGGAATTTGGCTGCTGTGATGCAAACGGAGATCTTAGCAATAACTTTGAACAGGCAGATATGTGGATAAAGCTCGCCGATGAGTATGATGTGAGTTATGTGATGTGGAACATATCAAACAGAGACGAGACAAGCGCAAGCTTTGTTCCCGAGTGCGATAAGGTCACCGATTTTGAAGATGAAGATCTTCGTGAAGCATGCAAGTGGTTCGTAAATGTGCTCAAAGAGCATGCTTAAGACTATTCATTAGGGATTGTGATTAAGATGGAATATATATTAAAGTCAACGATAGCTCTTGAATTCATTAAGAAATCTCCGGTGACGGGAAGCTATAAGGGCATGCGTTACCGCCTTATGAAGGACTCAGATGAGATAGAGGTATGCATATGGCCCGAGCCGTATAACTTTATAAAAACTGCGGATGAATTAAAGCAGTACAATAGATTTCCTCTTTCCGCAGAAGGAAAGGATGCGGCTGTCGACTGGCTTAACGAGCAGGTGGATGTGCAAAGGCCGCTATGGGATACGGCATTAAGTACATCCTGGGTATAAAAAATATATGAAGAAAAAGACAAGCACCCCTGTGAGGTGCTTATTCTTTTATGCCTGCATCTTTTTGACAGCTGCTGATAGCATAAGCTTGATGCGGTTTAACTGGTTTACTTCGCTGGCTCCCGGATCGTAGTCGATAGCAACGATGTTGGCTTCGGGATGAGTACGTCTTAGCTCTTTTATAACGCCCTTTCCCACGATATGGTTGGGCAGACATCCAAACGGCTGCGTACATACGATATTGGGTGCCCCGGAGTGAATAAGCTCAACCATCTCACCTACCAAAAACCATCCTTCACCTGTCTGGTTGCCGATAGAAACATAGTCCTCTGCATACTTGATAAGTGTTGATATGGGAGGTGCCGGATCAAAGTGCTTGCTCTTTGCATAAGCCTTGTTAACAGGCTTTGTCAAAAGCTCTATAAAGTTTATTCCAAGCTGTGATATTAAAGCGCTCTTCTTGCTTGTAAAGAAGTGCTCATTCTTATATACCTGATCATGGAAGCAGTAGAGCATGAATCCAATAAGCTCGGGAACAACAGCTTCGGCTCCTTCGGCTTCCAGAAGCTCTACAAGGCGGTTGTTGCCGGCAGGAGAGTATTTAACGAGTATCTCTCCGACAATTCCTACACGGGGCTTCTTTAATTCCTCGTTGATCGGGATCTCATCAAACTCTTTTATGATCTGTTTCATCATCTTATACATCTTTGTGATGCTGATATGCTTTCCAGAAACAAAATCAATACATTCCTTGACCCATTTTTCGTGAAGCCTGTCAACACTTCCGGGTTCGAGCTCATAAGGACGCATACGGTATACGACCTTCTGGAAGATATCTCCGAATACGGCACTTACGGCTGCTTTGGTAAGGAATTTTGCGTTTATCTTAAAGCCCGGGTTTGATTCGATTCCACCGAGGTTTAAGGATATAACGGGGATATATTCAAGATTTGCTTTTCTCAGAGCCCTTCTGATAAATCCTATATAGTTTGTTGCCCTGCATCCGCCGCCGGTCTGAGTTATGACAAGAGCTGTCTTTTTAAGATCATATTTGCCGGAGAACAGTGCCTCCATTAGCTGACCCACAACAAGAAGCGAGGGATAGCATGCATCGTTATTTACATATTTAAGTCCCATATCGATGGAAGCACGGCTGTTTGTATCAAGTACGACCAAGTTGTAGCCGCAGCTTGCCATGGCAGGTCCCATGATATCAAAGTGTATCGGAGACATCTGAGGAACGATTATAGTATAACCGTCTTTTCTCATCTCTTCGGTAAACTTTACTTTTTCTATTGAACTGGGACGAACAGTTCTTTGCTTGTTTAAGCGTTTTCTTACATCGAGAGCTGATATGAGAGAACGTATCCTTATCCTTGCGGCACCTAAGTTATTTACTTCATCGATCTTAAGACAGGTATAGATCTTATCCGCATTTGAAAGTATGTCATTAACCTGATCTGTCGTAACCGCATCCAGTCCGCAGCCGAAAGAGTTAAGCTGTACGAGATCGATATTGTCGGTCGTACGCACAAAACTTGCAGCAGCATAAAGACGTGAATGATACATCCACTGGTCGGATACTATAAGCGGTCTTTCGGGATTTCCCATATGAGATACGCTGTCTTCTGTAAGGACTGCGATATCATAGGATGTTATCATCTCGGGGATACCGTGATTTATCTCGGGATCAAGGTGATAAGGTCTTCCTGCAAGGACTATGCCGCGCATGCCTGTCTCATTTAACTGTTTAACGACTTCCTCACCCTTTTTCTGTATATCCTGATGAGCTTTGTCGAGTTCCTTCCAAGCATCGAATACGGCATTTGTGACATCAAGAGCCGGAAGTTCGGGGAATTCTTTTACCAGAGCCTTGGCAACGACATCGGCGCTTATAAACGAAAGGAAAGGATTTTTAAACTTAACCTCGCCGCGTCCTATCTCTTCGACATTGTTTTTTATGTTTTCCGAGTAGGATGTGACTATGGGACAGTTATAGTGGTTGTTTGCATCCTTAAACTCATTTCTCTCATAGAAGAGAGCGGGGTAGAAGATAAAATCAACCTTCTGGTTTATGAGCCACATGATATGACCGTGAGCCAGTTTTGCCGGATAACACTCGGATTCCGACGGTATGGATTCAATGCCCAGCTCGTATATTTTACGGTTGGATATCGGCGAGAGAACAACCCTGTAGCCGAGGTCCGTAAAGAAGGTATACCAGAAAGGATAGTTCTCATACATGTTTAATACTCTTGGTATACCGACTGTTCCTCTTGTTGCCTTTTCGGCACTTAAAGGCTCGTAATCAAAGAATCTGTTGAGCTTATACTCAAACAGATTGGGTATGTTGTTCTTGTTTCTTTCTTTTCCGAGACCGCGCTCGCAACGGTTTCCGGAGATGTAATGACGTCCTCCCGGGAAACGGTTTATGGTAAGACGGCAGTTGTTTGTACAGCCTTTGCACTTTGACATGCTTGTCTCAAAGGTAAACGCTTCAACAGCCTTCTGGTCGAGCATTGTTGTGCGATATCCTTCTTCGAAACGCTCTCTTGATATAAGAGCAGCACCAAACGCACCCATGATACCTGCGATATCGGGTCTTATTGCTTCACAGCCTGCTGTCTTTTCAAAGCTTCTCAAAACAGCATTGTTATAAAAGGTACCGCCCTGTACGACTATGTTCTTTCCAAGTTCCGAAGCATCGGATACCTTTATGACCTTAAACAGGGCATTCTTTATTACTGAGTAAGCGAGACCTGCGGAGATATCGGCAACGGAAGCACCTTCCTTCTGGGCCTGCTTTACTTTTGAGTTCATAAATACAGTACAGCGTGTTCCAAGATCTATCGGATGAGGAGCAAATAAAGCCTCACTTGCAAAATCCTGAACACTGTAATTAAGTGATTCGGCGAAATTTTCTATAAAGGAACCGCAGCCCGAAGAACATGCTTCGTTAAGCTGGACACTGTCTACGGTCTGGTTCTTTATCTTGATGCATTTCATATCCTGACCGCCTATGTCAAGGATACAGTCGACATCGGGCTTGAAGAATGCAGCCGCATAGTAGTGGGCGACAGTCTCAACCTCGCCGTCATCAAGTAAAAATGCTGCCTTCATTAATGCTTCGCCGTAACCGGTAGAACATGCTCTTACGATATGAGCATCTTTCGGAAGCACTTTGTATATATCGAGTATCGCATCAATGGCAGTCTGCAGCGGATTGCCGTTGTTATTGTCATAGAAAGAGTAGAGCAGATCTCCGGATTCACTTACTACAGCTATCTTGGTCGTTGTAGAACCGGCATCTATACCCATAAAGCAGTTGCCCTTGTAGGTGGAAAGATCAGCTTTTTTAACCTGAGCCTTTGCATGGCGGGCTTCAAACTCATCATATTCTTGTTTGTTTGCAAAGAGAGGCTCCATACGGGCAACCTCAAAGTCCATATGGATACCGCCGCTTAAACGGGTGATCATGTCGCTTAAAAGGCAAGAATTATCTTCCTTTGCATTTAATGCCGAACCAATGGCGGCAAAAAGATGAGAATTATCAACATTGATGATGTGCTCATCATCAAGCTTTAAAGTCCTTATAAATGCCGCACGAAGCTCTGAGAGGAAATGGAGCGGTCCTCCGAGAAATGCAACATGACCTCTTATGGGCTTACCGCAGGCAAGTCCTGATATGGTCTGGTTTACAACAGCCTGGAAGATTGAAGCGCTTAGGTCCTCTCTGGTCGCACCGTCGTTTATAAGAGGCTGTATATCGGTCTTTGCGAATACACCGCAGCGGGCAGCTATGGTATACAGTGAATTGTAATTTTTTGCATATTCATTAAGTCCGGTGGCATCAGTCTGGATAAGAGCAGCCATCTGATCGATAAAGGAACCCGTACCGCCGGCACATATGCCGTTCATACGCTGTTCGATGTTGCCGTTTTCGAAATATATGATCTTTGCATCCTCACCGCCAAGCTCGATGGCAACATCGGTCTTGGGTGCAAACTCCTGCAAAGATGTGGATACAGCGATAACTTCCTGTGTGAAGGGTACTTCAAGGTGATTTGCCAGCGTAAGACCGCCGGAACCTGTGATCATCGGATGGACCGAAAGATTACCTAAAGAGTCTGATGCCTTTTTTAAGAGATCTGTCAGTGTCTCCTGGATATTTGCGAAATGTCTCTCATAATCGGAGAACAGGATCTTATGTGTATCGTCAAGAATAGCGATCTTGACTGTTGTTGAACCTATATCGATTCCCAGTGTGTACTGCATGATAAATCCTTTCGGGAAAACTTCTTCTTATTTATTATGTATGAGCATTCAATCCAAACCATTATACATAGATTGAGCAATGCTTTCAACCTCAAAAGAGGCTAACTCAAAATGTTAATAAAATTTTTATATTTTCTGAAAAAGGAAAAAACACAGAAGCGCTGAATATAGTTATTGTAGGGTTCTATTTGATCATTGTTTGAATATTTGAGGAAATATTATGACGATAAGAGAAGAACTTGAAAACAGAGAAAAGATAACACTCAGTCCTTATGCGACATTAAGCGTTAATACAAAGGGCAGACAGCGTGAAGAAGAACAGTGTGATATAAGACCGGTCTTTCAGAGAGACCGTGACAGGATACTTCACAGCAAGTCATTCAGGAGACTTAAGGATAAGACACAGGTCTTTTTGTCACCTGAGGGAGATCATTACAGGACCAGACTGACTCATACACTTGAAGTCAGCCAGAATGCCAGAACGATAGCAAAGGCTCTAAAGCTAAACGAAGATCTGGTCGAAGCCATAGCACTCGGTCATGACCTTGGCCATACACCTTTCGGACATGCCGGTGAGAGAGCATTAAATGAGATATGTCCGCTTGGCTTTGAGCATCATCTCCAGAGTTTAAGAACAGTCGATGTTTTGGAAAAAGACGGACAGGGACTTAACCTTACCTGGGAAGTGCGTGACGGGATACTTAATCATCAGACAAGCGGAAGTCCCGGAACACTTGAAGGAAAGATTGTAAGACTGTCGGATAAGATAGCATATATACACCACGATATGGATGATGCGATAAGAGCGGGTATCCTTACCGAAGCCGATGTGCCGAAGAGCATAAGGGAAGTCATCGGATACACGACAGGTGAGAGGCTCGATCATTTCATCCATGATATCGTGACCACAAGCTTTGAAAAAGATGACATACTCCAGTCTGAGCCCGTGGCTGAGGCAATGAAGCAGTTAAGGGAGTTTATGTTTGAGAATGTATATAAGAATCCGGAGGCCAAATCCGAGGAAGGAAAGGCTGAGAGACTGATGGAGACGCTATATACATACTATATGAATCATATAGATCTACTCCCGTCCGATCTGCTTTCTCTTTTAAACAAGGGAGAGGCCAAGGAGCGTATAGTATGTGATTTCGTCGGCGCGATGAGCGACAGATATGCCATCGCAAAGTATGATGAGCTTTTTATTCCGAAATCATGGCATATTTGACCGTAAGCTTAGAGGGAACCTTTAATGTTTTACCCGGAAGAGATAATAGAAGAAGTCAGAAGTAAAAACGATATAGTTGATGTCATAGGCGGATATGTCAGGCTTCAGAAAAAGGGTGCGAATCATGTGGGACTGTGTCCTTTTCATAATGAGAAGACGGGGTCGTTTACCGTATCGGCTTCAAAGCAGATGTTCTACTGCTTCGGATGCGGTGCGGGAGGAAATGTCATAACATTCATCATGAAACATGAGAATGCGACATTTTCGGAAGCACTTGAAAAACTCGCTGACAGAGTCGGCGTAAAGCTGCCTGAGTTCGAACAGAGCGCAGAACAGAAAAAGCAGGCAAGCGAGAAAGCGATCCTTTTGGAGATAAACAAGGAAGCTGCAAAGTATTTCTATTACCAGCTAAGAGGCAAAGCCGGCGAGCACGGTATGGAATACTTTAAGAAAAGACAGCTCTCAGAGGAGACGATAAACGGATTTGGTCTGGGATACTCACTGCCGTATTCGGATGATCTGTCACAGTATCTTAGGAAAAAAGGCTACAGCGATGAGATGATCGTTAAAGCGGGACTTGCATCCGTAGATGAGAAGAGAGGACTGCATGACAAATTCTGGAACAGAGTCATCTTTCCGATACAGGATATCAATCACAGAGTCATAGGTTTTGGCGGACGAGTAATGGGTGATGGAGAACCCAAGTACTTAAACAGTCCCGAGACTCCGGTTTTTGACAAGAGCAGAAATCTGTTCGGACTGAATTTTGCAAGATCGAGCAGAAAGGATCATCTGATACTCTGCGAGGGATATATGGATGTCATATCGATGCACCAGGCGGGATTCACCCAGGCGGTCGCATCACTGGGAACGGCTTTTACATCCGGTCAGGCAAATCTTATAAAACGATTTACTGAAAACGTTATCCTAAGCTATGACAGTGACGGTGCCGGAACAAAAGCGGCGCTAAGAGCCATAGGTATCCTAAGGGAAACAGGCATAACCGCAAAGGTACTTGATCTTAAGCCCTACAAGGACCCCGATGAGTTTATTAAAAACCTCGGCAATGAGGCTTTTGAGGAGAGGATAGAAAACGCAAAAAACAGCTTCTTTTTTGAGATAGATGTCCTTGAGAGGGATTTTGATCTTAAGGATCCCGAGGAAAAGACCAAATTCCACAGAGAGATAGCAAAGAAGATATGTGCTTTTTCTGAGGAGGTTGAGCGGAATAACTATATCGAGGCTGTCTGTGACAGATATATGATATCGACGGATGCCATGAAGAAGATGGTCATCAGTTATGCGGCAGCCGGAGTTAACGGATACACACCTCAGATCATAAAGTCGGGAGTAAAGAAAGCGGATCCCGATGAGGGCAGGAAGAGAGCACAAAGGTTATTGATAACGTGGATCAGTGAGGAAAAGGATCTGCTTCCCAAGATATCAAAGTATATAGATGTCGGGGATTTCACGCAGGACCTGTACAGAAAGATAGCAACAAGACTGTTTGAAGAGATAGAAAATAACACAGATCTTGAACCTGCATCACTTATATCGATGTTTGAGGATGAAGAGGAACAGAAAGAAGTCGCGAGCCTCTTTAATACAAGGTTAACGGATCTTACCGGACAGCCGCTGGAGATAGATTCCGTAAGAGACAAGGAGAGGGCGCTTTTTGATATCCTCATAAACGTAAAGACAGGCAGTCTGGAATATTATACAAAACAGCTCGGAAGCGAGCCTGATGCGATAAAAAGAGTCATGGAAGGCAAAAAGCTTCTTGAAGATCTTAAAAAGAATAAAATAAAACTTGGATAGGAGATATTTAAATGGACGAAGCATTACAACCAAAATTTGAAGAGAAGTTGAAAGCACTTCTCGAATCGGCAAAAAAGCGCGAGAATGTAGTCGAATATAATGAGGTTCTCGATACATTTGCTGAGTTTTCACTGGATGAGGAACAACTTGAAAAGGTATTCGAGACACTCGATAACGCAGGAGTCGATATCATGAAGATCGATCCCATTGAGGATGAGCTTCAGGTTGATGACATCGATATCATCGATGATGAGGAGATCATCCTTACAGAGGAAGATGAGATCGATATGGAGAATATCGACCTTTCCGTTCCGGACGGCGTAAGTATCGAAGATCCCGTGCGTATGTATTTAAAGGAGATCGGTAAGGTACCGCTTCTTTCGGCTGAGGAAGAGATCGAGCTTGCACTGCGTATGGAAGACGGTGACGAGGAAGCAAAGAAAAAGCTTGCGGAAGCAAACTTAAGACTCGTTGTATCGATCGCAAAGAGATATGTCGGAAGAGGAATGCTTTTCCTTGATCTTATCCAGGAAGGTAACCTTGGTCTTATCAAGGCGGTTGAGAAATTCGATTACCGTAAGGGATTCAAATTCTCCACATATGCGACATGGTGGATAAGACAGGCTATAACAAGAGCTATAGCTGATCAGGCAAGAACGATACGTATACCTGTTCACATGGTTGAGACGATAAACAAGCTCATCCGTGTTTCAAGACAGTTGTTGCAGGAGCTGGGTCGTGAACCTACCCCCGAAGAGATAGCGGAAGAGATGAACATGCCGGTTGAGCGTGTAAGAGAGATACTTAAGATAAGCCAGGAGCCCGTTTCGCTTGAGACTCCCATCGGTGAAGAGGAAGACAGCCATCTTGGAGATTTCATCCCTGATGACAACATTCCGGTACCCGCAGACGCGGCTGCATTCACACTGCTCAAGGAACAGCTGCTTGAAGTACTCGGAACACTTACCGACAGAGAGCAGAAGGTATTGAGATTAAGATTCGGTCTTGATGACGGAAGAGCACGTACTCTCGAAGAGGTCGGCAAGGAGTTCAATGTCACGAGAGAAAGAATAAGACAGATCGAGGCAAAGGCTTTAAGAAAGCTTCGTCATCCGTCAAGATCAAGAAAGCTTAAGGATTATCTGGATTGATGGTACCTATCAGTTTAAGGATGAAAAGGATCGCGGATATGGTCTCACCCCTGCCGGTTGCGGACATAGGCTGTGATCATGGATTTGTAAGTATATATCTTGTCCTTCAAAGGGGCGTATCGAGAGCGATCGCCATGGATATCAACGAAGGACCGCTTGAAAGAGCAAGAGAGCACATCCTGGAATATGACCTTAAAGACCGTATAGACGTTAGACTCTCAGACGGAGCAAAAGCGCTAAAAGAAGGTGAAGTTAAGACAGCCGTCATAGCGGGTATGGGCGGCAGGCTTACCATCAGGATAATAAAGGATTCGTTTGATAAGTTTTCTAAGATGGAGAGTATGGTATTAAGCCCTCATTCCGAGGTCGACCAGGTAAGAAGATATCTGTTTGAAAGCGGTTTTGTCATCACAGATGAAGATATGGTCTATGATGAAGGGAAGTATTATACGATCATAAAGTGCTCTTACAGGAAAGATACAGATGATGAGAAGGTTTTAAAATATCCGTATGGGAAAAACGGATTTATGTTTGGACCAAAGCTCATTGAAAAAAAGCATCCCGTCCTTAAGGAATACCTTAAATACAGACTGGATAAATTAAATCAGATAAAAGAAAACATCATAAATAAGGGTTATGCAAAAAACGGTTCCTCTCTTGACAGAGTAAAAGAGATCGAAAGCGAGATCTCTCAGATAGAGGAACTAATAACAGAATGGAGGTAGCCGTATGGCAAAGATTACGATCAACGGGAAGGTTACGGAGTACAAGACAGGAACAACTTACGAAGAGATAGCAAATGACTATCAGGAAGAATACGGAAACGAGATAGCTCTTGTTATCGAAAACGGTAAGATCCGTGAGCTTAACAGGACCGTTATAAGAGATGCAAAAGTTGAATTCATCACATTAAGGGACGGTATCGGACATAAGGCATATGAGAGAAGTGCGACCATGCTCTTTGTAAAGGCACTCAGTGATGTTGTGGGCTCAAAGAAAGCAGGTAAGGTAAAAGTTGAATTCTCCATAGGAAAAGGTCTGTACTGTTCGCCTCAGGGTGATTACAAAGTGACGGATGATCTTGTTGAGCATGTCAACATGAGGATGAACGAGCTTGTTGAAGCAAATGTCCCGATAAAGAAAAAGACATATCCTATAGGTGAAGCTATAGAGCTTTTTGAAGAGCAGGGGATGACGGATAAAGTCAATCTGTTTAAATACAGAATGAGCTCATCCGTAAACGTTTACAGCATAGAAGATTATTATGACTATTTCTACGGATATATGCTCCCGAGTACGGGCTATATCAAATCTTTCATAGTCATGGCTTATGAGGAAGGATTCTTGCTCCTTCTTCCCGATAAGAACGATCCTTTCAATCTTGACACATTTGAGCCGAGAGAAAAGCTCTTTAAGAGCATGGATACCACTACAGAGTGGGGAAATGCCATGGGTATCGGAACGGTCGGTGATCTTAACAATAAGATCTGTGACGGTGAGCTTGAGGATATGATCCTTGTCCAGGAAGCACTCCAGGAGAGAAAGATAAGCGAGATTGCGGCTCAGATAGCATCAAAAGAAGGCGTTAAGTTCGTAATGATAGCGGGACCGAGTTCTTCGGGAAAGACAAGCTTTTCTCACAGGCTTTCCATACAGCTTAGAACTCACGGCTTAAAGCCTCATCCGATAGGCGTTGATGACTACTTCGTAAACAGAGAGGATACACCTCTTGATGAGAACGGAAATTATAACTTTGAATGTCTTGAAGCCATAGATGTACAGGGCTTTAACGATGACATGGTGGCTCTGCTTGAAGGAAAGAGAGTAGAACTCCCTTCATTTAATTTTAAAACTGGTCACAGAGAGTATAACGGAAACTTCTTGCAACTTGGAGAAGACGATATCCTTGTTATCGAAGGAATCCACGGACTCAATGACAAGATGAGCTACAAGCTTCCTACAGAGAGTAAGTTTAAGATCTATATAAGTGCCCTGACATGTCTTAACATAGACGGACACAACAGGATACCTACGACAGACGGAAGACTGCTTCGAAGGATAGTAAGAGATGCCAGAACAAGAGGAAACGGCGCAAAGCGTACCATAGAGATGTGGCCGAGCGTAAGAAGAGGCGAAGAGGAGAATATATTCCCTTACCAGGAGAGTGCCGATGTAATGTTCAATTCGGCAATGATCTATGAACTGGCTGCCTTAAAGCTTTATGCGGAACCTCTGCTTTACGGCATAGGCAAGGATGAGCCTGAATACCTTGAGGCTCAGAGGCTGTTGAAATTCCTCGGATATTTTGTTAGTATTCCATCTGATAAGATACCGATCAATTCCATCGCGAGAGAATTCGTTGGCGGAAGTATATTCAAGGTATGACAATAAAAGAAAAAAACAAGCAGGACGGATGATCGCGGCAGTTTAACTGACGAGGAAAGTCCGGGCTTCGCAGGGCAGGATGCCGGATAACGTCCGGTGGAGGTGACTCCCAGACCAGTGCAACAGAAATATACCGCCCCTAAAGGGTAAGGGTGAAATGGCAGTGTAAGAGACTACCGCCTGTGTGGTAACAGACAGGGCACATGTAAACTCCATCCGAAGCAAGACCAAGCAGGAAACTATGACCCGGCCCGGCGAGTTTCCAGGTAGGTCGCTTGAGGCGGCTGGTAACAGTCGTCCTAGATAGATGATCGTCCAAGACATAACCCGGCTTACAGTTCTGCTTGTTTTTAATAAATCATTAAGTAGTTACACAGTTAGAAAGAAGGCGTTTTAAGAAATGACAAAGATCGATGTTGTATCAGGATTTTTGGGAGCGGGTAAGACCACTCTTATCAAAAAACTTTTGAGTGAAGCTCTAAACGGGAGCAACACTGTTCTTATCGAGAATGAATTCGGTGAGATAGGCGTGGACGGAGGCTTTTTAAAGGAAGCTGGTATAGAGATTAAAGAGATGAATTCGGGCTGTATCTGCTGTTCGCTTGTCGGCGATTTCGGTACGGCTCTTCATGATGTTATCGAGCAGTATCATCCCGACAGGATAATAATAGAACCTTCGGGTGTCGGAAAACTAAGCGATGTCATGAAAGCCATAAGCGATGCGGGGCTTGGAAGTGATGTTGAGCTTAACAGTGCCGTTGCGGTCGTTGATGCGAGCAAGGCAAAGATGTATATAAAGAACTTCGGTGAGTTCTTCAATAACCAGATAGAGCATGCCGGAACGATAGTCTTAAGCCGTACACAGGATATCACGGAAGAAAAGTTAAACACTGCACTCGAACTTATAAGAGAGCATAATGCAAAGGCTACGATCATAACAACACCGTGGGATGAGCTTGACGGCAATGATATCTTAAAGACCTTTGAAGGTGCAACAGACCTTGAGAAGGAACTTATGGAGCAGGTTGAAAAAGAGCATCACGAGCATCATCATGAACACGGTGAGGACTGCACCTGCGGATGTCACGACCACCATCATCACCATGATGACGATGACGATGACGAGGATGAGCATGAGCATCACCACCATCACCACGATGATGACGACGAGGATGAGCATGAACATCACCACCATCACCACGATGATGACGATGAGGATGAACATGAGCATCACCATCATCATGACCATGATCACGACGAACATCATCATCATGATCATGAAGGACATCATCATGCCGATGAGATATTCACAAGTTGGGGCGTAGAGACACCCAAGAAGTTTAACGAAGCCGATATTAATAAGGCACTTGATGCACTTGAAAACGAAGAAGAGTACGGTATCATCCTAAGAGCCAAGGGAATGGTGGCTTCAACTGACGGCGAGTGGATATACTTTGACTATGTTCCGGGTGAGAAGAACATAAGAAGAGGCAAAGCCGATGTTACGGGTAAGCTGTGTGTCATAGGTTCTAAGATGAAAGAAGATAAGATAAGCACCCTTTTTGGCATCTGATGCAAATGGCATGTGAAAAGGAAGTAATCATATGTTTGGCAATAATAAGAATACAAAGATACCCGTATATATGATCAACGGGTTTTTAGAGAGCGGCAAGACCGATTTTATATCATTTACCATAAAACAGGACTATTTCAGGACAGGCGAGAGAACACTGCTTTTACTCTGTGAAGAGGGAGAGCAGGAGTATGATCCCAAGGTGTTAAAGAGGACCAATACCATCCTTGAAGTAATAGAGGATGAAGAGGACTTTACTGTTGAAGCGCTTGAATATCTTATAAACAAGGATAAGGTTTCCAGAGTAATAATCGAGTATAACGGGATGTGGAATCACAAGAACATCACTCTGCCTGAAAACTGGGTGATCGAGCAGCAGATAACGCTCATAGATGCCAGTACCTTCCCTATGTACTACACCAATATGCGTTCAATGGTAGCTGACATGGTAAGAGGCAGCGAGATGATCATATTCAACCGCTGTGACGGTGTAAATGACCTTGCCAATTTTAAAAGAAACGTAAAAGCGGTAAATCCGCAGGCGGAGATCATCTTTGAGGGCAGCGGCGGTGAGATCAACATGACACTTGATGAGGATCTGCCGTTTGATATCAATGCCGATGTCATAGAGCTTGATAATCTCGGTTACGGTATATGGTACATAGATATGATGGATAATCCGGGTCGATATGAAGGCAAGACGATATCATATGTCGGTCAGGTACTTCATCCTAAGAAATTCCCCAAGGATTATTTCGTTCCCGGAAGGATGGCTATGACATGCTGTGCGGATGATATGGCATTCTTGGGATTTGCAACACATTTTAAGGGATGCGAGAATCTTGCGGAAAAGAGCTGGGTCAAGGTAACAGCAAAGATAAAGCATGAATACTTTGCCGATTATGAGGGCGAAGGACCTGTTCTTTATGCCAGTGATATTTCGGTAACCGGAGAACCCGAAAAACCCGTGATAGATTTTAATGCATAAATATACTGATAAAGAGGCGTTTAACGTCTCTTTATTTGACTGTGAGGAAAATAATGAGATATACACCGGATCAGTGGTTATTGTTTTTCTTTATATACTGTTTTTTAGGATGGATATGGGAGAGCTCGTATGTCAGCATAAGAAAACGCAAACTGACAAACAGAGGGTTTATGAGAGGGCCTTTCATCCCAATCTACGGATGCGGATGCACGCTGATGCTGTTTGTGGGCATGCCTCTTATGGATCATCCCGTATGGATGTATTTTGTCGGGATGATATCCGCGACCGTGATGGAATACATCACAGGCGACATGATGCTGAGGATCTTTAAGGTAAGATACTGGGATTATTCAAAGGCGTTTTGTAACATCAAAGGACATGTATGTCTGGCGGCAAGTATTCTCTGGGGCTTCTTTGCGCTTCTTATGAACTATGTCGGAAGGGTACCGATAGAAAAGAAAGTATTCATGATACCGGATGAGGCCTTGCATGTCATAGACACGGTACTCCTTATCGGCTTTGTTGCCGACTTTGCGCTGTCATTTAAGACTGCTCTTGATCTTCGTGACGTTATCATCGCAATGGAGCGTATAAAGGATGAAGTCGACCGTATGGAAAAGAGGGTCGATGTTGTGATCGCATTTGCCGATGATGCCTTAAGCCAGGCTAAGAGTCAGATAAGCGACAGGGTAGAAGAACAGCGTCTACTTACGGAAGAGCGAATGGATGAACTTGAAAAGCGTATCGAGACAGCTAGAGAGAAGCTTTCAGAACTTGATGTACGATTAAAGATGGAAGACAGTCTTGACAAAGCAGGTGAATCAATACTTAAAAAGCGTCAGGAATTTTTAGACCAGATTTCAGAATACAGGGTGTATAATGAACATATGAGAAGACGGATCATGGAAAGTGCCGAAAGAAGAGGCGCTCTTTACAGGAACATGATCAGAAACAATATACTCTCATCTGACAGATTTAACGATTCACTCGATGAGATAAGAAGGAGAGTCGAAGAGTTTAAAACATCCCAAAAAGGAGATAAGAAGTGAAAAAGATTCTTTTTGTATATAATCCGGTTTCCGGAACAGGCATGGTAAGAAAAAAGATGTTTGAGATAGTAGAGTATTACAACTCGCATGAATGCCTTGTCACCATGTGCCCTGTATTAAAGCTTGATGAATTAAAGAAAGAGGATTTTGAAGGCTATGACAGGGTTGTTGTAAGCGGCGGTGACGGTACGTTAAACAACTTTATAAGCTTTACTGGCAAGATGGATCTGGATTTCCCTATCTCATATATACCCGCAGGCTCAACAAATGACTATGCGGCTACCTTAGGGCTTCCCGGGAATCTTTTGGAGGCACTTGAAACATCTGTTAACGGCAGAGAACAGGCCGTCGATATGGGTCAGTTCAATGATGCCAATTTCCTATATGTCGCAGCATTCGGGATATTTACAAAGGTGGTATATACGACTCCACAGGAGATAAAGAACATCATGGGATATTCGGCATATATCCTTGAAGGCATAAAGGCTGTGAGTGATCTTACCAGATACAACTTAAAGCTAACGATAGATGATAAGCACTATGAAGGGGATTTCCTTTTAGGTCTTGTAACAAACTCTCTCTCTGTCGGAGGGATGAAGAACAGAGCATCGGCCGATATGGCACTTGATGACGGTATGTTTGAAGTCATGTTTGTAAGAGCACCCAAAAACATAATCGAGTTAAACAAGACTGTTGCCGCGCTCGCTGTGGGAAGACCTGAAGACAGTGACAACATCATAATAGACAAGGGTGCGCATATAACTGTTGAACATGATATAACCACAGCATGGACTCTGGATGGAGAATACGGTGGAGAACAGAGACATGTTGATATCTCCATCCTAAAGAGAAAGTTTAAGATCATAGTGTGATGATGCCCATAATCTGTTACACTCATGTGTTAAAATAGTTTTGGTAACTTGTGTTTACTGTCTTCTTGGGGAAGATTAAAACATGTGGGTATAGCAAAAGAGGGTGAGAAAAATGTTTGGGATAGGAAAGAAAGTAATTGAAGATACCGGCAGCGTAAGGATAGCAGAACTTGAAGCCGAACTTGAAAGAGTAAAGGCTGAGGCACAGTTAAACTACCACTTACTGGAAGCGGTTAATGAGAGTACGCATCTTGGCATATGGAGAGCATATTACGGGGATGACGGAAACATAACCGATGTTCTGTATTCAGACGAGTTCAGAAGGATGCTCGGTTATTCAAGAGATGAGTTTGAAGACAGCTTTGATTCACTTGGCAGGATAATGCATCCTGAAGATGTGGATGCTGTATTTGCAGCATTTGGTGCTGCGGCAGCAGATGCTTCCGGAAGGACAAAGTATGATATAGATTACCGTCTGCTCATGAAAAACGGTAGTTACAGATATTTCCATGCGGCAGGAGAGGCTGTAAGAAAACCAGACGGTTCTCCTATAGTCTTCATTGGTACATTTACCGATATAGATGAGAACTTAAGGATACAGCAGACACTCGAACATGATCAGAGAAGATCGGGAGCTGTTGAGAAGATGATGCTTGAAGGTTCGTGGTCAATGGATCTTACAAGATATGATATATCTGATCCTAATTCTCCTATGGTATTCAATGATCAGTTTAAGAAGATACTTGGTTATTCGGGCTCACATGATTTTCCGGATATCATGAGTAGCTGGATAACAAAGATACATCCCGATGATGTTGGAATGGCAAGCGAGAAGATGGGAGAGCAGCTCTCAGATCCTACCGGAAAAGTCATCTTTGATATGGAATATCGTATGATGCATAAGGACGGAAAGTACAGATGGGTGCGTTCATCAAGTACCGTTGTATGGTCTCATGACAGAAAGACTCCTCTGATGGCAGCAGGTACCATCCTTGATGTTACCGAGGAAAGAGAGAACTCAAAGAGATTCAGGGATGAGATGGCTCCCAAGATCGAGAGCTTAAGAAAAGGTATCGGAGAGATAGCAAAGACAGTCGATCTTGCGGCTAAGCAGATGAACGATATGGCTACACGTCAGGTCGAGGTAACAGCTTCGGCTAAGAAAATCGAGGATTCGGTTGCTTCTTCAATGGGTATCATTTCAAGTATCCAGGGTATAGCCAATCAGACCAACCTTCTTTCTCTCAATGCTTCAATAGAGGCAGCAAGAGCAGGAGAAGCAGGAAAAGGTTTTGCGGTTGTAGCGGGTGAAGTACAAAACCTCTCCAACTCGACAAAAGAGACCACAAACCAGATAGCTGACATCCTTAACGGTATGAGCAACTCCGTAAATGATATGCTCGATATGATATCTCAGATGAGTGAATATGTAACAGATGAGAGCGCAGAGATGGAAGAGATCGATTCAACTATCGAAGGACTACGTAATGCAGCTGATGATATAGCAGCTATGGCGGAGACTCTGTATAATTAGAAACCAATATACATTGTTTTGAGATATGAAGTTTCGATCAAAACACAACTTGAAGGATAACTACCGACAATGTTACTAAAGCATTCTGTAATTGATTGATGGCAGGGTGCTTTTTAAATGGTTTAATTGAGAAAATTAATTGATGTGATTGGTCGTATTACATTGATTTTCAGTGACAGACTAGCTGTTTGGGAAAAAGAAATGATTCTTTTGAAAACAATGGGAGTTTCCTATTGGACATACGAGATTATCAGAAAGACATGTAAAAATCAGTGAATAGATTTGCAAATGACTGTAAAGAAGTATTTCATGTGAATTGAAATATAAAAAAGAATAATAACTTTGTATATTTGGGTATAGGGAGAACTATTTATGGATGTTACAACAGGCGCTTCCATTGCTAAAACAGCAATGGATTTGGTAAAGAATGATAATATATTAAATAAAACAACTGGTATGATGGGGATGTTATTTCCATATGCTGGGATAAAGCAAAAAACCGTTAATATGTATATGAACGAAATTGAAAAAGCTGATATATCTCCTGAAGCAAAAGTGTATGCTGCGTTAAACATTAAATCTACATTTAAGAAAATAAGGAATCAGAAATCGATAGCTGAAATTGCAATTGAAAACGCTAAGGTAGAAACAGATTTTTCTGAAAAGTCAGGCGTTAGTGAAGAATGGTTAGACCGTTTTATGGATTCTGCGGGCTTTGTAAGTTCTGAAGAGCTTCAATTGGTTTGGGGGAAAATCCTAGCTGATGAATTTGAAAGACCAGGTTCTACTCCTCCAAATATGATAAGGGTTTTATCTGAAATCACACCGAGTTTAGCCAAGGCTTTTAGAAGTATTGTTAGTATGTCAATATGGATTCTGCCACTTAAGGAAGATGGAAATATTGAAAGTAGTTTTCGAAGAGTATTTGTTCCCTATAAGGGAAATGATGAGAAGTTCAGAAAAATGGGAATAGGGTTTGATGTGCTTAATGAGCTAGAAACGCTAGGAGTTTTGAGATTTGAATCAATAACTGGATATATAACTAAGGGGATTGAAAATGAGAAGGTGCTTCTCTGTATTGGTGATGAACTTGATCTTATTGAAGCACACAGAAAGGGAGAAATACCAATAGGAAATGTGTTGCTCACGTCAGTCGGAGAGGCGTTGCTGGCTATAACTGATGCTATTGAGATTGATGGCTATCATGACATGATTAAAGAGTATCTGAACAAAGCAAATGTGAAGATATCTGATAAACATGATTTTGTGACTCAAAGTAGTGGGGATACTCTTGTGATTGAAAGAAAGAATTCTTAGTATTAATCATTTGTAAGATATAAAGGAGCCTGTTTTATACCGGATTTTACACCTAATAACGACCGAATTATACTAAGATATATCAAAACATGTATAAACCTCAAAATTAGAAATGAGCTAGAATGCTTGAAACCCATATTGTTGAGGGCTTTGGAAGATGATGAAAATATTTTTGTTTGCTGGAGCAACATTGAAAAAACACCCGATGGGTGTTTTTCGTGTTATAATACATTGATACTCTTGGATCGGGTTAAAGCATTTATGAAAAGATTACTGGAATATTTAAAGGATTATAAAAAAGAATGCGTTCTGGCTCCGCTGTTTAAAATGCTCGAGGCTTCATTTGAACTGTTTGTGCCTTTGGTTATAGCTTCACTTATCGATAAGGGCATTTTAGCGGGAGACAAAAGCGTTATCATAAGATCATTTCTCTTGCTTGTGCTGCTTGGCTTCATAGGCCTTACAGCTTCTGTCACTGCACAGTTTTTTTCTGCAAAAGCCGCTGTAGGATTTGCTACAGAACTCAGGCATTCTTTATTTGAAAGACTTTTAAAGCTTGGATTTCCTGAGATAGATAATCTTGGAACATCTGCGATGATCACACGAATGACAAGTGATGTAAATCAGTTGCAAAACGGAGTGAACATGTTTTTGAGACTGTTCTTAAGAAGCCCGTTTGTTGTATTCGGTGCTCTTATAATGGCATTTACGATCGATGTTAAGAGTTCACTGATCTTTCTTGTTGTAATAATCGCTCTTGCCATAGTGATATTTTCACTTATGAGCATAAATGTCCGTCAGGTTAAGAATGTACAGGAAAAGCTTGAGAATGTCCTTACGGCAACAAGAGAGAATCTTAAGGGCGTAAGGGTAATAAGGGCATTCTGTAAGGAAAGAGAAGAGAGTAAGGCATTTAAAGAAGATAACGGACTTTTGGTATCCGCTTTAAACAAAGCCGGCAATATATCAGCTCTTATGAATCCTCTGACATATGTGATGATAAATGCAGCGATCATCATTCTTATATATGTTGATGCCATATCGGTCTCAAAAGGAAACATGACTCAGGGTACTGTTGTTGCTCTGTACAACTATATGTCCCAGATACTTGTTGAGCTCATTAAGCTTGCAAACTTAATAGTTTTGATAAACAAGACTCTGGCTTGCTCTAAGAGAGTATCTGCTGTATTTGAGATAACACCCAGCCAGACGGAAGGAACAAAAGAAACTTTATCAAATGAAGAAGCTGTAAGATTTGATCATGTTTCTCTTACATATGAGGGAAGCACTGAAGAGACACTTACTGATATAGACCTTTCCATCAAAAAAGGTGAGACTGTGGGTATCATAGGAGGAACAGGAAGCGGAAAGACATCCCTTATCCACCTTATCCCGAGATTTTATGATGCAACAAAGGGGCATGTGCTTGTTAACGGTGTTGATGTTAAGGAACAGACGTATGAGAGCTTAAGAAAGAAAGTCGGGATCGTTATGCAAAAGGCTGTCCTTTTTGAAGGAAGCATAAGATCCAATCTTATATGGGCTGATGAGAATGCAACCGATGAAGAATTAAATAAAGCCATCACTGATGCTCAGGCTAAGGAAGTTGCAGATCAAAAAGGCGGTCTTGACGGAAAGGTTGAACCATCGGGAAGGAATTATTCCGGAGGTCAGAGACAGAGACTATCGATCGCAAGAACACTTGCGGGCAAGCCTGAGATACTGATCCTTGATGACAGTTCATCAGCACTCGATTATCTGACGGATCTAAATCTTAGAAAGGCTATTAATGCACTGCCTTACAAGCCGACTGTTATCATAGTGTCACAAAGAAGCGCATCCATCATGCATGCGGATAAGATAGTAGTCCTTGATGACGGTCGGATAGCCGGAATAGGAACACACGAAGAGCTTCTTAAAGGCTGTGAGGTCTATAAGGAGATCTATGAATCACAATATTCGGAGGATGCGGGCTGATGAAGACACTAAGAAGGATCCTCAGATATGTGAAAAAGAATATATGGCTTATGGCTTTATCCATGATACTCGCGATAGGAGCATCTGTAAGTGCACTCTTTATCCCGATATTTATCGGAAATGCCATAGACTCCATAGCCGATGTTGTCGGTAAGACTGCCGGGAATGAACCTGTATGGAGCATAATTAGAGAGGCACTTTTAAAGACAGGTATACTTGTTGTCATCTCAGCTCTGTGTCAGCAGCTCATGAGCATGCTAAACAACAAAGTAACCTACAGAGTAGTCGGAGATATAAGAAAAGAGGCTTTTGATAAGATTCAGAAGCTTCCTCTAAAATACTTGGATGCCCATCCTGCAGGCGGTATTGTCAGCAACATGATAAGCGACGTGGAACAGTTCGCAGACGGACTTTTACTTGGTTTCTCACAGTTCTTTACAGGTGTGATAACCATCGTGGGAACCTTGATACTAATGCTCTCCATAAATGTGAGAGTAGCTCTTCTTGTTCTGGTGCTCACACCTTTGTCATTCTTTGTTGCCAGATTCATATCAAAGCATACCTATGACATGTTTAAGCTGCAAAGCGAGACGAGAGGAGAGCAGACGACTTTAATAGATGAAGTCATCGGTAATGAAAAGGTCGTAAAGAGCTTCTGTCATGAAGATGAATCGATAGAAAAGTTTGATGAGATAAATGCACGTCTTAAGGACTGTTCTCTAAAGGCGGTATTCTATTCATCACTTACAAATCCCTGTACCAGATTTGTAAATGCTGTCGTATATGCAGTCGTTGCACTTGCGGGAGGCTTTTCTGTCATAAACGGCGCACTGTCCGTAGGAATGCTATCTACACTGCTTTGCTATGCAAATCAGTACACAAAGCCTTTTAACGAGATAACGGGAGTAATAACGGAACTTCAAAATGCTCTTGCATGTGCAGACAGGATATTCGCATTCTTAGATGAGGATATCGAGAAGGACTCAAAAGTCCTTGATGATACAAATAACAGGGAAGATGAAAAGAACATTCAGGGTCATGTGATCATAAAGGATGTTGATTTTTCTTATGATCCCGATAAGCCTCTTATCGAAGATCTTAATCTTGAAGTCATGCCGGGACAGAATGTGGCTATAGTAGGTCCCACGGGCTGCGGAAAGACCACTCTCATCAATCTGCTCATGCGCTTCTATGATATAAATGACGGAAGTATAGTAATAGACGGAAAAGAAATAAGGAGCATGCGTCGTCATGAACTAAGGAGCAGGTTCGGAATGGTGCTTCAGGACACCTGGATAAAAGAAGGCACCGTTCTGGAAAATATCATGATCGGCAAGGAAGGTGCTTCAAGAGAAGAAGCTATTGAGGCAGCTAAGAAAGTACATGCCCACAGCTTCATAAAGAGGCTTCCCAAAGGATATGATACGGTCCTTGATGAAGAAGGAAGCGGATTGTCAACAGGTCAGAAGCAGCTTTTATGTATCGCCAGAGTAATGCTCATGCAGCCGCCCATGCTTATCCTTGATGAAGCTACATCGAATATCGATACAAGAACGGAACTCATGATAAGCAGAGCGTTTAACAAGCTGATGGAAAACAGGACGAGCTTTGTTGTTGCTCACAGACTCTCGACCATTAAGAATGCCGATATAATCCTAGTCATGAAGGACGGACACATAATAGAACAGGGTGATCATGTTTCTCTCATTGCAAAGGGAGGCTTCTATAAACAGCTGTATATGAGTCAATATGCAAATATTTGACATAAAAGAAGTGAATTTTCAGTAAATTTAGTGTAAATTCTTTAAAATGGTGGTAAAATAGATATCATGGTTATATTATGAGGGGCTTAGATATCTATGGCTGAAAAGTTCAGACGCTGGGCGGGTTTTGATTCCCACAGCCAGTATGTGAGAAACTACATAGACCTATCCAATATTAAGGCTGCCATGTGCATGTCATGCTTTGTCGTGTTCGTGGAAGTCTGGATGATCTTAAGGACCTTTGCCATAATCCTGTTCGGCATAGAAAACAGGAGTCAGGAATGGATAAGGACACATATGTGTCTCTATGTCGTTATGCTTATTGTCGCGATAACGATGTTTGTATTTTCGGTGCGTTATCTTCGCGTTAAAAAGTGTTCTCACAAGACGGTTATGCTCTGGATAAGCATCTACAGTCTGATCAGTGCAACATTCGGTATTTATGTATCATATCTGGATTATATCAAGAAAGAACAGATATTAAGCTTTATCACAATGGTGCTCTTTGTTGAGTGCCTTATCGTATGGCGCCCTTATGTATCATGTATTATCCTTGCGGCATCGTTCAGTATATTCTATGCACTGTGTGCAAGTAGCGTACAGGCAACCGTTGCTACAAAGATAAATCTGTTCACCACATGGGTCGCTGCGATAATGATCTCTGTGAGCAATTATAATCAGAGACTCAATGAAGCCCAAAAGGATCAGGGACTGGAGGATATCTCTACCCATGATGATCTTACGGGCATATCAAACATGAGATATTTCAGAAGAAGAGCGCAGTTCATGCTTCAGAATGCTTTTGAACATGGCAGGACTCTCACATTCATGTTCTTTGATATAGAGAACTTCAAGACCTACAATGAAAGATACGGCTTCATGAGAGGAAACGAACTCCTCTGCAGGATGGCTGTCGCTATAAAAGATGAGTTCTCTGTGGGAGAGACGGCAAGATTTTCCGATGATCACTTTGTGGCTCTTGTTGATGAAGAAGAGTATGAATTCGAAAAACATATAGATAATCTTAACAGTATCCTTAAGGAACTTGAAGGAGATACCTATTTAAGATTAAGAGTCGGCATATATCATACCGAAGGAATGAAAAAGGACGGTTCCGAACCTGAAGATATAAATCTTTTATGTGACAGGGCCAGATTTGCTGCAGGCAGCATCAAGCAGATGGCTGATGTGCCGTACTGCATTTATGATGAGAAGCTGCATGAACAGCAAAGAAGAAAACGCTATATCATAAGTCACCTCGACAGTGCAGTCGTAGACGGACATATACAGGTATATTATCAGCCGATTATAGATGCGAAGACCGGAAAGGTATACAGTCTGGAGGCACTGGCCAGATGGAACGATCCGGTATACGGACTTTTATCTCCCGGTGAGTTTATAGAGGCTCTTGAAGAGTTCAGGCTTATACATAAACTAGATAAATATGTAGTTGATCTTGTATGCGGAGATATAAGGGATGAGATCGAAAACGGAAAGCATCCCCTTCCTGTATCCGTCAATCTTTCAAGACTTGATTTTGAACTGTGCGATATAGCAAAGATTATAATAGATACAACAAAGGGCCTTGATAAGAAATATCTCGTTATAGAAGTTACCGAGAGTGCCCTTACAAAGAATCAGTCACATCTTGGGGAAGCTGTTGCAAAGCTTAGGAGTGAAGGATTCAGTGTATGGCTTGATGATTTCGGAAGCGGTTATTCATCACTCAATGTACTTAAAGACTACAGCTTTGATCTATTAAAGATAGATATGCGTTTCCTTGAAGGCTTTGGTAAAAATGAGAATCTAAGGCCCATACTTGAAACGATAATAGAACTCTGCAGGGTGCTTAACATGAAGGCTCTTGCCGAGGGTGTCGAGACACAGCAGGAATATGATTTCCTAAAGAGCATAGGATGTGACAGAGTACAGGGTTATCTCTTCTCCAAACCTGTTACGAGAGTGGCTCTTAAGGAGATGTTTGACGAAGGCAGACTGCCTGTATAAAGTTTGACAATAAGCGTGTTAGGGCGTATAGTCATGACACGCTTTCGCTTGCAAAAAGCGTAAATATAAAAGTATGAGAAGGTAGGAAAGATGGCTTTTATTAAAAAGGGACAGATCGAAAAGATCGATAAGAAGGTTTTCCTTGCAACCGCTACGATGCACGGAGAGGAACTCAAATACATACAGGAGGCATATGACACCAACTGGATGACGACGGTCGGAAAGAACATAGATGAGTCGGAAGCCATGATATGTGCTAAAGTCGGCTGTGATTATGCTGTTGGTCTTGCAAGCGGTACATCTGCTCTGCATATGGCTGTAAAACTCGCAGGGATTGATCTTTACGGTCAGCCAGATGTGGGACACGGCGCTATAGAAGGCAAGAGAGTATTCTGTACGGATATGACTTTTGATGCAACAGTCAATCCGATCGTTTATGAAGGCGGCATACCTGTTTTCATAGATACGGAATATGACACCTGGAACATGGATCCTGTAGCACTTGAAAAAGCTTTTGAGATATATCCCGAAGTAAAGCTTGTAATGTTAGCCAATCTTTACGGTACGCCTGCAAAGCTTTCAGAGATCAAAAAGATATGTGATGATCATGGTGCAATCCTTATAGAGGATGCTGCCGAATCACTGGGTGCTTCATATAAGGGGAAGCAGACAGGAACATTTGGAAAGTACAACTGTATCAGTTTTAACGGAAACAAGATAATAACAGGTTCATCCGGCGGTATGCTCTTAACAGACAGTAAAGCGGCTGCTGAAAAGGTAAGAAAGTGGTCAACACAGGCTCGTGAGGCAGCTCCATGGTACCAGCATGAGGAGCTGGGATACAACTATCGCATGAGCAATGTGATAGCAGGTGTCATAAGAGGACAGATCCCTTACCTTGAAGAGCATATAGCTCTTAAAAAGGCTATTTATGAAAGATATAAGGAAGGATTAAAGGGTCTTCCCGTATCAATGAATCCTTATGATGAAGCAAACAGTGAACCCAACTTCTGGTTAAGCTGTCTTATAGTTGATAAAGATGCGATGTGCAGACAGGTAAGAAATGACAGGGAAGCTCTTTACATTCCTGAGAGCAATAAGTCATGCCCTACAGAGATCCTTGAAGCTATCTTTAGTGTAAATGCTGAAGGACGTCCCATCTGGAAACCGATGCATATGCAGCCGATCTACAGGATGAATGCGTTTGTGACTAAAAACGGAAACGGAAGAGCAATGACGAACGCTTACATAGCAGGTGAAGCGACTGATGTCGGTGCGGATATATTTGACAGAGGCTTATGCCTTCCTTCCGATAACAAGATGACGATACAGCAGCAGGAAGTTGTAATAGAAACAATAAGAGCCTGCTTTGAATAGCGTGTGGATTAAATGATTTACACATTGTAGATAATTTTTAAGCATTCTGGTTGATACAGGGTGCTTTTTCTTTGGCTTAGAAATAATTAAAGTAAAATAATTTAAGTAGGTAGCAAAAAAGCGAAAATGTCGGTATATATGAAAAAAGAAAGGTGAGTATAATCAAAAAAGGGCAGCCGAATTATATTGTGCATAGTCAAAGATTATACAAGTTTGAAATATGCGCATAGTCATAATGACATGACGAAAAGCGCGATTGTGGCCATCATGGAAAATATAAGATGTATCCTATAGAAGTTAAGTAGGGAAAAAGTATACTACAACTTCATTAAACGGATTTATGGAAAAATACAAATCAAGAATTGGTGAGAGTTATATTATTCATCCGAGGAATTTGATTATAAAAGATAATATAGTGTGCATACCGGCATATATGACGTTTTGCTTATAATATATAGAAACAAGTTTGGAATACTGACTATGGAACCACGCTTAAATGTTTATACTCACGTAAATTCTGAGGATGCAAAGGCATAGATCAAAAAGCTGAATGATGTGTGAAATTTAAAAGGTATCTACGTCCTGATAAAGCAGGGAAAAACGATATGATTAAGATATTATTTGTATGCCACGGCAATAAGCTGAAATAGCTTATACCATTTATAAGACTTCTGTGATATACTATTTTCTGATGATGTAATCGGGCACGAAGCCTAAACAAGAATGAATTGGAGAAAGAAAATATGAAACAGAGAACACCACTTGTAAGCCACATTTTTACAGCTGACCCTTCGGCTCATGTGTTTAACGATAAGATATATGTATATCCGTCACATGATATCGCTCATGAAGGCGAGGATGATGATGACGGCGGCGAATACCAGATGGAAGATTATCATGTGCTCTCACTTGATGATCTTGATGCTGATTGCGTAGATAACGGAGAGGCCCTTCACATGAAGGATGTTCCGTGGGTGAGCAAGCAGATGTGGGCACCCGATGCAGCTTTTAAGGATGGAAAGTATTATCTGTATTTCCCGGCAAGAGACAAGGAAGGAATCTTCCGTGTAGGTGTTGCCATCGGAGACAGCCCGGTAGGACCTTTTAAGGCTGAACCTGAAGCAATTAAAGGCAGTATGAGTATCGATCCCGCAGTATTTGAAGACGAGGACGGAAAGTTCTATATGTATAACGGCGGTCTCTGGGGAGGCCAGCTTGAGAAGTGGCAGACAGGATCGTTTGTTGCAGGCGATCCCGGTATGATACCCGGCGCAGACGGACCCAAGGGTGATGAAGCGGCACTCGGTCCCTTCGTTGCAGAACTTTCTGATGATATGAAGTCTTTCAAGGAAGCACCGAAGATGGTACAGATCCTTGATGAGAACGGTGATCCCATTAAGGCATCTGACGAGGACAGAAGATACTTTGAAGGCCCTTGGATGCATAAATACAACGGTCTATATTATCTTTCATACTCAACAGGTACTACTCACTACCTTGTATATGCTACGGGAACAGATCCCATGGGACCTTTCACATACAGAGGAAGACTGATGGAGCCTGTACTTGGATGGACAACACATCATTCGATCATCGAGTATCATGGCAAATGGTATCTGTTCTATCATGACTGTGAGCTTTCAAACGGTATAAACCATCGCAGAAATGTTAAGTATACAGAGATCGAGTACAATGAGGATGGTACCATAAAGACCATATTCCCGTATGATCATATCAAATAGAGCATATAGTGATTAATATCAGGCGCTTCGGTAACGGGGCGCCTTTTGTCATCTTACATAACATTATATGGATATAAACCCTCGATTTGTGTGTTATTAACAATTGTTTATAACGTTTTTTGGTGTATTATAATAATATATTAGGCAAATTATATCTATATACATGTGTTGACAGTACATATGGTAGAAGTATATAATTATATGGATATATTTTGTGGTTAACATAATCAGTCCTTAAAAACGTGTTTACGTAAACTGATATATATGTTATAAGTAATCAGTTTGAAGGATGAGTTGATGAGAGGTGGGATTATGCCAAGAAACAATATTCTTATAATTTCCCTTATTTCAATCAACATTATATTGGTCATGATCTGCGGATTCTTCTATATAAAGAAGGACAGATCCGAACCCAAGATTGCATTTGCAGCCGATGATACCGTATATACGGTAGGCATGGATACAAATGATCTTTTAACAGGCATGACAGCTGTGGATAATAAAGACGGTGACATTTCCGACAGAATAGTTATCGAGAAGATTCTCGAAAACAAGGATAAGAATGTTGCGGTTGTTTATTATGCTGTCTGCGATTATGACGGAAACGTTGCCAAGGCAAGCCGTGAGTTCCCGGCAAGATTTGATCTTTTAGCAAGCGCGCAGGTAAGCGATTCCACAAATTCTGCCGATACAGAAAGCGATGAAGAACAGCAGGATGCGGAAGCACTTGCAGCAGAAGAAGCGGCAAAAGCTGAGGAAGAAGCACGCTTAGCCGAAGAAGAAGCTCAAAGAGCGGCCGAAGAAGCAGCCAAAGCCGAAGAAGAGGCGAGACTCGCAGAAGAAGCAGCCAAAGCTGAAGAAGAGGCAAAGAAAGCCGAGGAAGAAGCGAAGAAAGCTGAAGAGGAAGCTAAAAAGACGGATGCTGATAAGAAGGCTGAGGAAGAAAGAAAAGCTGCTGAAGCAGCAGCGGCAGAAGCTTCAAAGAAATCCGCAGGCTCTCCTTATATAGAACTTAAGTATACGGAATGCAAGGTGCCGATCGGTGGTGGAGTTCCTTGGGCTGATGCGATTAAGACTTTGAAAGATGACAAGGACGGCTACGAAGCGCTGTTCAGAAATCTGATCGCTTCAAAGTTTGATAACAGCAAAGTCGGAGATGCAAAGGTCACTCTTTATACTACGGATTCGGATAAGAATAAATCAAACACGGTAACAATGACTGTGCATGTAGTTCAGTAAATATTTGGTATCAACGCATTTGCGATGATATATATTACGCTTCACAGACTACGAAAGGAGGAAAAAAACAAAACCAGATGAAAAAGTTTTTAGCACTAGTTTTAGTAGGCGTATTAACAGTTGGTACAGCAGTTATGGCTGCAGATTCACCCTCTGCAAGCGCAGTAGCTTCAAATAACAGCAGTTCTTCATCTAGCAACTCTGCTTTAGAGCAGGTAGCTAAGGAGGATGGTATGTCTGTTGAGGAAGAGCTCAACAATGCACTTGTGGATGCAGACGCAGGTATCGACAAGGCTGACGCTATTTCGGCAGGTGTTCCTCAGGGAACAATAATCAACGGTTCTAAGACAGCATTCTCTATCAGACTTAAGAGAGCTACCAAGGCTCAGGTTAACAATGGTAAGAATATCGCTGTTAAGGGTAAGAAGTTAAGAAGAGTTTTGATTCTTAAGAATAAGCCCGCAGGTAACGTAGTATTCAATGTTTACCTTCCTCAGGGTGCTGCAGGAGTTGTAGCATATCAGTACGTTAATGGTCAGGCATTCCAGGTTACAACAGCTCAGATCTCTGACAACAAGATAAGCGTTGCAGTTACTACAGATGCTCCGATCTATCTTTACAAGTAATCAGAGCAAACAAGATATATTTGTTTATCATGCATGATAAAGCTCACAAACTCTTGTGAGTAAGTATTTTGTTTTTTTTCGTGAAGCGTAACCCGTAAGGGAAAGCCCTCCTCTGTATAGGGGAGGGCTATTATAAAGTTTAGGCTTAAAACAATAAGATACGATATTTATTGCGGTGTGTGTGTGTATGTAATATAATGCAATGGGGTAGTATATATTATGGACAGAATTTTTGACATGCACAACCATATATTGTGGGGCGTGGATGACGGTTCTCAAGATATTGAGATGACTCTGCGTATGTTAAGGATGGCCGAGAAGGACGGAATAACGGATATAATCCTGACACCTCACAATAAACCAAACAGAAGAAATCTGTATGCCACCGAGATGGTGGAAATGATCGCAGATCTTAAAAAGAAGATCGCAGTAGAGGGTATCAGTATGAACCTGTACCCCGGAAATGAGATCTTCTACAGAATGGATGTCTGTGAGAGACTTGAGATAGGAAAAGCAGCAACCATGGCAGGCTCAAGATATGTTCTCCTTGAATTCAATCCCATGGATGACTGGGAACATGTAAAACGCGGAGCGGATGATCTTTTACAGGGAGGATACTTCCCGATAATAGCTCACGTTGAAAGATATGTTAATGTTATAAAAGACATAGACAGAGTGGGATATTTGGTAGATAAGGGATGCTATATACAGATAAACTCCTCATCTGTCATGGGAGAGATAGGCTTTATCGTAAAGAAACAGTGCAAAAGCCTTTTAAAAGAAAATCTTGTATCATTCATAGCGACCGATGCACATGAAGATATAAGACGTGTGCCGAAGTTAAATGAATGCGTCAGATACATAACAAAGAAATATGGGGAAGAAACTGCGGTAAGGATATTTGAGACTAATCCGCAGATGATCCTTGATGATAAAATCATAAGATAGATGAGGGAATTGGTGAGACATGGAAAACAGAAACATGGCTACAAATGATGAAGTGGAGATAGATCTGCTTGAGATATTGGGACTTCTTCTTAGCCGGTGGCAGCTTATCATACTGGTCGGGATTACAACAGCGATGATAGGATTTGCCATCAGCTTCTTTATGATTGATCCCACTTACGAATCGACTACAAAGATCTATATTCTAAACAAGAACGAGAATCAGAATGTTACATATTCGGACATGCAGCTGGGTACACAGCTTACGAAGGACTACTCGGAACTTATCAATTCCAGATACGTTTTGGAGGAAGTTATACAGAAGCTTCACTTAGACCTTGATTATCAGGGACTTAAGCAGAAAGTAAGTGTTTCAACACCTTCCGATACTCGTATAGTTGCGATAACGGTTACGGATACCGATCCTGTGGAAGCAATGAATATCGCCAATGCGATAAGAGAGAGTGCATCAAGTCATATCGGTAACGTTATGGATATTGATGCCGTAAACATAGTTGAGAGTGCAAACATGCCTACAAAAAAAGCAGGTCCCAGCTATACCAAGTGGCTGATGGTCGGAGGCATGATCGGAGTCATGATTGTATGTGCGATCATCCTGGTAGGATACCTTCTTGATGATACGATCAAGACTTCCGAAGATGTAGAGAGATACCTTGGCCTTTCAACACTCGGAATGATACCTGTGATCGAAACCGGTGAAGTAGCAAAGAAAAAGAAAAAGAAGAAGAAAAAACACTAAGAGATAAAAGATAAAATATATTTACTATAAAGCTTTGAGGTAAGGATATGCAGAGAGTAAATCTGACATTTTCATTTGAAGAAGACTACAGAATGAGTGAGGCTTTCAAGTCTCTTAGAACAAACATAGAGTTCTGCGGAAGCGATGTAAAGACTATTGCGATGACAAGTTGTACACCAAATGAAGGTAAGAGCAGCTGTGCGATGGAAGTAGCAAAGGCATTTGCAAAGGGAGGAAATAAAACACTACTCCTTGACTGTGACCTTCGTAAATCGGTCCTTGTCGGAAGATATAAAACAGGTGGTGTAAGAAAAGGGCTGACACATGCTCTTATCGGTAAGGCACCTATGGCTGATGTTGTATATTCAACAAACGTTCCGAACCTGTTCATCATATTTTCGGGTCCTGTACCTCCGAATCCTTCGGAGCTTTTGGGCGGTGAAGAATTTGAAAAGATGCTTAATAAACTGAGAGATGTATTTGACTATATCATAGTTGATGCACCGCCGCTTGGTTCTGTTATCGATGCAGCTGTTGTGGGTACAAAATGTGACGGTATGGTGCTTGTTATAGAAGCAAATGCCATAAGCTACCGCTTCGCTCAGTCTGTAAAGGATCAGATAGATAAATCCGGATGCCGAATTCTTGGAGCCGTACTTAACAAGGTTGATATGACCGGCGGTATGTACGGCCATTACGGTAAGTATTACGGCAGATACTATGGTAGATACTATGGCAAGTATTATGGAAAGTACTACGGCAAGTATGGAGAATACGGCAGCAAGGGAAGCCATCTGATAAGTGAAGAAGATGCTTTAAGAGGTGTAACCAAGCAGGATACCACAAGGATCATACTTGATGATGAGATAATAGGTCTTGATGATGCTCTGGGAGATCTTGAAAAGCCTAAAAAATCGATAGAGGATGTGACGATAAAAGATGATGACATTCAGATATAAACAGCCAGTGGTTTTAGCTAAAATTCTGGCAGCGTCTATCGTGGCAGCAATGATTGCTTTGTCGGGCTGTGGCAAAGAGATCGATGAAACCGAAGTGAAACCATCACAGGAAGAAGTGCAGCTTTCTGATCAGGCTCAGAACACGGAGAGTGATTCAAATGCTACAGACAGCACTGATGCTGTATCTGCTCAGACTCAAAGTCTTGATGTGGATTTTAATGAGCTTCAGGCAAAGAACCCTGATGTGTTTGCATGGATAAAGATTCCTGGAACAAATATAGATATGCCGGTTCTTCGAAGTGAAGAGGATGATGCGTTTTATGTGACACATGATGCTGACAAAAATCCAAGTGCAGACGGAGCAGCATATGTGGAAATGGCAAACTTCCCTGAAATGTGTGATTTTAATACAGTCATCCACGGAAGTAAGGCTATGTTTTCGGATCTTATAAACTTTGAGAATCCTGATTACTTTGATAAGAATGATACATTTTATATATACCTTCCTGATAATGTTCTGACATATACCATATGGACAGCATACAAGAGAGAGAACAACAGTATGCTGAGAACATATGACTTTGCGGATGCAAAGGGATGCAGAGCTTTTCTTGATGATGTATATAACGGCAGATATATTGGAAAGCAGATCAGAGACGGTTGGTATGATCTTGATGAATATAAGTTCATCGTTACACTTACGATAGATGATCCTGCAAGCAATGACCAGCTTGTTGTCATGGGAGCTCTCGTAAACGATGCTGCAGGAAACATTAACAGGGAAGTTATAGAAGAACTGGAATACATACCGGATCTGTTTAATGGGGAATACTAAGAGGTAGACGGGTGTGAAAAAGAAAATCGCCATAATAGCATTATCCGCCATAACAGCGATACTGATCATATTTATAATAGCCACCGCGATCATAAGGACAGTGGGTAAGAGCAGACTGAAAAACAGCGTTGTTGAGTCCGCGCCTGTCATTGTCACCGAAGAGACAACTCAGGCAGCTCCGGAAGAGAAGGAGACGTGGGAAGAGGGTTGGATCAAGTACAAAGGCAGGGTAATGAAATACAATGAAGATATAACCACCTTCCTGTTCATGGGAATCGACAAGAATGAAGAGGTAAAGGAGGTTGCTGAGGGTACCAACGGAGGACAGGCTGATGCCCTTTTTCTGCTTGTATTCAATCCCGATGAGAGCCGTATAGATGTTATAGGTATCAACAGAAATACGATGACTGATATCAATGTCTATAACGAGTACGGAGATTTTGTGACAACGACTACGGCTCAGATCTGTGTACAGCACGGATTCGGTAACGGGGTTGAGGAAAGCTGTGAATACCAGGTAGAAGCTGTTAAAAAGCTTATGTATAACCTTCCCATACACGGATATGCGGCTATAAACATGAAAGCCATCCCCATCATCAATGATGCTGTAGGCGGTGTAAATGTAGAAGCTCTTTCCGATGTGAGAAACGGAAGGGGAAGAAAAGTTGTATCCAAGGGAGATGCCGTTCATCTTGAAGGTGAAGATGCATTTTGGTATGTAAAATACAGAGATATAAATGACTTTGCGTCTGCGGATCTTCGACTCGCAAGACAGAAACAGTACTTAACGACTTTCATGTCTCAGGCAAAAGCACAGGCAAAGGATAACATAGGTATAGTAAGTGAACTCTATAACGATCTTGTACCGTATATGACCACCGATGTGACCTTTGATGAGGTTGCTTATCTTGCACCTGAAGTTATCGGTTACAGCTATGATGAGAGCAGTTTCCACATGCTAGAAGGTGAAACAAAGATGGGAGAGGAATTCGAAGAGTTCTATCCCGATGAGGAAGCCCTCTACGATATGATAATCAGCATCTTTTATGAAGATGTGGATATAAAGAAGTAGTAACACTAGGAGAAGACCGTGAAGGACCATTTCAGACAGGATATGCCAATCAGAATATGGAAGATAGCCAATATCTTGCTGATCACGGCTATGTGGGCTTGGGTATGGTATACCTATTACAAGGATTATGCCCAGGTTCAGTATTACCGAAAAGGTGACTGGCTGATGGTCATCATCTTTACTGTGATGTATTGCATATGCTGCAGGGCATATGATGGATTTTATATTGCTACAAGAGTAATATCCGAGATCATATACAGCCAGTTTCTGGCTATTATGGTGTCGGATATGGTCATGTTTTTGGTAACATGGCTGTTGTCACTGTATTTGCCGAATCTGATACCGATAGTGCTGTGTATCATAATGCAGGTGGGCATAAGTACAGTTTGGTCGGTATGTGCTCACAGATGGTATTATGCCACACACAGACCTAAAGTAAGTGCTGTCATATATGAGCACAGACCGGGGCTTGAAAAGCTTGTCGAAGAGTATGGCATGGAGAAGAAATATGACATACAAAATACAATGACTGTAGAAGAGGCTCTGGCAAATGTAGAAGCTCTCAGTGAATATGAGACAGTCTTCTTGTCCGGGATAAACAGTCATGACAGAAATATCTTCCTAAAATACTGCGTAGAATATGACATAGATGTATATGTAATACCCAGGATCGGAGATATGATCATGGCAAGTGCAAAACAGGAGCATCTGTTTCATCTTCCTATGATGCAGGTAAGACGATATCAGCCGGGATTTGAGTATGTGGTCTTCAAAAGACTGTTTGATATAATAGTCAGTCTGTTTGGATTAATTGTTTTTGCACCATTTATGCTTATAACAGCTATAGCTGTAAAGAGTGATGGGGGACCGGCATTCTATAAGCAGAAGAGGCTTACCAAGGATGGCAAAGAGTTCTATATACTGAAATTCAGAAGTATGAGAGTTGATGCCGAGAAAGATGGAGTGGCAAGGCTCTCAACAGGTGATAAGGATGATCGAATAACTAAGGTGGGAAGGATAATAAGAGCCATTAGATTCGATGAACTTCCACAGATCTTCAATATCCTTAAAGGTGATATGGCTGTTGTAGGTCCGAGACCCGAAAGACCGGAGATCGCTTCAGAATATGAAAAAGATATGCCGGAATTCAGATTAAGACTCCAGACAAAAGCGGGGCTTACGGGATATGCTCAGGTGTATGGCAAGTATAATACTACACCATACGATAAACTCCTTATGGATCTGATGTATATAGCGAAACCCAGTATAGTAGAGGATTTAAAGATCTGTTTTTTTACTGTAAAGATACTTTTTGAAAAAGAGAGTACCGAGGGCATAAGCGAAGGGAAAACAACAGCAGTCTGATACTGCATAACAGGGTAGACAGGGATAGTATATGTATAAAAGAAACGCTCGCGGGTGGACAAAACACCTTGATTTCATCATAATAGACGAGATAGCGCTTCATATTTCTTTTCTGATAGCGTTCATGCTAAGACATGCTGAACTTCCGTATGGCAGGGAACTGTATGTCAATCTTTTTGTTACCATGGCATTCATTGATGTGTTGGTAATCATCTTTTTTAACACTATGCACAATGTACTTAAAAGAGGATATCTCAAAGAAGTCTCTATGACAGCACAACAGTGTCTTATTTCTTTTGCTTTCATTAACGTATATGTTTTCAGCGTACAGGCAGGAACGAGTTATTCACGTATAGTAATGTATCTGACACTTATCCTGCATATTTTGTTTGGATTTGCAACAAGGATATTGTGGAAGAAGTATATATTGAATAAATATAAGACTGACAGCAACAAAAGCAACATGCTTGCCGTACTTGATCCTGATACCGCTGAAGGACTCATAAAGAGACTTTATGACGGTATGATTGGATATAATATTGTCGGTATAGTATTGGGAAGTGATGGTGATCTTACAGAGATAAACGGTATACCCATAGTATGTGAACTGGATGATGCGGCAGAATATATAATGAGCAATCCGATCGATGCAGTGTATGTAGACTGTCCCATAAGTGATTCGGGGATAAGCAGATTAATGGATGAGTGTTTTCAGATGGCAGTTCCTGTTCATTACCATGTATCGGAACTTAAGAAGTATGGAATGTCACAGTTTGTTGAAAAGATAGGTGGAACGACTTGCCTTACAACAACTCTTAATTATGCATCTTCATCAAAACTTCTTATAAAGAGGATAATAGATATATTGGGTGGACTTGTGGGAAGTCTGGTGGCGCTTATACTTATCATAATCATAGGACCTGTAATAAAGATAGCTTCCCCCGGTCCAATCCTGTATTCACAGGAAAGAATAGGACTTAACGGCAAGAGATTTAAAATGTATAAGCTTAGAAGCATGTATATGGATGCCGATAAGCGCAAAGCTGAACTTATGGAACAGAACCGTATTAAAGATGGAATGATGTTTAAGATGGAGTTTGATCCAAGAGTCATCGGTAACAAAGAGTTGCCTGACGGCACAAAAAAGACCGGTGTTGGAGAGTTTATTCGCAGAACAAGCCTGGATGAGTTTCCACAGTTTTTCAATGTGTTGGCAGGACATATGAGTCTGGTTGGCACACGACCACCCACAGTTGATGAATGGGAGAAGTATGAATATCGTCACAGAGCAAGGCTTTCTTGTAAGCCCGGTATAACAGGTTTATGGCAGGTTAGCGGAAGAAGTGAGATAACAGATTTTGAACAAGTGGTAGAACTTGATACGCAATATATTTCCAATTGGAGTTTGGGGCTGGATATAAAGATTCTGTTTAAAACAATTTCTGCTGTTCTAGGACATAAAGGTGCAATGTGATTTTTGATTAGTGTAATTAGCAAAAGTTTATAGAAAATCGTAAATCATAATGAGCGTAATACAGTGAAATTATAAAAGTTATAAATAAGAACATTGATCGTATGTAAAACTAAGAACATGGAGAAGATTTGAATATATAATGATAAACGAACGGGCGTTTTGACTTGGGATGTTAAAAAAGCGATAATCAAGAGTTGAAACCGTTCATGTGGCAGTATTTGATTTATTTTTTATTTTCCATAAAATTTGTCGTAAGAGTTATTTAAGAAGAGGAAGATTAAAAGCCATGAAGATATGTTTTGTTGGTTCGTCAGGGGGGCATTTGACACATCTATATATGTTGAAACCTTTTTGGCAAAACAAAGAGAGATTTTGGTGTACTTTTGATAAAGAGGATGCACGATCTTTATTAAAAGGTGAAAAAATCTATCCTGTATATTTTCCATCCAATCGAAGTATTAAAGCCTTAATTATTAACACAAGAAGAGCCATCAAAATACTCAAGAGAGAACATCCTGATGTCATTATTTCGTCTGGGGCAGCTTCCGCTATACCTTTCTTTTGGCTTGGTAAGCTTATGGGAGCTAAAACAATATATATTGAAGTATTTGATAGAATAGATAAACCAACTGTTTCGGGGAAACTATGCTATCCAGTGACGGATAGGTTTATTGTACAATGGAGTGAGATGACTAAAGTCTATAAAAAGGCTATTAATCTGGGCTCGATATTTTGAGTGTTTGTTATAATGAATTGCTAAGTGCAATACATTTTCGCTGGCCATAGAAATACATTAGGTAATATAAATAAAGCAATGAGGATTATTCTCAAGGAAGGGAAGAGGATAATGATCTTCGTAACTGTTGGCACACATGAGCAACAATTTAATCGACTTGTTGAGTATATGGATAAATGGGCTATAGATCATGATGAAGAAGTTGTGATTCAAACTGGGTTTAGCACATATGAACCCAAGAAAGTAATTTGGAGTAAATTGTATCCATATGAAACTATGCTTGAAATGGTAGATAAAGCAAGAATTATCATTACTCATGGAGGCCCCAGTTCATTCGTTATGCCACTACAGAAAGCAAAAATACCAATTGTTGTTCCCAGAAGGAGTGAACTTGGTGAACATGTAAATGATCATCAAATTTTGTTTGCTAGGGCGGTTGAAAAGCGTCAAGCAAATATCATCTTGGTTGAGGATGTGGAGAGACTCGGAAAAGTGATTGAGAATTACGATGAGATTGTTAGGGGAATGACTGAAGGTTTAGAGAGCAATAATGAAAAGTTTTGCATTGAGTTTGAAAAGATGGTTAAAGAACTTACAGATGATTGATCAGAGAAACCAGTAATGTTGCATGTAGCGACCTAAATTGATGAAGTGAATGTGCAAACTGATATTGATGCAATTGACGATTTTGAGTGGTTGATGATCTACATGATTATAATTGGAAAGATATACACACATGATTAGAAATGTTCTTATAAAAAAAATACTTAAAAACACAGTTTTCAGGTTTTTATCGGCAGTAAACCTTATAGTCCCTAAAGATGACAGAACGATATTGCTATATACAGCCAATGGTGGAATACAGCATGCACTAATTCCTATAAGAGCGTATCTATTAGAGAATGATTATCAAAAGAATAATAAGATATACTGTGGAGTAAAAAGTAAGAAATACAATGATAATGATGGCTGCCTTTATACTAATCAGATTGAGGCCTTTTTTATATTTTTAAGAGCTGGTCATGTATTTTACACAGCGGGACAAATACCAATTAAACCCTCTAAGAAGCAGAAGGTTTTGCATCTAGGACATGGAAGCGCGAATTTTAAGACATATGGCCTTCTTAGTAAAATAAATAACGGAAATGAGTTTTACTTCACTCATCGTGTATTAACATCACCTCTTTTCATAAAATATGATATTGAAGCTTTAGGGTGCAAAGAGGAAAATGAAATTGTATTGGGGGATGTTATGTTGGACATGTTTAGGTTTCCGTTACGTAAAAGTATTAAAGGTGATGAAAATAGGATTCTTATGTGGCTTCCAACTTTTAGACAGTCAGATTATCTCGGATATTCTGATTCTGATTATGATAATCTTATACCTTTGTTTTCTTCTGATGAATATGAATATTTAAATGAATATCTAAGGGAGAAAAAGGTTAAGATTATTGTTAAACTGCATGATATGCAAAGGGTAAAACAATATACAAAGATAAAAATGAGTAATTTGATATTGTTAAAGGATGAAGAAATGAAAAAAGAGGGAATAGATTTATATCCTTTTTTGAATACAGTAGATGGACTCATAGGGGATTATTCTTCAGTATCTATGCATTATTTATACCTTGATAAACCACAGGCGTACGTTGTTCCAGATATTGAAGAATATAAAAGAAAAAGAGGCTTTCTGTTTGATAATCCTGAGGAATACATGGCAGGATGGATTATAAAGAATAAGGATCAGTTTTACGATTTTATAGACGATTTTTCTAATAATATAGACAGATATGCTGAAAAAAGAAAGAAGATTAAGAAGTTAGTGCATACATATGATGATTATAATAACTGCAAGAGAGTAATAGAGTTTAGTGGGATAACAAAATAGAACATTTGGGTGGTTATATGAATAAAAAGGTAGGAACGGTAAGTTATAATATATACTGCAATTTTACGAACTATGGGTCGGCCCTACAGACGTGGGCTTTACATCAGGCTATTAAGAAAACAGGAAACAATCCTGTGTTGGTTGATTATTGCCCAGAAGTGTTAGCTGACAAAAATCCTCTTAATCCATATGAAAATATGTGGGATCAGGATGAAGAGTCTAAACAAATGTGCAGATTAAGCATGCCAGCTATTAAAGAGAACTATGTAAAGTTTGATAGGTTTTATCATGAGCGGTTTGATAGAACATCTAGGAAATATACGGCTACAAATTTTTTTGAGATTCAAGAAGAAAAGCTTGATGGTTTTATTTGTGGAAGTGATACGATTTTTTGTATTGATGAATTCAAAGGGTTTGATGATGGGTACTATGCTAATTACCCAGAGATGAAAGGTAAGTCGGTTTCTTATGCAGCAAGTTTTGGAGATCCACATTTTGATGTTGAATCATATTTTGTGCTAAATGAAAGACTTAAGAATTTCAAGGCTTTGGGGTTGCGTGAGAATCAAATGCTTTCTTATATTCGAGAGCATGTTAACGTACCGGTAGAAAGAACGGTAGATCCGACACTTTTGCTGACAGCGGATGATTACAGTTTGATTGAGAGTCACATAGAATATGATTTTCCTTACCTACTTTTATATGCTCGCAGATATGATCCAAATATGGAAGCTTATGCTGATAGAGTGGCCAAAGAAAAGGGATTAAAGGTTATTGAAATTAGTCTACGTGCCACAAATGTTGAGAAGGGCCATGTTATGAGATATGATGCTGGAGTTGAGGAATTCTTATCGATTGTGAAACATGCGTCATTTGTTGTTACTAATTCTTTTCATGGATTAATATTTGCAGTACAGTACCGCCGCCCTATGGTGGTATTTACTAGAGAGCAAGCAGATAATAAAATAAAAGAGATTCTTGAATTGATGGATATTAAGAAGACTCAGTTTACCAGTGGCGAAGAGGAATATTGTGAAATTGATTATGATAGGGTTCACAAGAATATAGAGTTAGCCAGAAAAAATTCACTGTTCTTTTTGGAAAAGGAATTGGGGATTCTTTGAATTTATATTATATAGGTGATAGAACATGACTACTTATAAGAGGTGATTATTAACGGTTTTATTCAAAAAATCTCATGGATAAAGGGATTGGGCGGTTAAGTTGTATGATAATGGGCTAAGATTGATGTATTGATTGGAATATACATGTAAGTATGTACTGGTCTGGGCAAAAATGATTGAAATGGGATGGCTTAGAATAGATTATGCCACTATTATTGACCCTTCAAAACATAGGAAGTTAAGCGTAAAAGGTTCCAAAGTGAAATTGAAGTATATAGTGGTATATTAAGAATTGATAAGAGTGTACAGTAAAAAAGAAAGTATGAAAACCTCGAATTAGTAAGCTATATTAGAAAAGGCAAATAAATCATTAGGTGCAAAGTTATGTTTGAACAATAGTCGAAAACCTTTGCTTTAAATAATTGAAAAGGAAGGAATTAAAATGCTTAACTTTACAGTAGGTCCTGTGATGTCGGATCCAGATATCATAGAGATTGCCAATCATTCAACACCATATTTTAGAACATCAGAGTTTTCTGATATCATGAAACAGAATGAGAAATTATTACTAGAATTTCTAAATGCCCCCGAGAAATCTCGAGCGGTATTCTTAACAGCATCTGGTACAGGTTCAATGGAATCGGCAGTTATGAATATACTAAATGATGACGATAGGGTAATCGTTGTAAACGGGGGAAGTTTTGGACGTCGCTTTGTAGAACTCTGTGAACTGCATCACAGGAATTACACAGAGGTAAAGTGCGAGTTTGGCCATCAATTGAAGAAAGAACAATTGGATGGATTAGAGAAACACACAGCGTTTCTTATAAATATGCACGAAACATCATCGGGAGTCCTTTACGATATGAAGATGGTTTCGGATTTCTGTCAGCAGAATGGGATTATTCTTATTGTGGATGCAATATCAGCATTTTTGTCTGATGAACTTGATATGACAGAACTAGGTGCAGCAGTTGTGATTACCGGATCTCAGAAGGCATTAGCAGTCCAACCAGGAATATCATTAATGGCATTAACTCCTGAAGCTCTTGAACGTATAGAAAAGAATAAAGAGGCATGTATGTACTTGAGTATCAAGGAGGCTTTAAAAAATGGGGAAAGAGGACAGACTCCTTTTACGCCTGCTGTGATGACGCTTCTTCAAATCAATAGAAGATTGAAAAAGATTTCAGAGAGCGGGGTAAAGAATGAGCAGAAAATTATAGCTTCCGTAGCTGAAGAATTCAGAAGAGGTATAAAGGATTTACCATTTAAAATTGTGGCGGAGTCTCGATCCAATGCAGTCACTTGCTTAAAACCGAATAATGGAGGTGCTAAAGAAATTGTAAGAATTCTTAAAGATGAGTATGATATTTGGGCCTGTCCTAATGGAGGTGAAATGTCGGATGCTGTTTTTAGAATTGGACACATAGGATATATAACAAAAGAGGATAATGCTAGATTGATTAATGCATTACATGACATGTATCGTAGAGGGCTGTTGTAATTAATGATTCAAGTGACTTCAAAAAGAATTTGGTATGTACAATGTTTGAAAACGAAAGTGAGATTAATACTATTAGGCTTTTAACTTGGATGAATAAGGAAGGGATAGTTATTTTAATGTTGAAGGAGAAAAGTATGTACACATACAGTAAAACTCTGGATAATAGTTTGAACTTGAGGTGGATGTTTGTGTAATGAACAATACTGTAGCAATTATATTATCTGTATACAATGGTGAAAAGTATGTTGGAGACCAGCTAAAAAGTCTTGTCAATCAATCTTATAAAAACATTGAAGTATTTATTCATGACGATGGGTCATGTGATAATAGTTTGAAAATCATTAAAGAGTATGACGAAAAATATAATAATGTACATTTAGTTCCAGACGCAAAGGGACTAGGTTATCCAAAGTGTTTTATAAGTCTTCTGCGGAATGTTGAAGGATATAGATATTATGCTTTTTGTGATCAAGACGATGTATGGCATACAGATAAGATTGAACATGGAGTTAAATGTCTATCAGAATACAATTTCAAGGTGCCGCTGCTTTATTATTCAGCAGTGGAATATTGTGATGCAAACCTAAATCACATTCGTGACTCAAGATTCGCAGCAGATAAGAAAAGAATAGAAGAATTAGATTTGCAATCTTTGCTTTTTGGCGGAGAGGCAATGGGAATGACATTTTTATTTAATGATGTTGCAAGAAAAGAATTATTAAATGCGAATGACTTTGTCGATAATGTTTTTAAAGATTGGTTCCTAAAATTGTACTGTGCAACATGTGGAAAAGTTTTTTATAATCCCAAACCTAGTGCTAAATATAGAAGACATGATAATGCAGTAACAAATAATTCTAATCCTGCTAATAAATTTGGTAGATACAAAGGGCAAATAATGGAGGTTTTCTTTTCAGAAAACAGTTTTGTTGAACAGAAAAGAATAATAGAATTCATCAAAACATATTCTTCAGATGCAATAAAAAAGAATAACGAGATTTTGATAGAACTGTTTTCTGAACCAAACACGATGAGAAAGAGAATAAAGAAAGTGTTTTGGCCATATAGATTTAGAAACAGATTATTAGACGAACTAGGATATAGATTTGCATTTGCTATTGGTAAGATTTAATAGAATGATTAATGGTTTATTTGTTTTTGTAGATACCCAATATCATACGGGAGGTGGGGTGTTTGATAGCATCTTTAATATGTGTTTATAATGACTATCAAAAGTTAAGTAGTCAATTACTTCAATCCATAGAGAAGCAAAAGGAAAGTATTGAGGTTATATTAGTTGACAACACTAATGGAGAATATAAATGCTCCGTAGATGCTTTACGATATGGGGTTTCAAAGTGCTCCACAGACGTATATGTATTTGTCCATCAGGATATTTCTATAAAAGAGGATGAGGGATTAATTAGTTTTGTTAGAGCTATAAAGAATGGTAAGGTGGGCGATATTTTTGGTGTTGCGGGAGCTATAGAATGTGAGCGGAAGAATATTGGACTATATACTTCGGGGGAAAAGTATTCAGAAGTATTGCTAGAGTGTGAATGGAAGTTAAAAAAGGTATCTTGTGTTGATGAATGTATGTTTGGAATGAAAAAAGAAACATATGATGAGCATCCATTTGACCGGGAATTGTGCGATGATTGGCATTTGTATTGCGCTGAAATGTGTATGAATGCGAGAAAAAACGGGGCAAATGTATGGGTTGTTCCTATCCAGATTCATCACTATAGTAGTGGAACGATTTCTGTTGGATATATGAAGTGTTTAAGAAATATTGCTGCAAAATATAGTAGGGATTTCAAGTTTATATGGACTACCGCATATAAGGTAAGAAGCAATAGAGTATACATGGATTTGCTTTTACTTGCATGGACACTAAATAGAAAGCTGATACGAAAAGAAAGATAATTATGGAGTTAATATGAATTCTAATATTTGGGTAAATGATGATTGCGTAATATATGTTCTTTGTCCGGCAAACTTGAAAACTGGAGGAACAGAGTTACTACATCAATTAGTATACAATTTGAATCGGCTAGGGAAAAGAGCGTTGATAACATATTACTATGAAGGGAAATATGCGGATTATGATAATCCCACTCCTGTCGATTTTAAATGCTACGTTTCTGAGTATGCTCGTTTGAATAGTATAGAAGATCACAAAAAGAATATCCTTGTGATTCCAGAAATATGTATTGGTAAACATAGGAAATACAAAAGAATACAAAAGATTTTATGGTGGTTAAGTGTTGATAATTACAAAAAGTCTATTGGCAAACTTAATAGATTAAAAAGATATGGATTTGGAAGTTGGGCAAAACATCTTTGGTTAAATGATTATACACGTAGAACAGATATTTTTTCGTTTGATTTACATTTGTTTCAGAGTTACTTTGCCAAAGACTATATTAAATCACTCGGAATTAAAGATGAACAGATGGCTTATCTTTCAGATTATATAAATGATACATATTTTAGTATTCCTAAAGGTATACCAAGAAAAGATATTGTGTTATATAATCCCAAAAAGGGTATAGATTTCACTAAAAAGATAATTGAACACTCTAATGATATAGAATATAAGGCTATACAAAATATGAGCACTCAGGAAGTATTTCAACTAATGATTTCTTCAAAAGTGTATATAGATTTTGGTAATCATCCTGGAAAAGATAGAATTCCGCGAGAATCAGCGATGTGCGGATGTTGCGTTATTACTAATAGAAGAGGTTCTGCAAATTACCATACGGATGTGCCGATTCCTGATGATAGTAAATTTACTGATGATGACAATGATATATTCAATATAATTGAGCGTATTAAAGAGTGCTTGAACAATTATGAAATTAAGGTGAATGAATATAAGGAATATCGAGACTTTATTCGTGGCGAAAAACAGGCGTTTAGTGCATCTATTAAGGATATTTTTTGTAAATAATTGCGAATAGAGGATATGGGTTTAGCAATAGCCTAGTGGGTGCTTTGTGATGATGAATAACAAAAAAGTTAGTATTAGAGTGGCTATATATTGCTTGGCGTATGGGTTGTTGTTGGCTAAGTTAGCTATATCAAATACTACGTTTATAAAGTATATAGATATTAGAGCTAATGGATTTAAGTTTATAAATGTGATCGCCATTATTCTTATTGCTTTAAAGATTCTAAAATATGATGTAATTTCAGCAAAAAAAGTCATTGTAACTGGCTTTTTGAGCATTTTGTTTTTGTTGAGCTTTATTTCTACATCTTACAACAATGTTATTATGCTCCTTATACTTATAATAGGAGCGTATGGTATCGATATTAAGTCCATTGTCAAATGTCATTTTTATGTATACGGATTCATTATGATTTTAGCGTTGGTTTCATCAATGATTGGGCTTATAGAAGATTATACAGTTATAAGAAGTTCTACTAATGCTATAAGACATTCTTTAGGAAATACATATCCTACAGATTTTGCGGCAGGCATTTTGTACTTGGAATTTGACTTGGCATTTTTAAAAAGGAGATGGGGATTTAAAGATAGTTTATTTTTTTTGTTAGTTGATTTAATTGTATATAGATTTACGAATGCCAACAACTTCATTATAGGAGGAGTTATTTTAAGTATTAGCATGTTTATTTTTTCAAAGTATAAGGAGAGGGAAAAAAAAAGAAATGTTTGTCGTCAAAATAGATTCTTTCACAAACTTGTCGCGCTATCATTTCCGGTTTGTGCAATACTTTCATTCGTGATTGTAAAAATATATCAAACAGGCAATTCACTGCTTTATACTATAGATAAGATTATTAGCTACAGAATAGGATTTAGTAGTAAAGCAATAAATGAATATGGAATTAAGCCTTTTGGCATCAACATATATTTTATTGGTGCCGGATGGAATACTGACTCATCAAAATCATATTTTTATGTTGATAATGGGTATATATATACAGCGCTGATGTATGGTATGGTTTTATTGATACTAATATGTCTTATACATAGTATTTGTACATACGAGTTGGGAAAACTGGATTTAAAAATTGCTGTTATATATTTAGTAATCGCGTTAACAAGTCTATTCGAACCAAGGTTTTCAAACTATTTGTATAATGCGTTTCTTTTATTTGTTGGGCCATGCTTATTCAAAAAGAGAACATATGATATAACTTAGGACATGCTTGTGAATTCAAAAACGTTTAGAGTGGTTTAAGGGTAAAGTTTAATGTATGATTTTATAATAATTGGCGCTGGCCTCTATGGAACCGTATGTGCAAGACAACTTGCAGAAGCAGGTATGAAGGTGTTGGTTATTGATAAGAGATCCCATGTTGCTGGAAATGCGTATACTAAGAATGTGGAAGGTATTAATGTTCATATTTATGGGGCTCATATTTTTCATACAAACAATAAAGCGGTATGGGACTATGTAAACAAGTTTACTGAGTTCAATAGATTCACTAACTCTCCCGTAGCAGACTATAAAGGAGAGCTTTACAGTCTTCCATTCAACATGTACACATTCAATAAGATATGGGGGGTGAGAACTCCAGAAGAAGCTGCAGCAAAAATTGCTGAGCAAAGAAAGATAGCTGGGGTTGAGATTCCGAAGAACTTAGAGGAACAGGCGATTAGCCTTGTGGGAATCGATATTTATGAAAAACTCATAAAAGGATACACACAAAAACAATGGGGGAGAGCTTGTGATCAGCTTCCGGCTTTTATCATAAAGAGACTTCCGGTTAGGTTTACTTATGACAATAATTATTTCGATGCACGCTATCAGGGAATCCCTATAGGTGGCTATACAAAGATGGTTGAAGCGATGCTGTCAGGGATAGAAATAAAACTTAATTGTGATTACCTAAAGGATAAAGAATCTTGGAATAGTCAAGCTAAAAGAATAATATACACTGGCCCAATAGATGCGTATTTTAACTATAGTTTAGGGTATCTTGAATACAGGTCTGTGAGGTTCGAAAATGAAACTTTGGACATGCTTAATTTTCAGGGTAATGCCGTTGTGAACTACACAGATGAGGAGACCAAGTGGACTAGAATAATCGAGCACAAGTGGTTTGAGTTTGGTAAAGATGAGAGCGGTCAAGATATACCTAAAACAGTAATAAGTCGAGAATATAGTTCTGAATGGAGACCGGGAGATGAACCATACTATCCGGTGAATGATAAAAAGAACATTGAATTATATAAAAATTATAAAGAGATGGCTGATAATGAATCCAATGTTATTTTTGGTGGAAGACTAGGTGAATATAAATATTATGACATGGATCAAGTTATAGATGCTGCGCTACGAAGGGTTGCATGCTATGGATAATAGAAAACTGTTTAGAAACTATATATATAATACTCTTTATCAGATTTTGGTGTTAATAACACCTCTTATAACCACACCGTATATTTCGCGTGTTTTAGGAGTTACGAATATAGGGATATATCAATTTTCACAGTCGATAGCATCATATTTTGTTTTGATTGGAGCTATGGGCACATCATTGTATGGCCAAAGGGAAATCGCATATTTACAAGATAGAGTTAAAGAAAGAAGTATTGCATTTTGGGAAATTGAGACTTTTAGAATAATAACAGTTGCAGTTAGTCTTGTTTTTTACTATTTCTTTTTTTGTATTAATCGTCAGTACTCGAACATATATAGTATTTTGATAATTGAGGTTGTAGCTACTGCTTTTGACATCTCTTGGTTTTACATGGGAATGGAAAACTTCAAATTAACTGTAATTAGGAATACAATAATAAAAGTAATTGGTATTATAGCTGTTTTTGCTTTTATAAAAACTCCTGAAGATATTGAAAAATACACTCTTTGTGTGTCGTTTCCTATCCTTTTGGGAAATTTGAGTTTATGGTTCTCACTTAAAAAACACTTGATAAAAATAGAATTTGGTTTACATGAATTGTTTGTAGGAATAATTAAAAGGGTCAAACCCGTTTTTGTCTTGTTTTTACCGCAAATTGCTGTTGATGTGTATACGGTTCTCGATAAAACAATGATTGGTACTTTATCAGATAGTATTGACGAAGTGGGCTATTATTCACAAGCACAAAAGATTATTAAATTGGTTTTAATGGTGGTAACATCGTTGGGTACGGTTATGCTCCCTTCTGTTTCAGCCCTATATGCCAAAAATGACATTAAAAAGATTAATGATTATATAAAATATTCATTTATGTACAACTTTATGATCGGATTTCCAATACTTTTGGGTTTATGTGCTATAGCACGAAGATTTGTACCACTTTTTTTCGGACCAGGATACGAAGATGTTGTGGGCCTAATAATTCTTATTTCTCCAGTTATAATTATTATAGGTATTAGTAACATTATAGGAAGACAATATCTGTTGCCGACAAAAAGACAGAGACAATTTACGATATCAATAATATCAGGAGCTTGCATTAATTTTCTATTCAATTTGGTTCTAATACCTTCATATAATGCAATTGGAGCATCTATAGCAACTTTGATAGCTGAATTATGTGTAACTGTTTTACAATGTTTTTTTATACGAAAACAAATCCCTCTTTTTTCGTATTTTAAGCCGTCCATTAAATACATGGTATTAAGTATTATAATGTATATTATAGTATATAATATTGGATTTTTGGAACTGAAGAGTAATATGGTAAGTGTGATTTTTTTGATTCTTGTAGGTGTTATTATATATTCAAGTGGATTATTAATTACGAAAGATCAATTAATCTATAGAATAATAAAAAGTATCTTCAATGAATGACATGTTATTTTGAAGTGATGAGTTAAAATGCTTTTCTAAGATTCTTTTGCATATACATAGCATTGAGAAACTTTGAATAATGACTTAACAAATGATATAACGCAAAAATGAATAAGAAAGAGAAGAATGCTAAAATGGAACACTATTATACAAATGAACGCAACCATCAGATACTTATCGCCTTATTAAAAGCTCATAACATTAAATATGTTGTGGCGTCACCGGGAACTACAAATTCCGTATTTGTCGGTAGCATTCAGCATGATCCCTATTTTACGATATATTCTTCTGTAGATGAACGTTCGGCTGCTTATATAGCGTGTGGTATTGCACATGAAAATGGTGAACCTGTTATATTGAGTTGTACAGGAGCCACAGCAGCTCGGAATTATATGTCTGGTGCAACAGAGGCTTTTTATAGTAAATTACCAATACTTATTCTTACTTCATCTCAGGATAATAATAGGATAGGACACCTATGGGCTCAGGTCACAGATAGAACTGCACCTCCAAAAGATGTATGTAGAATAAGTCTGACTATGCCTAATGTATGTACAAAAGATGATGAATGGGAATGTGAAGTAAATGCAAATAAGGCAATCCTTGAATTAAAACGTCGCGGAGGAGGGCCAGTTCATCTGAATTTGATTACAACATATAGTTATAATCAGGAAACTGCTCTCACATGTCACGAGCTTCCACCAACTAGGGTTATTAAAAGGATATCTAATGGCGATAATTTCCCTTATTTTCCTAAGGGAAAAACAGCAATATTTGTCGGTGCGCATCAGTTATTCTATAAAGCTCAGATTGAAGCAATTGAACGTTTTTGTGAATTAAATAATGGTGTTGTCCTGTGTGATCATACCAGTAACTACTATGGAAAATATAAAATCCCGTTTGCGATAGTAATTAACCAGTCTCCTTTAAACAAGGCGAACATTCCGGCGTTTGATATGGATGTCTTAGTCCATATTGGCGAGATTTCCGCTGAAGAAGGTGCGATGAGAATGATTAAAAGTAAAGAAACGTGGAGGGTATCTCTAGATGGAGAAATCAAAGATACATTCAGGAATTTGACATACGTTTTTGAAATGTCCGAGCAATCATTTTTTGAATCTTATTCAAAGAATGATATTAAAATTGATACTTCATATTACAAAGAATGTAAGGCAGAATATGATAGAATAATAGAAAGAAAACCGGATCAACTTGATCGGATGCCATTTTCAAACGTTTGGATTGCTAGTCAAATTGCTCCACAAATTCCATCGGATTCCACTGTGGTATTGAGCATTCTTAACACTGTTCGTACATGGAATTATTCTGATTTTATGAATGGAGTTAAAGTATTCTGTCCTGTAGGCGGTTTTGGAATAGATGGTGCAACTTCAATGATGCTTGGTGCATCTTTGGCTGATCAGAATCATCTTACATATTGTATAACAGGAGATCTGGCTTTCTTTTATGATTTGAATGCTCTCGGAAATAGACATATACACAAGAATATAAGAATCCTGTTGGTTAACAATGGATGTGGTTTTGAATTTAAGAAATCCTATGCTATGGCATATAAACTACTAGGAGAAGAAGTTGATTCTTATGTGGCAGCGGCTGACCATTTTGGTAAAAAATCTCCGGTATTGGTCAAGCATTTTGTTGAAGATTTGGGATTTGAATATTTAGTTGCAGGAGATAAAGCATCGTTTGCTGATGTGAAAAATAAGTTTTTGTCGACAGATTCTGATAAGCCGATTTTTCTTGAGACATTTGTTAATAACATGGATGAAAACATGGCTTTGGATGTGATTCAAAATAGGAATTAGACGATAATACAGATGTTTTGTTTTGACGTAATACTCTAATGAATGTGTGATACCTTGATATTATCAACTACAGTAAGGTTTATAATTTATCCATGTTTATAAAACTATACATGGGCGACATAAGGTAATTCAAAAAGAGGTGATTTATGACGAAAGTAATTACATACGGGACATATGATATGCTTCATTACGGTCACATCAGGTTATTAGAAAGAGCTAAGGCACTAGGAGATTATCTGATTGTGGGAGTAACTTCTGATGATTATGATAAGACTAGAGGTAAGATAAACAACCGGCAGTCTTTAATGGAAAGAATTGCGGCTGTTGAGGCGACTGGCATAGCGGATGAAATCATTGTAGAAGAATATGAGGGACAGAAAATTGATGATATTCGAAGATTTGGTGTAGATATATTCACTGTTGGATCTGATTGGGTTGGATATTTTGATTATCTTAACGAATTTTGTAAAGTTATTTATTTACCAAGGACTGAAGGTGTCTCAAGTTCTGAGGTGCGCGCAGAAAAGAGAAAACTTAGAATAGGTTTAGTTGGCAGTGCGGTTTTCAGAACCAAATTCATTAATGAATCTAAATATGTTAACGGCGTTGAGATTATTGGTGTTTATGCTTCTCATCCAGGTGATGAACCTGAAGTAGCAGATTTATTTTACACAGATGTTTATGACGAATTATTAGACAAGGTTGATGCTGTATATATAATTTCAAAACCAGAGTATCATTATCGGCATACTAAGCAAGCGTTAGAAGCTGGTAAGCATGTACTATGCGAATCTCCAATAGCATATTCGAGAGAGGAGTGTAAAGGATTGTATGATTTGGCTGCCGAGAAGAAGTTGATTCTAATGGATGCCATTAAAACAGCATATTCTACGGCTTATGAGCGTCTTCTTCTTATGGCAAAAGGAGGACGAATAGGAAAGATTGTATCGGTTGATGCCGTTTGCACAAGTCTTCGAGATGGTATTTCTATAGAAGGAACTGATTTATCAAAGAAATGGAACAGTATGTGTGGATGGGCTCCAGCTGCAATGCTTCCGGTCTTTCAGATATTTGGAACCGATTATAAAGATAAGATTTTTTATACAAAATTCCAGGATAAAGAGAAGAATATAGATGCTTTTACTAAGGTTGATTTTGTATATCCATCAGGAGTTGCTACTGTTAAAGTTGCTAAAGGCGCGAAGGCTGAGGGAGAACTTATTATTGCAGGTACAAAAGGATATATATACGTTCCTGCACCTTGGTGGAAGACTGATTACTTTGAATTAAGATACGAAAATGTAGAGGATAATAAAAGATTCTTTTATCAATTAGATGGTGAGGGTATTCGTTACGAAATTGTTGCTTTTGCAAAAGCTGTGGAATCAGGGAAAAACATGAGTTATGTATCAGAGGAAATATCAGAAACAATAGCAGAGGTTATTGGCGATTTTAATGCACGCAAAAATATGATTGAGTTGTTGTAAATGGAAATTGGGCTGGATTTGTATATGGGCGTTGTTTGAGGGATTTGTAGATTTAAGTGAGAATGGTGGCATCTTGTTTGTATATAGGAAATTTAAGAAAATTAGTTTGTTAGGTATTTAGTATTGGAATTATTTGGCGTGATTTATTATAATTAAACTAATGATCTGATAATCAGATTATAAGGTCATATATATTAAAAAAAATGAGTGAAGGAGGTTTGGAATGAAGGAACGCGTATTAGCATGGTTGTCTTTGTGTCTTTTTATTGTTTTTTTACCTATAAGCGGTACTAAGGTGTTCGCAGGTAGCGTACCTGTAGCTAATGGACCTGTTATAGAAACGCAACCAGAAAATGTCTTTTATGTAGCAAACACAACGCCGGTAGTGAGCGTAACAGCAACAGGAGAAGGACTGACGTATCAGTGGCAGTATAAGTTCCCGAACCAGCAGAACTGGACTAATTGGAGCAATGCGACAAATGCAACGCTGGGAAAGAACTTTGAATCGGGATATGACGGATTAAAGATCAGATGTGTCATCAAAGATAAGAACGGAAATACAGTAACAACAAATGAGATTACGGCAACACTGATAAAGATAAACATAACGAAACAGCCGGAAGATCTTACATTCGCAGCAGACACAACGCCGGTAGTGAGCGTAACAGCAACGGGAGAAGGACTGACATATCAGTGGCAGTATAAGTTCCCGAACCAGCAGAGCTGGAGCAACTGGAGCAATGCGACAAATGCAACGCTGGGAAAGAACTTTGAATCGGGATATGACGGATTGAAGATCAGATGTGTCATCAAAGATAAGAACGGAGCAACGGCAACTACCAGAGAGATAACAGCAACGCTTGAAACACGTTTTACCGTTACCTTCGACGCTGGTCAGGGTACCTTTGGTGATGAGATTGGTAGCACACTTACCAATAGAGAAGAGCCTGGAGCTTACTATGTTGAAGCTCATTGGGCAGATGGAGAAGAAGCAATCCCGTATAGAGATGGTTATGTATTTGTAGGATGGCTTTCATCAGATGGTACACAGCCAAACTGGATCAGACTGGATTCCAATGTAACATTTACTGCAATGTGGAAATCAGCTTTCACAGTCACTTACCATGCAACGACATACAATGGTGGAGACAGTATAGGAGAAGCTGGATTTAATTTAAAAACATGTCAGGAATTCGGATACGATCATGAGGTAAATCTACTTGTAGAGTCACTTGAAGCCGGAGATGGAAAATATTTCCTGCCGAATTATCCGTTACCGGAGTGGGAAGGACATGAGTTCATAGGCTGGACAGACTATGAGGGTAACTTTATTAATTACGTTACCGGAAATGCCGGCAGCAATATTGATGTATATGCAGCATATGAAGATGTTATAAAGGTTACATATGATGCAGGTGACGGTCATTGGTTATTTGATGAGGAAGAAGGAGAATTTAACACTGTTGATGCATATTATGCACCGGGAGTATTTATACCCGGATGGCATGAGCCCGAAAGAGAAGGCTACAGATTCGGCGGTTGGTTATTGAATGGCAAACCTGTAAGAAAGATCAATCTTACCGCACCTATCACCCTTACTGCATGCTGGGTTCCTCAGACAGAGGTAATATACGATACTAACGGTGGTGAATGGGAGAGAATAGAGCATACAGAGACACATACATGGTACGAACATCTTACAGAGATATCGAAGTACGGCGATACAGGTAGTGATTACTGGGTATATTTCTGGCAGAATCCTACAAGAGAAGGATATGAATTCCTTGGATGGAGTCTGTATTCAGATTCTGCTAGAGGCGAGAACTTCAATATTCGTCTTGTTGATGGACCTATCAGAGTATATGCTATATGGGGCAAGAACTGCACGGTTACTCTTGATGACAATAATGATGCCGGAATGCTGATCCATGAGGATGGCAAGTATGTTGATACTTATAACCTCGAGTATAATCTCAGAGAAGGCATCAATCTCGGAGTAAATCTTGAATATAATGAAGATGAATGGAGATTCCTCGGCTGGGATGAGAATCCTGATGCCACAGAACCCGAATACAACATGAATGATCATGTATGGGTAACTGATGATACCACTTTCTATGCTATATGGCAGAAAAGAGCAAAGATCACCTATAACGGTAATGGCGGAGTATGGTATACGGATGAATGGGATGAACAGCTTAATGACTATGTAAGTGTAGATGAACAGTACGACTACAGAGATGCCGGAAGCAAATTCATGGCAGGACATGAGAAGAACCCTCGCCGTGAAGGTTATGAGTTCAGAGGCTGGCTTGAAGAAGACGGCACATCGACTGACAACCGGGTATATTTAGCAGATCCGGATGTTGAGCTTACATTCTATGCTAAATGGTCAAGGAGGATTGATGTAGTATACGATGCAAACGGCGGATTGTTTGATGACAGAGGCGAGAAGTTAAAGAGCCATACTCAGTACAAAGTATGGACCAATGAGCTTTACAACCTTGACATGTGGGAGCCTTACAATGATTTTGAAGGCGGAAGCACTTTTGTAGGATGGACGCTTGATCCTGAAGCTGACGATCAAACATTGATTTCGTTTGAGCCCGGAGAGGAAATTGTCATTCCTGATGAGTCTGATTATATCAATGAGGATGAAGGTACTATAACCTTCTACGCTGTCTGGGATCCCGGAAGGCATGTTACATACGACCCTAACGGTGGCGGATGGTTCAAATGGAATGATGATATTCAAGATGATGAATGGAGCACATACGCAGAGATTCACAGATACGATCTTGATCCTAATAATGAATATGATATAGGCTGCGACTGGCCGATACGTGAAGGCTATGAGTTTGTCGGATGGAGTACTGATCCTGAAGCTGATCCGTTTGAAGATGAAGTTTTGGAATACTATAACGATGTAGTATTGACAAAGGATACGATATATTATGCAATCTGGACAGAGATGGCTGAGCTTACATTTGTAGCAGGAGACAACGGATTCTTTGATGGTGACAGGAACAAGCATCAGATAAAAGTATACTGGCGTATCGGAGATACGATCGACTTTGACCAGGATTTCGCACCGTTTGATGAATCCCATGATAATATCATTCCTGAAAACGATTACGGAAGAGAATTCAGCCATTGGACATACGGAAATGCTAACAGACAATATACATTCAGAAGAATGCGTGTTACCAGTGGTATGACATTCTATGCAAACTACTCTTCAATTGTACCGATTGAATTTGATCTTAATGCTGAAGATGCAGTATTAAATGGTGAAAGAGCATCAGCAGAAGGTACCGTTGTAAGATTTGATGTCAAAGATGGTGAGAACGTAAGGACATTTAATTATGAGCCTAACAGACCCGGATATGAATTTGTTGGCTGGAAGAATGGAAACGATGATTTTATCAACAGATTTACAGCCACAGCAAGATTTGATGATAACGGAAGAGTGATACCTTATCATTTTACAGCTCAGTGGAGAGAATCTGATGAGACATTCGATGTAACATTTGATGCAAACGGTGGAAGGTTTGCGAACGGAAATTCTGAACTGACACTGGGTTTAAGCGGTCAGTACGATATAGGCTGGAACGTAGAGAAACCTGTAAGGCACGGATTTGAGTTTGTAGGCTGGGTACTTGAAGGCGCTGATAAAACTGAGGAAAATACCTTATGGTCCGACTATATGGATTCTGACAGAACATATACGGCTGTATGGGAAGATGATCCGGTTACATATGTAAATATCTGGGCTGATGACTGCGGTCCGAATGTACAGGCAGGAACTGAAATCAGAATCAAATATGAACATGACGGAGATGTTGATCCTGAAACTGCTTACTTATGGCAAAAGCAGGTCGACGATGGAGACTGGAACGAGGTGGACACATCAAAATCTGATTACTCGGAAGATGTTTCCGCTGAGGATGCAGGCCATACATTATATTACAGACTTAAGGTTTATGATGTAATATCCGAGGAATGGGTAGTATCTGAGCCGATTTCATTCGCTGTTACGGATAGTCAGCATGGACATGAGCAGTGGGGTGTCACCGAAGTACAAATCTTCCCTGCTGAAGGTTACGGGACAACAGTGAACGTTGACGGTTTGATAAGTCTTTATCATTCTGCATCAGGTGTTGGTACGAATTTTGAGTGGTGGAAGAGCACCGATCAGAATCACTGGGATAAAGTAAAATACGGAACCTCTGCCGATGCAGGAGTTTACTGGTATGAGGAGGTTGCTTCAACTCCAGGAACATATTATTACATGCTCATAATCGATAAGGTAGCGTCCAACGTTCTTGAAATCACTGTTGAAGATGAAAACCAGCAGGGTGAAGACTGGGATGTGACGATCTATGTTCCTGAGGGGTATAGTACAACCGTTAAGGTAGGTCAGAAAATACGTATCGAATGTTCGGAAAACGGAACTGAATATGTTTGGTGGAAGTATTATGAAGATGGTCATGCTACAATTGGAGGTGAAGACGACTACTATGAGGAAACAGCTGAAACTCCGGGAACATATCAATACAGGGTTTTTGTTGATGATGTTCCATCCAATGGACTGAAATTCACTGTTGTAGAATAGTGGATTTAGAAAAGTATTCTGATAATACTACGAAAATGTTTTATGATTATGGAATTGTAGATAATTTTAGTATTAGTACACAATGGTTTCTTATGAACGAGAGCAACATATGTTGCTCTCGTTTTGGAAGAATTAAGAGGTTTTACAATGATTCAGAATAAAATGAAAAGTTTTGTAATATGTATATTATCCTCATTGATTATATTTATATCATTTTGCATTCCATCGTATGCGAACGAGGTAAGACAGTATTCATTTGATATGCAATATGGTCAGACCGATGCTAGAAGCATGCTAAATATGATTAATTCATTTAGAACCGGTACTGATGCATGGGCATGGAATGAAAGCAACTCAGAGAAAGTATACTATAACGGACTTGAACAGTTACAATATGATTATGGTCTAGAAAGAGTTGCTATGCAAAGGGCTGCAGAGATCGCACTGTCTTTTGATCATCAAAGACCGGATGGAACTAGTTGCTTTTCTGCCTATAGTGTTAGCGGATCTATTGGTGAGAATATAGCCGCAGGTTATAGGTCTGTTGACAGCGTCTTTATTGGATGGCGTGAAGATAACGATTCGTATTCTGGTCAGGGACATCGTAGAAATATGCTTGGAAGGAATTTTAAGTATATAGGAATAGGACATGTGTATTATAATGGTTATGATTATTGGGTACAAGAATTTAACTCACGTCCTACATCTCTAACATATACTGATCCCCAAAATTCCAGTCAGAAGGTTGATATAAATATATTGGATTCAAAGAAAACCAGTATAGAAATTGTTGTTGATGGTACTGCACAGAATTCTAATGATGTAAGAGAATGGTTTTTTGATGTAAATCACAGATGGAAGTATTCGAAGGGAGCGTTGTGGGATACGGAGGCTCCCGATTCTGGCGGTCATTTGGTATATGAATGCTTTAAGCTTTCAAACACATGGCCTAATAGATATATAGATGTGCCTAGTTATTATACAAATGTTACTTTTTCTTCAGATAACGAAAATATAATATCAGTAGATACTGAACAAGGCTATCTTAATCCTATTGCTGCAGGTACTACAATGATAACAATGAATGTAGGTGGTTCTGAACGCAGGATTAAGGCAACGATTAATGGAAATCCTATTGAAATAATCAAGCAGCCAAAGGATCTGACATATGTTGCAAACACAACGCCGGAAGTTAGCGTGACAGCGACAGGGGAAGGACTGACATATCAGTGGCAGTATAAGTTCCCGAACCAGCAGAACTGGACGAACTGGAGCAATGCGACGAACGCGACACTGGGAAAGAACTTTGAGCCC
>JAEERY010000088.1 GCA_016286035.1 Lachnospiraceae bacterium
CTAGACAATAAAGAAACCAAAATTATTAAAGTATTTATCTACATAGTGTGTGTTATTCTTACAGTGCTTAGTATCCTTCCTTTCTGGATCATGATAGTTAACGCAACAAGAAGCACAACACAGATTCAGCAGCACGCTGTATCATTCATACCGTCAACATACATGATGAACAACTTTAAGATACTTACAGGTAAGAGTTTCAACCCCATGGTTGGTTTCAAGAACTCGCTTATAGTATCAACATGCGCAACACTGTGTGCTACATATTTCTCAACACTTACAGCTTACGCAGTAGTTGTTTATGACTGGAAGTTAAAGAACGCATTCTTTAGTTTCGTTATGGCAGTTATGATGATACCTGCACAGGTTACCATGATCGGTTTCTACCAGATGGCTTATAAGCTTGGTTTGACAAACAGTCTCCTTATGCTTATCCTTCCGTCTGTAGCGGCTCCTTCGATGGTATTCTTCATGAGACAGTACATGATTCCTTCGCTTCCGCTTGAAATAGTTCAGGCAGCAAGAATCGACGGTGCTAAGGAGTTCTATACATTCAACATTATAGCTCTTCCTATCATGAAGCCCGCTATAGCTACACAGGCTATCTTCTCATTTGTTAGCTCATGGAACAACCTGTTCACACCCATGGTACTTCTTACAAAACAGGAGAAGTACACGATGCCTATCATGGTATCACTCTTAAAAGGTGATATCTACAAGACAGAGTACGGTGCAGTTTATATGGGACTTACCCTTACGGTACTTCCTCTGATCATCGTTTATCTGTTCCTTGCTAAGTACATCGTTGCCGGTGTTGCACTTGGATCAGTAAAGGGTTAATAAGATTTAAAAACGCCTTCCATACGGAGGGCGTTTTTTTATGTTAGTTTTTGGATTTGAGTCTGTTTCTGTACTCGGTGGGAGGACAGCCGCAGACTTTTTTGAATGTTCGACAGAATGATGTCTGGTTGTTGAAACCGCACGAAAAAGCGATTTCAGTTATACCCATGTTTGATGCAAGAAGCTGCTTGGCATGCTGTATACGTTTGTTGGTAAGATAATCATAAAATGTCGTACCCGTATACTCTTTGAACAGTCTTATAAAGTGATATTTTGAAAAGCCGACATGTCCGGCTATCATATCAAGCGTTATCGGTTCGCTGTAACTTCGTTCAATGTACTGGAGAAGCTCCGAAAACTTGTCATAGTGCTCCTTGTTACCGGCACTTGTTAAAAGTCCGCCTGTAGGTTTGGGCGGGGAGACGTTTCTGCCGATTATTGTAAGAAACTGAAGGAAGCATGAATAAGTCTCTATTTCCCATAGTGTATCGTTCGTAAAATATGAATTGATTATATCTACGATATTGTTGCATACATCAATATATATATGTGGACAATTCTCTTTATTACATAGTAAAATATCATTGATGGCCGATTTGTGGGAACCGTATATACCGAAATTTGACAAAGGTTCCACATCCAAAAGTATGATGAACTGTCTGCATGGTTTGGGACTTGACAGACGATGCATCATATAAGGCGGAATCAGCATAATGTCACCGCTTGAGAGGGTGAAGTTGCCTGAAGGGACCTTGATGGTGCATTCATTCTCATACATATAGATGATCTCTGCACAGTTATGGTAGTGATTGTCATATGCATTCGGTTCTATATTGTGCCATATGCGCACATGTGAATCCGGAAGATACTGAACTATCTCTTCGGGACCTTCCATGATCCTGGTGTATGGTGCGCTGACCGGCTGTTGGTAATCTTTGAATTTTAATTCATGCAATATACTCATGATCTGATTATATTACAGATCATGACCGATAGCAATAATTGTATTCTCATAAGCAATATCTGTATATTAGAAAGGCGAGCAGTATGAACAGAGAAAAGGCAAGAGAACTGGCAACACAGCTGGTTGACAAGATGACATTGGAGGAGATGGCTGAACAGTTAAGATTTGATGCTCCGGCTATCGATAGACTCGGTGTGGCTGAATATAACTGGTGGAGCGAGGGATTACACGGAGTAGCCCGCGCCGGTTCTGCTACCGTTTTTCCTCAGGCTATAGGTATGGCTGCTTCATGGGATGATGAACTTATCCGCAAGGAAGCTGAGGTCATATCAACAGAAGCAAGAGCAAAATACAATGCATATACACAGGAAGGAGACAGAGACATTTACAAAGGTCTTACATTATGGTCTCCTAATGTAAACATATTCAGGGATCCCCGATGGGGAAGAGGTCATGAGACTCTTGGAGAGGATCCTTATCTTACAAGCCGTCTGGGCGTAGCATTTGTAGAAGGCCTCCAGGGAGACGGTGAATTCAGAAAGATCGGAGCATGTGCAAAGCATTTTGCTGTGCATTCCGGACCTGAAGCTTTAAGACATTCATTTGATGCGACCTGTGACATGAAAGATATGTGGGAGACTTATCTTCCGGCCTTTGAAACGCTTGTTGTCGAGGGCGATGTTGAGTCCGTTATGGGGGCATACAACAGGACCAACGGTGAACCGTGCTGTGCAAACACATATCTTATGGAAGAGGTTTTAAGAAAGAAATGGGGATTTGAAGGTCATTTTGTTTCTGACTGCTGGGCCGTAAGAGATTTTCATGAGAATCACAAAGTTACTTCATCTCCGGAGGAAAGTGCTGCACTGGCGCTTAAGAAGGGCTGTGACTTAAACTGCGGTTGTACATACAGATCCATCCTTTCAGCTTATGATAAAGGTCTTATCGATAAGGAGGGTATCCGAAAGGCAGCTATTAATCTGTTCACAACAAGATATCTGCTCGGTGAATTTGAAGAAAATGAGTTTGATAAGATCCCTTATGAGACGGTTGAATGCAAAGAGCATCTCAAACTGGCTTTAGAGGCAGCTGAGAAATCGGTTGTAATGCTTAAGAACAACGGAATACTTCCTCTTAACAAGGAAAGAATAAAGAGTATCGGTGTCATCGGACCTAATGCGGACAGCAGAAGGGCTCTGATGGGTAATTATCACGGAACTGCATCTAGATATACGACCGTTCTTGAGGGTATTCAGGACTATGTGAAGGATGATGTAAGAGTATTCTATTCTCTCGGATCACATCTGTTCTTGGACAAGGAGGAATTCCTTGCAAAGGAGAATGACAGGATAGCAGAGGCATTGACAGTAGTAAAGCATTCCGATGTGGTTATCTTATGTGTGGGGCTTGATGAGACCCTTGAAGGAGAAGAGGGTGATACAGGTAATTCATATGCTTCAGGAGATAAGAAGGATCTTAATCTTCCTCAGAGCCAGAGAAAACTCATTGAAGCTGTCCTTAATACAGGAAAACCTGTGATCGTATGCATGATGTCAGGCAGTTCGATAGATATGAGCATTGAACAGGAAAAAGCAGATGCGATCCTTCAGTGCTGGTATCCGGGAGCACAGGGCGGAAAGACTGTTGCGGACATACTGTTTGGAGAGATATCTCCTTCCGGCAAGCTTCCGCTTACTTTCTACAGAAATGATGATCTTGATAAGATGCCTTCTTTTGAAGATTATTCAATGAAAGGAAGAACATATAGATACTTTAAGGGCGAACCGCTTTATCCGTTCGGATTTGGCCTGACTTATGCAGATGTGAAGATCTCTGCGGCATCTCTTGATAAGACATTTGCAGAGGCTACAGCTAATATGAAGAGTATAACAGACGGTATGGATGCAAGAGCGGTATATTCAGTACTCGAGTCTGACAGTGCCGTTATGAAGGTTGAACTTGTAAATGACTCAGACACAGATACGGATGAAGTAATTCAGATATATATAAAGACTGACAGTCAGTTTGAAACGGATAACGGTAAACTTGCTGCATATAAGAGAGTACATATCAATGCAGGACAAAGAAAAGAGCATGAGATCGCTATCCCGTTAAGAGCGTGGACTGTTGTGAACAGTGACGGTATCAGAGTTGTCGATTCAAATAAAGCAACCCTGACTGTAAGCCTTAAGGGACTTAATAAGTGTAAGGCAAATGAATACGGCGCAGACGCGATCGTTTTGGAGGTATAAAATGACTTATTCATATAAGACAAGCGGAGTATGCTCAACAGAGATCAATTTCGATATAGAAGGGGATGTTATTTCCAATGTAAAGTTTACCGGAGGATGCAACGGCAATCTTAAGGCTATCGGAAAGCTGGTGGACGGATGTACGGTTGATTATATTGAAGGTAAGCTTTTGGGAAATATCTGCGGCATGAGAAATACAAGCTGCGCTGATCAGCTTGCCAAAGCAGTCAGAAAAGCATATAATGAATGCTCTGCTGTATAATTAAACGGCTTGGATGATATTTAATGAAAACTATGGAACTTATGGCCCCATGCCATTTTGGGCTGGAGTCGGTCTTAAAAAAAGAAATAATAGATCTTGGATATGATGTCAGCAAGGTTGAGGACGGAAGAGTCACCTTTATCGGTGATGATGAAGCCGTATGCAGAGCCAATATAGGTCTTAGAACAGCCGAAAGGATACTTATCAAAGTGACGAGCTTTGTTGCGACCAGTTTTGAGGAGCTTTTTCAGGGTACGAAAGCAGCACCCTGGGAGGATTATCTTCCGGCTGATGCGAGATTCTGGGTAGCAAAGGCAGCAAGCGTTAAAAGTGCGCTGTTCAGCCCATCTGACATACAGTCTGTAATGAAAAAAGCAATCGTTGACCGATTGAGTCAGAAGTATGGTATATCGCAATTTCCAGAAACCGGCAACGATTATCCCATAAGAGTGTTCATAATGAAGGATGAAGTGACAATAGGACTTGATACCACCGGAGATTCACTTCATAAAAGAGGATATCGTAAGCTCACAGCCAAAGCACCCATAGCAGAGAACCTCGCAGCCGCACTTATCATGCTGACTCCCTGGAGAGGTGACAGGATACTCGTGGATCCTTTCTGCGGTTCAGGCACATTTCCGATAGAGGCGGCACTTATGGCAGCCAATATTGCTCCGGGAATGAACAGAAAGTTTACAGCCGGTAAGTGGGAAAATCTCATAGGAAAGAACGTATGGAATGATGCTTATGAAGAGGCACATGATGAGGTTATAAAAGATGTTGTGTGTGACATTCAGGGCTATGACATAGATGACGAGATGGTGAGTATCGCAAGACAGAATGCGACGCTTGCCGGCGTTGAGAACATGATACATTTTCAAAGAAGAGATGTGGCAGAACTGTCACATCCAAAGAAGTACGGGTTTATCATCACGAATCCGCCATACGGCGAGAGGATCATGGAGAAAGATGAGATGTCCGGATTATACGGAACACTCGGTGAGCGTTTCAAAAGTCTTGACAGCTGGTCTCTTTGCATGATAACCGCATATGAGGATGCCGAGAAAGCTATCGGACGAAAAGCCGACAGGAACAGAAAGATTTACAACGGCATGATGAAGACATATTTTTATCAGTTTATGGGACCAAAGCCCCCTAAAGCAAATTCTTGAGTACGGAGATTTTACATGAAGATCATATTTGCAACAGGAAACATGGGAAAGATGCGTGAGATACGTGCGATCATGTCGGATGTGGACGCACAGATATTATCAATGAAGGAAGCGGATGTTTATGCCGATGTGGAAGAAGATGGTACCACCTTTATGGAGAATGCCTTCATAAAGGCCAGGGCTGTTTCAAAACTTGCCAAGGAAAAGGGAATTGACGCTGTGGTAATAGCCGATGATTCGGGGCTTGTTGTGGACGCACTCGGAGGAGAACCGGGTATCTATTCAGCCAGATATCTTGGCGAAGATACCCCTTATTCCATCAAGAATGCTAAGATAATCGAGAGACTTAAAGGCGTTGCAGATGAGGACAGAAGCGCAAGATTTGTATGTGCAATGGCGGCTGTATTTCCGGACGGAAGCGAGGAAAGCTTTGAGGCAACGTATGAAGGAAGGATCGGATACGAGGAAAAGGGACCTAACGGATTCGGTTATGACCCTATATTCTATCTTCCCGACAGAGGCCTATATTCTGCCGAACTCGATCCTGATGAGAAAAACAGGATAAGCCACAGAGGCAAAGCACTTGAAGGTATTAAGAACATACTTAAGGACAGAATCACGGTATGAGCATGAAGATACTTATAGTCAGCGATACGCATAGAAAAAACGATCTGTATGTCAGGCTGTGTGAGCAGTTGTCGCCGCTTGATATGGTCATACACTGCGGCGATATAGAGGGAAGCGAATATATCATCAATGAAGCGGCAAGATGTCCGGTAAAAATGGTTGCGGGAAACAATGATTTCTTTTCCGATACTAAAAGTGATGAGGAATTCACTATAGGTAAGTATAAGATATGGCTTACCCACGGTCATCACTATTATGTATCGATGGGAAATGAGATATTAAAGGATGAGGCCAGAAGCCGTGGGATTGACATAGTGATGTACGGACATACACACAGACCGGTTATCGAGCGCGAAAGAGATATAATCGCAATAAATCCGGGAAGCCTTACATATCCGAGACAGGAAGGAAGACAGCCTACTTATATCATCATGACGATAGATGATAAAGGAGAAGCGGATTTTGAATTGAGGTATATCTGAGAGATCAATGCGACTGATATCCAACCGAAATATGTAAAGAAAATTCAAAAAAAGAGTTGACATTAAAGCAACGGTTGAATATAATAAATCTTGCGTCACGACACCGGGGTGTGGCTCAGCTTGGCTAGAGCGCCTGGTTTGGGACCAGGAGGTCGCAGGTTCGAATCCTGTCACCCCGATAAAATCATATATATTTGTAATCAATATGCAGGTGTAGTTCAATGGTAGAACACTAGCCTTCCAAGCTAGATACGTGGGTTCGATTCCCATCACCTGCTTCTTTTTATGCCCTAAAACAGAAGTTACGTCTTTGGGGCTTTTTTACTGCCTCTTTTGATCTTAGAACATGTCATAATCTTCATACCACTCCATAACGGCAAGTTTATGTCCGTTAGAGGAATTGGTGATCGCATACTGTTTTGCTTCTTCAAGTGAAAAGATCCTGGCCTGAAGGGGAGCTTTATCATCATGGATCGTGTGGATAGAAAGACTTTGCCCCCAGCTTGGTATCATGTATTCTTTTAACTGATCAGATATTATCACAAATTTGGGTGAACGGTATCTCGAATCCTTTCCGACTTCATTTATGAAATGATCGTTGGTCCATATCTGTTTTTCATCCTGATAGACGGAGTGGATCTGATATACAATGATCACATATCTTCCCGCAGGAAAATTCTTATAAGCCCAGTCACGGTTAAAATGTTCCTTATTATAATATCCGGAAAACGTATCATTTGCTTCCGCGATAAAAGTCTCAGAGTCTTTAACATCAAATACCGAATCTATATTTAATCCAAATACACCCATATCAACAGCCTGGTTACCTTTCCTTTCTGTCAGTTTTGTTTTGCAGATATCATCCACTGTTTCTTGACTATTATAACATGATCGTCAGCGCAGTTGACACTGTCATATGTTTTTGGAACTACTACAAAAAACAATCTATCGGATAACCTGAATTTATTAAAAAAATTTAAGCGAACCGGCAGATTTAATGGATAATTGTTACACTTTTGGCGTTATAATAGGTATGTAACGTTCTTATAAGAGAATGTATAAATGATGTCAGGCGAGGAAGAGCACAGTGAAGAATAAGAGCATAATTGAAAATATCATGCATTTTCTTTTGCACAATAGTTTTACTTTCACTGTTGCGGTCATGTTTTTTGTGCATGCGGTCCTGCTTGGGATATCATGGTATGCAGGCGTGAAGCCTTTAGTCAATTTCAATATAGTAAGTGTTATCATCTATATCTTCTGTATATTACTGTGTAAGTATGGACATATCCTACCGGTATATATAAGTATCTTTTCTGAAGTTACCGTTTATGCGATAGTATCAGTCAGTTATACAGGCTGGGAATGCGGTGCTTATTATTTCTTATTCTCTATAATCCCCATAATCCTGTATTTTGGATGCTTCCTGTTTAAAGGACAGCAAAGGTGGATCATTGTAGGTCTGCTAACTGTTAATCTTGCGATGTTCGTATTCCTGTTTATAGGATTTTCTGAGGCTAAACCGATATATGAAGTGCCATATGGACCAAAGACGTTTTATTACGTTTTCTCTGCACTTGCCATGGTGCTTTCGGTGATCTTCTACAACGTGATATATATCTATTCGAGCGAGTTTGAGATGACCAGTCTCGAAGAGAAGAATGAGAAGCTCTCACTTGATGCACAGGAAGATGCTCTGACAAGCCTGCTTAACAGAAGAGGATTTTTGCCTCAGGTTGCAGCTTTGATGAACAGTACTCATTCAAATCATTTCTGCATAGCATTTTTGGATATTGATAATTTCAAGCGTATAAACGATTCTTACGGTCATGACTGCGGTGATGAGGTATTGAGACATATCTCCAAGCTGATAAAGAAGGAAATGCAGGGATGTGACATCTGCAGATGGGGTGGTGAAGAATTCGTTATCCTTTTAAAGGATTATGATTTTACTGTTGCAAAGCAGAAGATGGAGTATATAAGAAGCAGTATAGAGGCTACACCGACTATCTTTTACAACAAACGTATCACAGCCACTGTGACCATAGGCCTTGAAGAATATAAAGATATTTATCATGAGCCTGAAGAGGTGATAAAGAAGGCTGATGCACGAATGTATTACGGCAAACAGCATGGTAAGAATATACTGATATATGAGGATACTGAGGAACCTGAGAGTCCTGCATCTGAATAGAGAACATATATTGAGGATATGAAAAAGCAATCTGATTATGGGTCAGATTGCTTTTCTTATTTTCTCTATAGTGTTTATCACAAAATCATCAGCCTGTTTGGGAGTAAGATATGTATAATCCCTGTTAAGATCACCATGCTGATCGCTGTGATAGAAACCGCATATGTACTGCCTGCGGTTTTCGAAAGCATCTTTATCAAACATATCCATGAAGACATTATCGTAATCAACACAGTTTTCATATATTGAAAATGCCATGAAATCAGGATGCTGTTTAAGATACAAGAAATCCAGATCATACCAGTCGGCTTTGGCAGTCCATACCAGTTTGTAAAGGTCGGACTTTGCTTCATCGGGATAAGAATTCAAGAGAGACATATATATGTTGTCTGTCCACTCTATATCCGTTAGCAGATGCACGTAGTAACCCAAAAAGAATGAGTATTCCTGCTTAGTATAAGTCTTTTTTAACTCATCATTAAAATACCCCGAGATGAATTTTTCTATATCAAAAAACGTCGGATCATCCGGCTTTGTTTTAAAGTGAGAAACGTTTTTGGGAGGATGGTACTTTGTCCAGTCCTCATTTGGGACTCCGCTGTCCGGAGCAATATTACCCATAACAAAGGCTGCTTCATCTATGTCTTTAAGTTCATTAAGCATAAGATCTGCTATCCGTAAGTGTATCATCCATGATGCCATGTTTGTTTCCTCCCCGCTATCTACTTATTATAACAGTGATTTACAAACTGCAAAAGGAAAAAAGTTTATAGAAAATTTATTGACAAATTATATTGCGCAAAATATAATGCTGTAAAAGATAAAAATTATGAGGTGGACTTATGGCACAGAAATATGAACAGCTTTTATTAAAAAATCAGTTATGCTTTCCTTTGTATGCATGCGGAAGAAAGATCGTTGGCAGTTATACGCCTTACCTTAAACCGCTCGGACTTACATATACGCAGTATATAGTAATGATGGTCCTTTGGGAAAAGGAGAGTGTAAATGTTGGACAGTTAGGTGAGACACTTCATCTGGATGCGGGAACGCTTACCCCTCTGTTAAAGAGACTTGAAAAGGCAGGATATGTAACAAGAGGCCGTTCAAAGGAGGATGAGCGTATCACGATAATCTCCATAACACCACAAGGTGAGGCACTTAAAGAAGAGTGTAAGGATATCCCGCTTAAGATGGCAAAAAAGGGTTCACCACTTAATGAAAATGATGCAAAGGAACTTTACAGGTTGTTATACCTGTTTTTAGACGCAGAATAAAGTTAACAGCTTGATCAAAGCATAAGATTAAACAGGAGGAAGAAATATGATCTATGATTATGAAGTCATAAAGGGAACCGGAGAAAAGCAGAGTCTTGCAGATTATAAGGGTAAGGTCATCCTGATAGTCAATACGGCTACTGGCTGCGGTTTCACACCGCAATACGAACCTATAGAGAAGTTGTATGAGGATTATCATGACAAAGGGCTGGAGATCCTGGATATTCCTTGCAATCAGTTTGGAGCACAGGCTCCTGGAAGTGATGAGGAGATCCATGAATTCTGTACGCTTCATTATAATACGACATTCCCGCAGATGAAAAAGTCCGATGTAAACGGAGTAAATGAACTACCTCTGTACACATATCTTAAAGCACAGAAAGGATTTGAGGGCTTTGAGGATCATGCGTTAAAGGCTGTTCTTGAAAATATGTTTAATGCAGCTGACCCTGACTGGGCATCCAAGCCTGACATAAAATGGAACTTTACCAAATTTGTTGTTGACCGTGAAGGCAACGTTGTAGCTCGTTTTGAACCCACTGCTGATATGGGTAAGGTTGAAGCATGCATCAGGGCATTGCTGTAAGGAGGAAATGATATGACATATGCAGTCAGATATTATACAAAGACCGGAAACACAAAGAGACTTGCTGAGGCTATGGCAAAGGAGCTGGGCGTTGAAGCTCTTCCCATAAGCGAGCCTGTAAATGAAGCTGTGGATTACCTGTTCTTGGGGAATTCATACTATGCATTCAACATAGATCCAGAAGTGAAGGCTTTTGTGTCTTCTCTTGATAAGGATAAGATCGGAAAGATCGTTAATTTCGGTTCTGCGGCTATGTTGAATTCAACATACAAGAAAGTAAAAGAAGTGGCAGACAAGGCAGGCGTTGCCATGGATGAAAAGGAATTCCACTGCAAAGGTGAGTTCAAGGGCATCCATAAGGGCAGACCAAACAATGATGATATCGCATCAGCAGTTGAGTTTGTGAAAAAATATAAGTAAGACTTTAAGGAGATATATCTTATGGAACGCGATTTTGATATTCAGGGATATATGACAAAGGGAGTAGAGAGGATAGTTTCCGATGCATTAAGAGCAACGGTAAAGAATCCGAAAGAGAGCGCATATATGCTCAAATTCGCTGCAGCAAGCAAAAAAGCATCAAAGAAGAGATCAAAGGCTGAAGCAAACGGAGAACATATACCTCCGTTTCTTATCGCAAGTATAACATCAAGCTGTAACCTGCACTGCGCAGGCTGTTACTCAAGGAGTAATGAGGCTACAACAGACTGTAAGCCGGTGGATCAGCTGACCGGCAAAGAATGGAAAAAGATCTTTGATGAAGCAGAGGAATTGGGAGTCAGTTTCATCCTGCTTGCCGGCGGTGAACCACTTTTAAGATGGGATGTTATAGAGGAAGCAGCAAAGAGACCCAATATACTCTTCCCTGTATTTACAAATGGTACCTTCATAGGTGACAAATATATGGATGCGTTTGATGACAACAGAAATCTCATCCCTGTCATCAGTATAGAAGGAGATAAAGAAAAGACCGATTCAAGACGAGGCGATGGCGTGTATGACAAGCTGATAGCAGCAATGGACGGATTACACGAAAGAGATCTTATATTCGGGGCATCGGTAACGGTGACAACCGAAAATCTAAACGAGGTCACTTCCGAGGATTTCTTAAGATCGCTTTCTGACAGGGGATGTAAGCTTGTCATATATGTTGAGTATGTTCCGGTCACGAAAGAGAGTACAGAACTGGCTCTTTCAGACGAAGAGAGAGAGCATCTTTTAAGTGAAGTTGACAGAGTGAGAGCCGAGCATCAGGATATGGTATTCGTAGCGTTCCCTGGTGATGAAAAGGGATCTGGCGGATGTCTGGCAGCAGGCAGAGGCTTTTTCCATATCAACTCACATGGAGGAGCAGAACCCTGCCCGTTTTCTCCTTATTCGGATGTGAATGTAAGAGATACTTCTTTAAGAGAAGCCATGAGATCAAAACTTTTTAAGTCACTTAACGAGAAGGATATCCTTAATGCTGATCATATAGGCGGATGTGTTTTGTTTGAAAAGAAAGAGCTTGTGGAGGCTGAACTTGCAGGAGGTATGATAAATGACTGATAAAGAAGCGATCTTACAAAGACATTCTGTAAGATCATATGAAGATAAAAAGATAGATGAGGATGTTGTAAGACAGATAAAGGATAAGATAGAAAAACTCAACCTGATCGGAAATCTGCATCTGCAGTTTATAGAAGACGCAGACAAGACATACGGCAGTTTCATCAACAAAGCAAGAGGACTCGGTTCCGCACCAAGTGTTATAGCATGTGTCGGAAAAGAGGCGGATGATCTGGATGAGAGAGTAGGATATTACGGAGAAAAACTTGTTATCTTTTTACAGCAGCTTGGACTCAATACATGCTGGACAGGAACTTTCAGTAAAAAGAATGTAAATGCAGAGATCAAAAACGGAGAGAAGCTTGTCATATGCATAGCTGTCGGATACGGAACGGATCAGGGAAGGATTCGTAAATCAAAGAATGCTGATCAGGTGACAGCAGGACGCAAAGACAGGCCTGAGTGGTTTAAGAATGGCGTTGAACTTGCTCTCCTTGCTCCAACAGCTATAAATCAGCAGAAGTTCACCATTAAGTTGAATGATGATGACACGGTCGAGTTTATCAATAACGGCGGAGTTTTCAGCCGTGTTGATCTGGGAATAGTAAAGTGTCATTTTGAGATCGGTGCCGAAAGACAGAATTAAATATTAAAGGACTGACGACCTAAAAGTGTCAGTCCTTTTGTTTACCATTAATCCGAATAATGATATTTACTCAATCTATTTCCAAACGCAAGACACATTATGACTCCTGTTATTGCGAGTATGAACATCATAAGTGCTGCGCCCGATCCTTTTCCGCTGCCAAAAAGGTTTATCCATATCCCGCTCTTTGCAGCCATAAAAGGCTCGCATATCTCATCTACCATGAATCCGCCAAATAAAAGGCCTATAGGTATGGTGAAGAACTGAAGAGTGTTTCGACATGCATAAACTCGTCCCTGAAGTTCAACGGGGATCGAATTTCTCATTATAACATTCTGGTTAGTATTCATGACCGGTACAAATATCCATCCCAGTACCTCTGCTATGCACCATGCCATGGGACTTCTTGAAAAAGCGAGAATGAAATTCTCTGTCCCGAGTGAAAAGAGCATTGTCAGGTATATGACCTTAATGCGGTCTTGGGGTTTTGGCATATTCATTGCAATAAGGCTTCCAACAGCCATTGCAACTCCAGAACAGGATGAAACGATACCCAAAACACTGTTTCCGCCCCTGGGGTCTGGAATGATGAGTGCCGGAAGAGTAGCATTGAATGCTGATGCTATAAGATTGACCCCCGACAAGAAAAGGATCACATATAAGATCATTGGATTCTGTTTGAGATATTTAAGTCCCTCTTTTGCAAGTTGGATGACATTTCCCGGATCTTTTTTATCTCCGGTCACATCGGGCATCTTTATAAAACATGCCAGAGCGATGTATGCTATCGCAAATGTTATAAGATCAACTGCTATTGCTGCATCCAGTCCGGCCAGTCCGTAAAGAGTTGCTGCTATCACAGGATTACCTATAGTGATAAGTGACCTTGATAAAGCCTGCAGACCACCGGTCTTCTGGTAGTATTCCTTGGGTATGATCATCGTATATGCGACTTCTGATGCGGGTTGCTGAACCGTATTCATCAGACCTGTTATCACATTGATCAGATACAGATGCCATACGCACAGAGCATCATTCTTATAAAGAATAAAGACAATGATCGTACTCAGCGCTGCAAGAGCATCGCAGATGAGCATGGTCTTCTTTTTATCAAACTTATCCGATATGGCACCTGCAAATATGCTCATCACAACATAGGGTGCATAGGTACATATCGTTAATGCTGCTGTACTTAATGCCGATCCGGTCTTTTCGTAAAGCCACAATGTAAGTGCAAAACCTGTAATCGCACTTCCAAGCTGTGACAGACTCTGGGTACTCCACAGAATGTAGAAATCTCTTAAACTATTATATTTTTTATTCATTTCTTTGCTCCTAATTTTTCTAGATCATTTACAAAAGAAAGAGCAAAGCTTGAGAAATTCATATTCCTCCATACAGTCTCCTCAAGCCCTGCATGGAGCGATTGCACTGCATAATCTCATTTTTTTATCCTCCTGTTGGTATTTGAACTCTCGTTCTTATTTATAATAGCATGCTTTTAGGGTAATGTCATAGGAAAATGAATCAAATTGAATAAAACTGTTGACATGGTAAATTATAATTGATAGAATATATCGTGCTGAAAATGCTTCAGTTAAGGTTATGTGTTCGTAGCTCAGCTGGATAGAGCAACGGCCTTCTAAGCCGTGGGTCGGGGGTTCGAATCCCTTCGAGCACACTCTGTCATCGGTCGATATGGCCGATGACATGATTTTATTATGGTGGGTATGGCGCAGTTGGCTAGCGCGCCAGATTGTGGCTCTGGAGGCCGAGGGTTCGAGTCCCTCTACCCACCCTTTATCCCGATAAAAGGGATAATTAGTCCAAATAATGGGCTATCGCCAAGCGGTAAGGCACAGCACTTTGACTGCTGCACTCGCTGGTTCGAATCCAGCTAGCCCAGTTGAAGTAAGCAAAAAACTTGCTGCTTAAAATATGTGGGATATTAGCTCAGGTGGTAGAGCACTTGACTTTTAATCAAGTTGTCCGGGGTTCGAATCCCCGATGTCTCATGATCGTGACTGGCTTCAAACAACGATTTTATGCGTGTTTGAAGCCTTTTACTATGGTCAGGAATGTGTGGTTTTTTGTGGTCACCTTCGTGGTCACTGAGTTGGATTTGACTGTTTCGATCGCATTCTCAATCCAATTGTCTGAAACTACTGTATATCGGTCGAGATTAACGGCTGTAGAGTGACCAAGTATCTTGGCCCTGTCTGCTACATTCAATCCCTTTGAGAGCATCCACATGTTAAAACCTTTCCTGAAAGCATGGTTATTCGTTGTTGAATACCCGATAGAGCTACAGAGCTTATACAGTGAACGTTCATAAGACAGGCTGTTTGAATCGGGAAAAATCCATGCAGACTCTATACCGAATCCTGCCTGAACTTCTTTGATAAGATCGAGCGTTTCAGTGATATCAGAAGACAGGAATGGTACATCTCTTCCGCCACGCGGACAGCCTTTTTCTTCTTTTAACCATGGAACGATATCAAAACGTGAAGAACCATGCTGACCATCATTCCTTGTCTGCATCTGGTGAAGATGAATGTGGTTATCTCTAACATCCTCCCAACGAAGAGCAGGTAACTCTGACGCCCTCATTCCCGTGTAGCTAGCTAAGAGCCCCATCAGAGCATACTGGCATTTGTCGTAACGGATATTTCTGTTGATCTCGATCCTCTCACGAAAAGCATCTCTTAAGATCTCGATCTGTTCGTCCGAAAATGCACTGTACGGCTTTTTCGATACGTTGCACCTGATCGCATCAGGATTGTTCTTAAATAACCCACTCGGTTTGATGGATAGCATCGGATTGTAAGGACGACATCCTATCTCGGGATCCGAAGCTGCTTCGAATACAAGGTTAAGGGTTCCCTTTAACTGTTTGGCTTCGGATAAAGACATATGGTGTTTCTCCTGAGCCTCTTTCATGAAATTCCAGATATCGGAACTGGTCAGTTCTCTGATATCTGACGATAACAGTTCTTTTGTGAAGTAGGAATTCTTTGTCCTTTTATGTCTGTCGAGAGTTGCCTGTCTGGGATTGCTCTTTCGCTTCCTGTACTCAAGTCCTTTCTCGAACCAGGCATCAACAGTATTGTCACTGGCACCGGTATAGATATCATATAGTTTCATGTACAGTAGCTCTCTGGTCTTAGCCCTTACTTTATATCTGAGATTTTTCGGGTTCTGTGTATACCAAAGACCACTTTTGTGGGCAGGCTCATATATTTTCCTGGGATAGCCCTGTTCAGTCACATGATGCTCATTCACAAACAATATGATTGAGTTTTCTCTTTTATTCAGTTTTATCTCATTCATAATGCGCTCACTTTCTTCATAAGAAAGCTTCGCAACATCTACGTTATTAAGTTTAGCATATTCGACTATGTCTTGAATAGTAACAGTTAATTCTTTTTCATCGATCATATTTCCTTTCATAATTTGTCACCTTCTTTGATACTGCGTAAAGCAGGTGCAGGTATAAATGCTCTGTACTCTTGAATAAAAAGAGCCATCCACCGATCCGTTTTAGATCGATAAATGACTAAGTATATACAACTGCATTCAAAACCGTTATGAGTATTGCTTTAAGACATTAATAAACATCTTATTACATCTTTGTTCCGGGATCCTATTTGATTTGTGTATCATAGCATCTTCATATTTATCTCTCCTCCTTCCTGTCATGATGGTCTGAATTCTTCACATCAAAGTTCCTGTAGTTGTGTTTTGCATCATATTTTCCATGTGAACCCGATCTTCCAATATGTCTTGTTGCTCTCACTTTCATCCCTTTTTTTTCATTGTCTGGCAGCAAAAAAGGAACTGATACGCGATCAATCTCTCTTACATCACACATCCTGTTTTGTAGTCGTTTTGGCGTCTCTATGCTTATGCACTTGTGCGGGAGCGATAAGCAATACCCATTACCGTATGTCGCAACGACATACGACTGGGCCAGGCTTTGCCTTGGAACCAGCAGGGCTTTGCCCTTGCATCCCAGCAGGAGTCTTGCTCCTGCACCACGCGTCAAGGCTCTGCCTTAACAAACCGCCAAGGGCTCTGCCCTCTGAACACCTGCCCGACAAAAGAAAAAGGAACATTCTACTAAGCGGAATGTTCCTTTGTTGCTTTCGTCGGGTCATCATCGCGATAGACATTTACGATCACTAAATTTCCCCATGCAGTTTCTTATGATACTATTTTACCACGCAAAAACAGATTGACAATATCGCTATGGTTTCTTTATGCTCCCATTTAGGTTTGAGTTCACAAAAAATTATGTTAGAATTTGGTTAGTCGATTATATTTCAGTAAAATTCAATAAATTGAGGTGGTGTGGTTAGTATGGATAAAGAAGAAAAAAACAGAAAAGAGAGAACGAATCAGACGACTAGCCTTCAATTGATTGGATTGACAGTCTTAAATGCTGTACATTCTGCATATATAATTAACTATAATCCTAAAATGGGAAAATATCATGTATGGCTGTGTTCATTTATCGGATTAATGATTATCGTGTTTTGCATTTGGTCTGCAATCAATTCTTTTAGAATGCTGATAAAAAAAGAAAGCCCGAAGGGTTATATCATTATAGTTTTAATTCTTACATTCCTTTTATTTGTGATGGGAGCAGACAGTACATTGCCTTATTATAAGGATATTTTGGGAGGCCCCCAAACTGTAACCATGAGCAGTTATCTCGTAATAAGGGAGAACCTGAGTTTTCTGGATGATAAGGGGAATGGGGTTACTATAAAGATTCCTGAGGATAAGGCATATGAACTTCGGGAGAAAGAAGCGTATGAGTATGATCAGGAAAACAATCTTTTGAAGCATCAAGATTATGTGACCATTACGTATTATCCTAACAGTAAAGTCTTACTGGAAATAAAGTGATTCAAGGTGAGAACTTAGAATCTGTTGGTAAAACGCTACTTAGACAGCCACAGTTGCAATATAAAATAGATATGACACTTACAGAATCTGTTCTTGAGGATGAAGGTATGTATAAAAAGATCTTTCTCAAAATATCAATACTTATGACCTGTATAGTAATCTTCCTGAACCTGAACCGTGTTTAAATCATGAGAGGGTGATAACTTTCTTTAAGTGCGAGAGTACACAGGAAATGTATTAAAAACTTAAGCCTGCTATCGCATTATTAGATAAATACAATAAGCCTTATGATGTTGTATATACCAACTTCATAGGTAAAATTGTTTCTGAAGATAAATGGCAGGTTGCTGTCAGAGTAGAAGATGGAGAAATGGTATAATCTAACGCAGATTATATTCCAGTTTTATGGATGAGCATTGAGGAATCGAAATATGAACCAAATATATTGGGATGTCAGTCAAATATCCATGCTGACAGACAATCTAGGGGCATCGACACATAGCCATGGAATGGTGCAATTCTTTTTAGCGCTGGAGAATATACCGGATATTCAGGTAGGGAGAAAAAAACTTGATAAGCCGATATGTCTTTTTGTGAATAAAAATGTTAAGCATAGTGTAAAATTTCACGACGGAATTATCTTTACAACTGTAATAGATCCGACATCGGATATTGGGATATTTATTGATGCCCTTATGAACGGAAATGAATATTATCTGATAGATACGGATGTGGCTAAAAAACTTAGCAAATATGCCTATCCCATGATAGAAACATTTGATAAGGAAAGCTATGTAACATTCCTAAATCAGATGTATTTGAATCTTGGTTTTCAACCGAGAGAGAGACAGATGGATGAGAGAATTACCGGATTATTAAAGATACTGGAGGATTGTAATTGTTTCGATCATTCAGTAGAAAAGTATGCCGAAGAACTGGATATTTCAACCAGCAGGCTTTCTCATCTTTTTAGTGAGCAGGTAGGGATATCTCTAAAGAGTTATCTGACGATTCATCAGCTTGAGAAGGCATTTCAGAGCATTCTGGAAGGAAGCAGGTTGACGGAAGCAGCTATGAATGCGGGATTTGATTCGCCTTCACATTTTGCTGCTACGGTAAAACGTCTTATGGGGCTGCCTACGAGAAAAACCATAAAAGATAGCAGATTTTTGAAAGTTTATTGA
>JAEERY010000089.1 GCA_016286035.1 Lachnospiraceae bacterium
CTGTCATATGTTGATGTATTAGCCAGGAGACCTGCCGTTTATAAATGATCGGTAATTAACCGGACCACGAGTAATTGGTCTTGCATCATCAGTCATCATTCTTTGATGGCTTTGTTTTGGTGAAATCGATTACTCATCCTGTGAATGCAGGGTGAGTTTTTTGATTCAATATATACAATATTCAGGAGGAAATATATTATGAAAAAAGGACTAATGGTTCTTCTACTTGCGACCGTTACATCGGTCTCAATGCTTGCAGGCTGCGGCAATGTCGAAAATGTAGATGTTGAAGTACCTGCAGATCTTGCTACAGAAGTAGAGAACGCTGTAGAGGATGCGAAGGATGCTGCAAAAGAGATGGAAGAAGAAGTAAGTGATGAAGAAAAGGCAGCAGAGGTTGCAGCACTTATCGATGCTATCTATGTACAGGAACGTACAGATCAGACAGATGCACAGTGCGAGGCTGCAAAGAAGGCATGGGATGCTCTTACTGATGCTCAGAAAGAGCTGGTAGAAGGCGAGAATGCAGATCCCGATTACTTTGGAAGAGATACAGGCGATGCATCCAAGGATGATCCGCTCAATGGCGACAATATTGGTGAGAATGAGATACTTGTAGTAAGCTTCGGTACTTCATTTAATGAGAGCCGTGTAAGTGATATAAGCAGTGTCGAAAAGGCAATAGCAGATGCTAATCCCGACTGGTCGGTAAGAAGAGCATTTACGGCTCAGATAATCATCAACCACATTCAGGCAAGAGACGGTGAGAAGATCGACAACATGGATCAGGCTCTTGAGAGAGCAGTTGCAAACGGTGTAAAGAACCTTGTTGTACAGCCTACACATCTTATGCACGGTGCTGAGTATGATGAGCTTATCGAAGCTTTGGAAGCTTATGCTGACAAGTTTGAATCGGTAGCTATAGCTGAGCCACTTCTCGGTGAGGTTGGTGCAGATGCCACAGTTATAAATGCAGACAAGAAAGCAGTTGCAGAAGCAGTTGTTGCAGATGCAGTAAAGCTTTCAGGATATGATTCACTCGATGCAGCCGATAAGGACGGTGTTGCATTCGTATTCATGGGTCACGGTACAGCTCATACAGCAAAGGTAAGTTACAGCCAGATGGCAACTCAGATGGATAAGCTCGGATTCAAGAATGTATTCGTTGGAACCGTTGAGGGTGAGCCTGAAGAGACAGCATGTGAGAACGTAATCGAAGCTGTTAAGGCTGCAGGATACAAGAAAGTCATCCTTCGTCCTTTGATGGTAGTTGCAGGTGATCATGCAAACAACGATATGGCCGGTGATGATGATGACTCATGGAAGAGCATGTTCACAGCTGACGGTTCATTTGACAGCATTGACTGCCAGATAGCAGGTCTTGGAAGAATAGAAGCAGTTGAAAAGCTCTATGTTGAGCATACAGCAAAGGCTCTTGAAAAAGTAAAAAAAAACTGAATAGTACTTCAGTAGATGTAAAAGACGGCACATATAAGGCAAAGTTCAAGTCTGACAGTTCAATGTTCAAGGTCAACGAAGAGTATAAAGATCTTGGTGAGCTGACTGTAAAGGACGGAAAGATGACCATACACATAAGCCTTACTTCTGAAAATATAGTCAATCTTTTTCCCGGAACGGCTGATGATGCACAGAAAGATAACGCAGTGCTTCTTGAGCCCACAAAGGATGAGGTAAAGTACAGTGACGGAACAACTGAGACCGTAAACGGTTTTGATGTGCCTGTACCTTATCTTGATAAGGAATTTGATCTTGCTCTTATCGGAACAAAGGGAAAATGGTATGATCATAAGGTAAAGGTGACTTTGGCTGAGTAGTGTGTCATACACGATAAGGATAGCTTTATGATAAAGAATGAACGGATAAATAAGTTCATAATCCTGTTTAATGTTTTATTATGTCTGATAACAGTGACCTCCTGCGCGTCGCAGGGGGTTACTTCTTTAGAACAGGAAAATAATAATGAGGCCGTAGAAGTTAACATAACTCAGAATGAAACACTTGAGGTTGACATAACAATGGAGGGCGGTTCGGGAAAAGCCTATATCAAATCACCTGTCACTGTCACTGTAAAAGATGGTAAGATGAGTGCCGTTTTGGTATGGAGCAGTAAGAATTACGACTACATGATCGTTGACGGAATCCGATATGATAATGAGAATCCGGGTGGAGAATCCACGTTTACGATACCTGTTAGTAGTCTTAATGAACCATTGAATGTCATTGGCGATACGGTCGCAATGAGCACCCCTCATGAGATCGAATATGTCATAAACTGGAACAGTGAGCCTGATGAGGAAAATGAATCCTACTTAGGACTTGCTGACAGACAGACTGAGTTTGTCATAGGTGACAGGCTCGGAGATATGGAAAAGACAGGCGAGGTGGAGCTTAAATATGCCACAGGCTTTACTATAAAGAAATTTGATGATTACAGAGTAGTATCAATAGAAGGCTCCGGGGAGTATCTTATAGTTCCACAAGGGAGAGATGTTCCAAAAGGTCTGCCGGAGAGCGTTGTGGTTTTAAAGAAACCTCTTGATAAGACCTATCTTGTCTCAACCTCGGTGATGGATTTTGTATGCGCTCTTGATCGTCTCGATCATGTGAGACTGTCGGGGACCAAAGAAGAGGACTGGTACATCGAAAAAGCAAAAGATCATATGAGAAACGGGGATATCCTCTATGCAGGTAAATACCGTACTCCGGACTATGAGCTCATATTGAGCGAGGGTTGTGATCTTGCTATAGAAAATACCATGATATATCACAATCCCGAAGTGAAGGAAAAATTGGAGGAACTGGGTATACCTGTTTTGGTTGAGACTTCAAGTTACGAGAAGCATCCGCTTGGAAGACTTGAATGGATAAAACTGTACGGAACACTTTTTGACAGGGAAGAAGAGGCTTCGGCTTATTACGAAAAACAGCTTTCAAAGATAGAGCCTGTAATGACAAAAAGCGATACCGGAAAAACCGTCGCATTCTTCCATGTGACCACAGGCGGTCTCATAAATGTCAGAAAGTCGGGAGATTATATCTCAAAGATGATAGAACTTAGTGGCGGAAGATACATCATTAAGGATGAAGGGGATCAAAAAAACGCCCTTTCGACCATGAACATGCAGATGGAAGATTTCTACACCGCTGCATGCAATGCTGATATAATCATATATAACAGCACAATCGGGGGAGAGATAGACTCAATAGATGAGCTGATAAAAAAGAATGAGCTGTTTAAGGATTTCAAAGCCGTTAAGGATAAGCAGGTATACTGCACGGGAAAAGAGATGTTCCAGCAGACTACGGGCATGGCTGATTTCATGAGTGATCTTAATAGCGTATTTACGGGAGAAAAAAGAGACTACACTTATCTGATAAAACTGGACTGAAACATGAAAAGATCAAGATGCATTAGCGTATTCACAATCATATCCGTTTTGTTGATGATCATGGTGGCATTAAATGTCATGATGGGCAGTGTCTCTGTGTCTTTTGATGATGTTATAAATGTATTTACCGGTAGAAGTGTTGATGAGATGGTACGCACCATCATTTTAAATATCCGCCTTCCAAGGATAGTGGCTGCGCTGCTCCTTGGCGGATCCCTTGCACTGTCGGGATATCTTTTACAGACCTTTTTTGCAAATCCGATCGTGGGTCCTTTTGTGCTGGGCATATCATCTGGAGCAAAGCTTACCGTTGCGATCACTCTTATCATCCTTTTAAGCAGAGGCTTCAATATCGGTTCTGTGGGAATGGTTGTTTCCGCTTTCTTTGGCGCAATGCTCGCAATGGGATTTGTGCTTATCATATCTGTTAAGGTAAAGAACATGAGTATCTTAGTGGTATGCGGTATCATGACAGGATATATCTGTTCTGCCATCACAGATCTTTTGGTCACGTTTGCCGATGATTCAAATATTGTAAATCTCCATAACTGGTCCCTGGGAAGCCTTTCAGGCATGAACTGGAATGATATAAGGATAATAACCGTGATCACCATCATATGTTTTGTTCTTACTTTTTTGCTTTCAAAGCCCATAAGCGCATACAGGCTGGGTGAAGCATATGCGAGAAACATGGGTGTTAATATCAAAGCATTAAGAGTGATGCTGATACTGATGTCTAGTCTTATGGCTGCCTGTGTCACGGCATTTGCAGGTCCCATATCGTTTGTTGGTATAGCGGTGCCTCATCTTATGAAGAGCATGTTAAAGACCTCATCACCGATCGTGATGATACCGGCAAGCTTTCTTGGAGGAGCGGTCCTGACACTTTTTTGTGACGGTATCGCAAGGACAGTGTTTGCACCAACAGAAGTCAGCATCAGTTCAGTTACTGCAGTCTTACTGGTGCCGGTTGTTATAGTCATCATGATAAAAAGAAGAGAAGAAGCGGGGAGTCGTTAGGGCATGGCAGATTACAGATTAAAGACCGAAGGACTCACAATAGGATATGACAGCGACCTGATAAAGGATATCTCTCTTAAAGTACAGCCCGGAAAGATAATGACACTTATAGGTCCAAACGGAAGCGGTAAATCAACACTTCTTAAAACTGTTACAAGACAGCTTAAGATACGTGGGGGTGTCATTTATTTAAGTGAAACAAGCATGGACGATATGAGTGATACTGAGATATCAAAGCAGATGTCCATGGTAATGACTTCAAATCTTACCCCTGAATACATGACCTGCAGGGAAGTGATAGAGACCGGAAGATATCCTTATACGGGAATGCTTGGCATACTGTCTGATGAGGATAAAAAGATAGCGGATCGTGCGGTTGAGATGACTGACACGTCAGATATATGTGACAGACAGTTTAACAGCATAAGTGACGGACAAAGACAGCGTGTGATGTTAGCAAGAGCCATATGTCAGGAGCCGAAAGTGCTCGTATTGGATGAGCCCACATCATATCTGGATATCAGGTATAAACTGGATATCCTTTCAAGGATAAAAAAGCTTGCTGCTGATGAGAACATAGCTGTGGTGATGTCCATTCATGAGCTCGAGATCGCAATGAGACTCTCAGACGTGGTCGTTGCCATAGGGGACGGAAAGATACTAAGATACGGAAGCGTTGATGAGGTTTTCAAAGAAGATTTCATACGTGATCTTTATGGCATAAAAGATGCGGATATCAGTCTGCTCGGAGTAAAGCCCTGGATAGATAAAGAAACTGTCATAAGTAAAAAACCTGACGCATCGGTTAAAAGGAAAGCACATTCCATCATGATACAGGGAACGATGTCAGGTGTGGGAAAGAGCCTGATCGTTGCAGGACTTTGCAGGGTGTTTACTGACATGGGATATAAGGCAGCCCCTTTCAAATCCCAAAACATGGCTTTGAACTCATATATAACAAAGGACGGCCTCGAGATAGGAAGAGCACAGGCCATGCAGGCGATATGCTGCGGCATGGAACCCGATGTATGCATGAACCCGATACTTTTAAAGCCCACAGGAGACAAGACCTCACAGGTCATAGTCAACGGCAGGGTTAAGGAAAATATGAGCGCAAAGGAGTACTTTGCCCATAAGAAGGATCTGATACCCGATATCGTGGCTGCATATGAGAAACTCTCAAAGATGGTTGATATCATCGTTATAGAAGGAGCAGGTTCCCCTGCGGAGATGAACCTTAAAAGCGATGACATAGTCAACATGGGACTGGCTGATATCATCGATACTAATGTGCTCCTTGTCGGAGATATTGACAGGGGAGGAGTGTTTGCACAGCTATTGGGCACACTTGACCTTTTGGAGCCGCATGAGAGAGATAGGATAAAGGGTCTTATAGTCAACAAGTTCAGGGGAGATCCGGCTTTGTTTGAAGACGGTATCAGAATACTTGAAACAAAGGGAAAAGTTAAGGTAAACGGTATAGTCCCGTATATGGATATACATGTGGAAGATGAGGATTCCCTTACAGACAGGTTTTATGTAAACCGAAGAGAAGCTATAGACATAGCGGTCATAAGACTACCCCATATATCAAATTTTACGGATTTTGATGTGTTCGATCAGTTTGAGGACGTATCAGTCAGATATGTGGAAGAATCAGAAAATTTATGTAAACCTGATATGATAATCCTTCCGGGAACAAAGACGACGATAGGAGATCTTAAATGGCTTAAGGAAAAGAAACTCGATCAGGCCATAAGAAATCTTGCTTCCATGGGGGTACCGGTTTTTGGTATATGCGGCGGATATCAGATGCTGGGAAGAAATATAGATGATCCCGACAATACGGAAGGCGGAGGAAGTGAAGAAGGACTTTTACTCTTACCCGTTGACACCGTGATGGGAAAGGAAAAGAGAAGGATACAGTTTAACGGAAAAGTAATAAATGCCACAGGGGTGTTTGATGGCATATGTGAATGCGAAGTCACCGGATATGAGATCCACATGGGTATCACAAAGCCTTTTGATGAGGTCAGTGAGTTCACATCAGACTCTACGGGATATTGCAGCGGGAATGTATATGGCAGCTATATCCACGGTATATTTGACAAAAAAGAGATAGTGAGCGGTATCGTTAAAGCTCTTGCAGACAAGTCTGAAAGAAGGGTTGAGACTGAGAGTGTTATCGATCAGAGCGATTACAGGGAAAGACAGTATGAGATACTGGCATATACTCTTAAAAAGAGTCTTGATATGGACAGTATCCTAAAGATAGTGGGGATAGAATGAATACAGAAGAGTTATATAAGCTTAAACCAGATACGCCCGATGATAACATTTATATTAAGGCGAAAGAAAGATGGGACAGCATAGCAAAGCCCATAGACGGACTTGGGGATTTTGAGGATATCATCTGCAGGATCGCATCCATGAAGGGTAAGCTAATACCTGATACTGATAAGAAAGCACTGATCATCATGTGTGCCGATAACGGTGTGGTATGCGAGGGCGTGACACAGACAGACCAGAGCGTTACAGCAAAGGTCTCTGAACTCATGGCAAAGAATAAGAGTTCTGTCGGAGTCATGATAAAAAGATTCGGCATAGATATCATACCGGTCGATATCGGTATCAATTCGGATATGAAGATCGATGGCCTCATTGATAAAAAGATAAAAAAGGGTACAGGAAACATCTTAAAAGAACCCGCAATGACGAAGGATGAATGTTTAAGTGCAATACAGACAGGCATAGATATCGTAAAGGAACTGTCTGATAAAGGCTATTCCATCCTTGCAACCGGTGAGATGGGGATAGGTAATACCACGACGAGCACGGCGCTTTTCTGCACACTCAATCAGACTGATCCCGAGACCATAACGGGGAGAGGGGCCGGTTTAGATGATGAGGCCCTGAAAAACAAGATAAGAGTCATAAAGGATTCGATCGCTCATCACAGATTTAACCGGATAGGACTTAACAGATCCCCGGAGATGGCGTTTGAGGCATTAAGATATCTTGGAGGACTTGATATCGCAGGTCTTGTCGGAGTCTATATCGGGGCTGCCCTAACAAGGACCCCTGTCATCATAGACGGTTATATAAGTGCGGTGGCGGCTTTCTGTGCATACAGCATCGTAAGTGAGACCAAGGGATATATGATAGCTTCACATGCCGGCAAAGAAAAAGGTACGGCAAAAGTACTTAAGATACTTGATCTTAAAGCTGTTATAGATGCGGATATGGCACTCGGAGAGGGTACGGGGGCTGTAATGATGTTTCCGCTTATCGATATGGCACTTGACCTTTATTCAAACGCTACCTTGTTTGACGACACTCAGATAGAGAGCTATGAGAGGTTTGATAAACAGTAATGATCTATCTCATTATAGGAACAAATTCAAGCGGTAAATCTTTGGAAGCCGAAAGGATAGCATGCTCACTGGAGGCTATAAGAAGATATTATGTGGCGACCATGCTGATATATGACGAGGACGGCAGGAAACGTGTTGAAAAGCACAGAAAGCAGCGTGAAGGAAAAGGCTTTGAGACCTTAGAGATACCGTTTGACATAGATACTGCACTTGGCATGATTAATGATAGAAAAAGTGCTGTCGTGCTCCTGGAGTGCATATCAAATCTTGTTGGAAACGAGATGTATGAGAATCCTGAGAGAAAGGAATTATGTAAACTCAACCCCGATCTTTTTGCCGATCAGGTGGCAGCGGATGTAAGGAAACTTACTGAAGGTGTTAAGGATACGGTAATAGTCACCAATGAGTTTGTCGCTGACAAAAACAGTGATGAGATGACAAGGCTTTACATACAGCTTTGCAGCATGGTAAATGAGAGGATAAAAAGCTTTGCAGACAAAGTGATCTGTATAAAAAAGGAGACAGCTTGAAGATATTAAGATACATTGCGGTATCATTTTCATTATATTCAAAGATTCCGATGCCACGTTTTGAGTGGAAAGAAGATGACATGGAACACAGCCTTTCATTCTTTCCTTTCGTGGGACTTGTGACAGGACTCATAGCTTATGTTATATACAGTTTGCTTACTTATTTTGAAGTGCAGGCTGTGGTAAAAGCGATAGTTTCAGTCATCATACCAATACTTGTTTCGGGAGGCATCCATCTTGACGGATATATGGATACCCAGGATGCATTAAGATCATATAAACCAACAGAGGAAAAACTTAGGATATTAAAGGATCCACATACCGGTGCTTTTGCGATCATAGGTCTTTTCGTATGCCTTTTAGCTTCGATCGCTTCTTTGACTGTTATATTTGATAATGCAGACAATAAGCTCTTGATACTTTTGGGACTTACACTGATGCTTAGCCGAATCCTTAGCGGTTTAAGCTCCCTTTTATTAAAAAAGGCAAAAGAAGACGGGATGCTTGCAGGAGAGACAAAAAACAAAAGAAAGAGCGTTATCGTATTTTTGCTTATCCAGCTGACCGTTCTTTTTGCATGCATGTTATATATAAATATCTTTATAACACTCATGATCTTTGCAGCTTTTTTGGTATGTCTTCTTTGCTACATGTATATGACAAAAAAAGAGTTTGGCGGAGTTACGGGAGATACGGCTGGATATTTTGTGACTGTGAGTGAGACAGTTAATCTCATCGTTATCGCAATTATTGTGATGACAGGGATCATATAGGGTGGAATCATATGGTGGCAGAGTATTTAAAATATCATATGATCGCATTGATGATAGGGTATGTTTTGGATCTTATTATAGGAGATCCACAAGGGATACCTCATCCTGTGGTGGCTATAGGAAAGCTCATATCCTGTCTTGAAAAAGCACTGCTTAAAAAGAGATCTGATCAAAAAAAAGAATTCTTATCAGGGCTTTTATTGTGTGTCACCGTTATCATCACCACAGTTATGTTAACCACTCTGGTAACAGTAGGGGCATATCTGATACATCCCTATCTGGGGATGGCAGTGGAAGCGATACTCATCTGTTATCTTTTAGCTGCAAGATGTCTTCAAAAAGAGAGCATGAAGATATATAAGGATGTGGCTGAAAACGACATTGATAAAGCAAGAAAAGATCTTTCCATGATAGTGGGAAGGGATACAGACAAGCTTGATTATAAAGGGATACTTAAGGCTGCGGTGGAGACTGTTGCAGAGAACACATCTGACGGTGTAATAGCACCCCTTATATATGCATCCATAGCGGGACCTGTACTCGGACTTGCCTATAAGGCAGTAAACACAATGGATTCCATGGTCGGATATCACAATGAGAGATATGAGCATTTCGGAAAGTGTGCAGCCATACTTGATGATATCGTGAATTTCATCCCGTCAAGGTTAAGTGCGCTGTTTATCATAGCTTCCTCATTCATCTTACGTTTGTTTGATAAGGCGTACAGTCCGTTAATGGCTTTTAAGATATGGAAAAGAGACAGACTTAACCATAAGAGCCCTAACTCTGCACAGACTGAGAGTGCAGTAGCCGGATGCCTTGGATTAAAGCTTGGAGGACCTTCATTTTATGGGGGATTGTTATCTGATAAGCCATATATAGGTGATGAGATAAAAGAGATTGAAAAAGATGATATAGTGAGAGCCTGCAGGCTGATGTTTATTTCACAGGCTATGGTGCTTATCATTGCAGAGATCATACTTTATATTATTTATGCAAATATATTATGTTAACAATATTATGAGTCACGGCGGAGATATATTCAGAAACAAAGTTAATATTGATTTCTCGGTAAACTTGAATCCTTATGATATTTCAGAAAAGATCCTGGAAGCGATAGGTGATTGTAAGGATGAGATAGGTCATTATCCGGATATTAAACAGGAGAGTTTAAGAAATGCCTTAGCAAAAGCAGAGGGTGTTTATTATGATAACGTTATCGCAGGTAATGGTGCTTCAGAACTCTTACTTGCTATTGTCAGAGCGATAGATCCAAGTAAGGCTCTTATCATTAATCCGTGTTTTTCTTTATACAGGGTATATCTGAATACTTTGGAGAAATGTGAGGTCAAAGATATTTTCCTTAATGAAAAAGACGGCTTCAGACTTACTGAGGATATCTTATCTGAGATATCAGAAGATACTGATATCATGTTCCTTACCGATCCATGGAATCCTGTTGGCTTTAACATAGATAATGAACTTCTTATAAAGATCATTGATAAAGCCAAAAGTTTAAACATAAAGGTTGTTCTTGATCAGAGTTTTCTTATGATGTCTGATAAGGCTAAAAGTTTTGATACTTTTAAGTTTTTAGAAAGATATGATGATCTGATAATGGTAAGATCCTATACCAAATGCTTTTCATGTCCGGGTATAAGGATGGGATATGTAATAAGTTCGCCTGAAAACATCAAAAAGATAAAAAGGCAGCTGCCTGAATGGAACTTACCTGTCATATCTTCGCATGTGATGGAAAGATGTGCACTGTTAAGCAAGGATGAGTTTTTTACTAACAGCACTCATGAACTTATAAAAAAAGAACGTGATCATCTTATATGTGAACTTAAGAAACTTGATCTTAAAGTTTATGAGAGTGATACATCCTTTATCATGTTTTATTCAAAAAAGGATCTGTATGAAAAGATGTTAGACAAGGGCATACTTATAAGAGACCTTTCCGATATGTTTGAGAATAAAGAAGGCTTTTACAGAGTGGCCATAAAGGATCATGAGTCAAATAAGATCCTTATAAGATGTCTGAAAGAGGTCATAAATGGAGATTGAATATGTAATGCCCGATCAGATCGAGAACAGAAGTTTTGAGATCCTGACCGAGGAATTAAAAAACATGGGTGTGATGCTTTCGGGAGATACCGCACCTGTCATAAAAAGATGCATACATACAAGCGCTGATTTTGATTATGCAAACACCTTAAAATTCTCTAAGGATGCGGTAAAAATCTTAAAGGAGCTTTTTAGAAAGAAGACTCTGATAATAACAGATACAAACATGGCTCTTGCGGGTATAAACAAAAAGAAGCTTTCTAATTACGGGATAGAGGCATATTGCTTCATGGCGGATGAGGATGTCGCTCTTGAAGCAAAGAATCGTCAGATAACCAGGGCTTCCGTTAGTATGGAAAAAGCGATGAGGATGAGTGATCAGGTCATATTTGTTGTCGGGAATGCACCAACGGCTCTTATCACATTGCATGAGGCATATAAGAGCGGAAAGTACAGACCTGCCTTCATAATAGGAGTGCCTGTAGGTTTTGTTAATGTGGAGGCAGCCAAGGAACTGATCCTTGACAGCGATATCCCGTATATAGTGAACAAGGGACGAAAAGGCGGAAGCAACATCGCAGCTGCGATATGCAACGCTGTTTTGAACATGGAGCAGAAAGATTGAAAAACGGTTTTACTACCGGAAGCTGTGCGGCTGCGGCAGCCAAAGCGGCCACATACATGCTTCTTGGCGGAAACAGAAAAGAGAAAATAGTCATAGAGACTCCGGCAGGTATCAGTTATGAAGCCGGAATAGAGGATATAGAGATCACTGAGGAATATGTGAGCTGTGCGGTAAGAAAGGAGTCCTGCGATGATCCGGATGTGACGGCAGGTATACTTATATATGCAAGAGCCTGTATCGTAAGTGATAAGAATAATTCTGTCATCATTAAAGGCGGTGAAGGAGTCGGAAAGGTGACCAGACCGGGACTTGATCAAAACGTCGGTGAATCTGCGATCAATTCGGTTCCGAGAAAGATGATCACCGAAAATGTCCTTGAGATCATGGAGATGTTTGACTGCACCGATACGGTAAAGATCGTCATATCAGTTCCGGAGGGAAGAGAGATCGCATTAAAGACGTTTAATCCCAGACTCGGTATAGTCGACGGTATATCGATAATCGGAACAAGCGGGATAATAGAGCCAATGAGCACAAAGGCACTCATTGATACGATAAGGGTTGAGCTTAATCAGCAAAGATGTGAAGGAAAAGATCTAATCATAGTTTCACCGGGAAATTACGGGATAGATTTTATGAGAGAAAAATACTCATACGATCTTGACCGTGCCGTTAAGTGTTCCAACTATATCGGAGATACCATTGATATCGCTGTCAGTCTGGGTTTTAAAAAGATGCTCCTTGTGGGACATGTCGGAAAGCTCATTAAAGTCTCGGGCGGTATCATGAACACGCATTCAAAGGAAGCTGACTGCAGGATGGAGCTTTTGGCTGAGGCGGCGATAAGATGTGATGCCGATCAGGAAACACTGCTGGGGATACTTGACAGCGTATCAACGGAAGAGGCATATGAATATCTATTAAATGCGGGTATTGAGAAGGCATGCTTTGAGCATATCATGGAAAGAGTATCTTTTTATCTTAATAAGAGAGCAGAAGGAAAGATGCAGGTGGAATGCATCATATATTCAAACAGATGGGGACTGTTAGGTGCTACAAAGGATGCCGAGAGTCTGATATTAAAGGAAGTGGGTAGAATATGATCAGTTTTGTGGGAGCAGGTCCGGGAGCGGTCGATCTTATAACAGTAAGGGGAATGAGACTGATAAGTGAAGCGGATATGATCATATATGCTGGAAGTCTTGTCAATCCCGATCTGCTTAAATATGCAAAAGAAGATGTTATCATATACGACAGCTCCAAGATGACACTTGAACAGGTAACACATCTTATGATAGAGGCAGATCATGAGAAAAAGAGTGTGGTAAGGCTTCATACCGGTGATCAGAGTGTATACGGAGCGGTAAGGGAACAGATGGATATTCTGGAAAAAAACCATATCAGATATGAGTCTTGTCCCGGAGTGAGTGCATGCTTCGGTGCGGCATCATCCCTTGACCTTGAGTATACTCTTCCGGGTATATCACAGACCTTGATCATAACAAGGATGGAAGGAAAAACAGCTGTACCGCAAAAGGAAAAGATAAAGCTGTTAGCTTCGCATCATGCCTCAATGGCAATATATCTCAGTACAGGAATGCTCGATAAACTTACAGAGGAACTTACAGAAGGCGGTTATGATAAGGACACACCGGCTGCCATAGTATACAAAGCAACCTGGCCCGAAGAAAAAAGATTTGTATGCACTGTGGGTACTCTTTGCGATACGGCAAGAAAAAACAACATTACAAAGACTGCCATCGTGCTGGTGGGAGATGCGATAAAACAGTCGGGATATGAAAGATCGAAGCTTTATGATCCTGATTTTACGACCGAGTACAGAAAAGGAAACGACTGTCAGTAAATATGAAAAAGACTGCCATATGCTTTACCGAAGACGGTATGCATGTATTGGAAAAACTTAACAGTGCGGCAACTTATGCGGGTATCGAAAAGATAACGGCATATTTAAGCAGAAACGATGACACGGAATATGAGGGCTTTTTAAGACCTGAAGGGACGCTGTCCGACTGGGTAAGGGACAGATTTAAAGAGCACAGTGCGATCATCTTTGTGGGGAGTGTGGGTATCGCAGTCAGGATGATTGCGCCTTTTGTTAACGACAAGCTTTCAGACTCTCCCGTGATTGTGATAGATGATACCGGAAGGTTTGTGATCCCGATCCTTTCAGGACATGTGGGCGGTGCAAATAAACTGTCTCTGACACTGGCAAAGCTTTTGGATGCTGTTCCCGTTATTACCACATCAACGGATCTGCACGATGCTTTCAGCGCGGATGTATATGCTAAAGAAAACAATCTTATGATAAGAAACCGTGAAGGCATAAAGAAGGTCAACGCCAAAGCCATAGAAGGAAAAGCGATAACCATTTCCTACAAGGATTATCCTCCTAAGGAAGCGGTAGATATCATAGTGACCGATGAGACCGACAGGGAGTATTCTCTTTTGCTTTCTCCCAAACCTTACACTTTAGGAATAGGGATGAAGAAGGACAAGGATATAAAGGAAGCTGAGGAGACTATATTGAATGAACTTAACAAGCTTGATATCACAACGGATATGATATATGCCGTATGCTCAATAGATATAAAAAAAGATGAGAAGGCGCTAAAAAGCTTCTGTGACAGATACAGCATACCGCTGATCGTATTTGACAGCGAAATGTTAAGCAGGGTAAAAGGAGATTTTTCATCTTCCGATTTTGTTAAAGAAACGGTCGGAGTCGACAATGTATGTGAGAGAGCGGCTGTTCTTGGAGCCGGAGACGGTGCTGAGCTGATCTTAAAGAAGCAGCTTCTTAAAGGTATGACACTTGCCGTTGCAAAAAGAAGGATATGATATGGGAAAGATTTATGTTGTGGGTATAGGCCCGGGTTCATATGATATGATGACCGTTAAGGCTGACAGGACTTTGATGGACAGTGATGTTATAGTCGGCTACAAGGCATATATAGAACTTGTAAGGGAACACTATCCCGATAAGGAATACATTGAGAGCAATATGAAGCAGGAGATAGAAAGATGTCAGATGTGTCTGTCGCTTGCCAGGGAGGGAAAGAAGGTCGCTCTTATCTGCAGCGGTGATGCGGGTGTCTACGGCATGGCATCCCCGATGCTTGAGATAGCTCATAAGGATGACTTTGAGGATATTGAGATAGTAAGCGGAGTCACGGCGGCTCTAAGCGGTGCGGCACATCTTGGAGCCCCGATAGCACATGATTTTTGCGTGATAAGTTTAAGTGATCTTTTAACGGATAAGGAACTCATAAAAGAAAGACTGCTGTCTGCCGCAAAAGCTGATTTCTGTGTGGTTCTCTACAATCCCTCAAGTCATAAGAGAAAGGATTATCTTAAATGGGCATGTGAGCTGATGATGACCTACGCTTCTAAGGATACATGCTGCGGATATGTTATGAACATCGAAAGAGAGGGGACTAAAAAGAAACTGTGCACCCTTATGGAACTCATGGATGAACAGGTAGATATGTTCACGACTGTATTTATAGGCAACTCCAGGACCAGGATTGAAGGTGACAGACTGATCACTCCCAGAGGATATATTAACTGATGAAGAAAATTGTCATTTTTTCGGGAACAACTGAAGGACATATGCTTTCTGACATGCTTAGCGGATCAGGCGTGGAACATCATGTCTGTGTGGCATCGGATTACGGCAGTGACGTGATGGATAATAACAGCTTAGCATCCATACATGTGGGAAGAATGGATGCATTACAGATGAAGGATTATCTTAACGGACTTGATATTAGGGAAACAGATATCGTAATAGATGCGACACATCCCTATGCGACAGAGGTCACACACAATATCAAAGAGGCTGTAAAAAACATCGGGGCCATTTATGTAAGGATACAAAGAGAAAGCATTGACTGCGATGAAAGCATTAACAGATATGATTCGGTAGCGGAATGCGCAAAAGCACTGGATGCTACGGAAGGCAACATACTGCTTACGATAGGCAGCAATCAGCTTGGGGCATATTGCGAAAACGTTTCCGATGAGACAAAAAAGAGGACATATGTGAGGATACTGCCCGTAAATGAGAGCCTTAAGATATGCGGTGAGCAGGATATCCCCTCAAAAAACATAATAGCCATGCACGGGCCGTTCGGAAGAGAACTTAATACGGCTTTGATGAAACAGTATGATATAAAGCATATCGTTACAAAAGACAGCGGCGTAAGCGGCGGGTTTGAGGAAAAGTTAGAGGCTTCTGCTTTAGTCAAAGCCAGATGTCATGTGATAAACAGACCACAGGATGATGAAGGGATAAGCATATACAAAGCCTTTGAGATGGCAACAGGAAAAAAGTATGATGACGATAAAAAAATGAGTATCGTTATTGCGGGATACGGACCCGGCAGTAATGGCTGTGTCATAGCCGATCTTAACGGGATGATCAGGGAGAGTGATGCCGTATTCGGAGCCAAAAGACTTATTGAGAATGTTGATGCAAAAAGAAAGTATCCGGTATATATGCCTGATGACATCCTTGATATCCTAAAAAAGGATATCGGTATTAAGAAAGCGGTGATCCTTTATACCGGAGACTGTTCGTTCTACAGCGGAGCTTCAAAGATGCTGCAGGCTTTATCGGAAAGACTGCCTGATGCAAATATAAGGGTATTACCCGGTATATCCAGTGTGTCATATCTGTCTGCTGCCGTTAAGGAAAGTTATGATGATGCGATCCTTTTCAGTATTCACGGAAGAAATGATGCCTTCAGGCTAAACGAGCTTATAGATCATATCATCTATAACAGAAAGACCTTTGTTCTGCTCTCCGGTGATGAAGACCTAAGAAACGTAGCAGGAATTACTGAGGATCATAATCTTGATTGTCGGTTTATAGTCGGAAAGGATCTCTCATATGATGACGAGAAGATACTTACACTGAACACAAAAGAGGCGAAGGCCTATGAAGGCGGAGGCATACTCACACTTCTTGTAATAAATGAGAATGCAAAAAAACGTCCCGTGACGGGGCTGCTTTGTGATGACATGTTCATAAGGGACAAGGTCCCGATGACAAAGGAATGCATAAGAAACGAGAGTATCATAAGGCTGAACATCCTGTGCGGGGATATAGTATATGATATCGGGGGCGGTACGGGTTCCGTGGCGATAAGTATAGGAGCTTTGCATCCATCACTTAAAGTCTATACATTCGAAAAGAAAAAGGAAGCGTATGAGCTTATTAAAAAGAATATAGATAATCTTCATACGAAAAACGTGATACCGGTTCTTGGGGAGGCACCTCAGATACTTAAAGACTATCCTGCACCTGACAGAGTCTTTATAGGTGGAAGCAGCAAAAGACTTAAAGAGATCATCTGTGAACTTAAGATGAAAAAAGCAGGTGTCAGATATGTTGTGAACGCTGTAAGCCTGGAGACCATGGCTGCTACTCAGGATATAATAAGAGACTTTGATGCAAAAGACGTGGATATCATACAGATCTCATGCTCAAACATTAAAAAGATCGGAGAGCATAACATGATGCAGTCAGAAAACCCTGTTATGATATTTGCATTTACCATTTGACGGATATGACTGATATAAATAAGGACACATGCAAAGTTAATATTCAAAGAGTTATGATCGCGGCAGCAAGCAGCGGGAGCGGAAAGACTCTTGTCACATGCGGACTTTTAAAGGCTTTAAAGAAGCGTGGGATAGATATAAGGTCATACAAGTGCGGACCTGATTACATTGATCCGATGTTTCATAAGAAGGTTTTAAATATCGACAGTGAGAATCTTGATTCATTCTTTTCCGATAAGGATTATCTTAGGCATATCCTTTTAAAGAAAGGAGAAGGATCTGCTCTCATTGAGGGAGTCATGGGGCTGTATGACGGTATAAGTCCTGCTGATGATATGGCTTCGGCTTATGATATCGCCCATCTTACAGATACACCCATCGTTTTACTGATCGATGGAAGGGGAGCGGGAAGGACGATGATCTCCGTTATCAAAGGGATCCTTTCCGATGACAGATATTCACTTATAAAAGGTATCATCCTGAACCGTGTATCAAGACCGTATTTTGAAAAGATAAAGCCTTATATCGAAACTGAACTTAAAAAGGCAGGATTTAAAGACGTTACATGTATCGGATGTATTCCCAAACTCAAAGATATAAATATCGAAAGCAGATATCTGGGACTTAAGCTTCCTAATGAGATAGAGGATATAAACAGACAGCTTGAAAGAGTCTCTCTGGCGATCGAGGAAAACTGCGACATCGATAAACTCACAGATATTATGAGAGAGGCCAAGCCTTTTACGGGTGATGTTTGTAAAAGGACGCAAAAAGAGAATAAGGAGCTGATCCTTGCGGTCGCATATGATGAAGCCTTTTGTTTTTACTATAAAGAGAATCTTGATATCTTTCGCGAAACGGGTGTCAGAATTGAGTTCTTTTCACCGCTTAATGACGATCATATACCAAAAGGTTCTTCGGGACTGTTACTGGGAGGGGGTTACCCGGAACTGTTCCTTAAAAAACTGAGTTCAAACAGATCTATGCTTGATTCCATAAGGAATGCGATAAATTCAGGCATGCCATCCCTTGCGGAGTGCGGCGGATTCATGTATCTGCATAAATATGTCACAGATATAGATCATAACAGATATGAGCTTTTGGGACTTATTAACGGAGAATGCCGCTATACACAGTCACTGGTAAGATTCGGATATCTTAAAATGGAAAGCTGCAAAGAGAATGCATCCAAACTTGCCAAAAGCCTTGTTGGTATCAAAGGGCATGAGTTTCATTACTATGACAGCACTACAAACGGTGACAGCTTAAGGGCGGTAAAACCTGACGGCAGCAGGGCCTGGGACTGTATGATAACGGATGAGAATAATTTATGGGGGTTCTCACACTTTTATTACGGTTCACATGTTAGTATGATTAATGAATTTTATCGGAGGATGCGGGAATATGCAGACAGATGATTCCAGTCGCTTTTTTGCAAATCGAAAATGCGAGTATTATCCCTGCCACAAATACAGTGACGATATAAACTGTCTTTTCTGTTTTTGCCCACTGTACGATATGGATTGTCCGGGGAATTATAAGATGGTCGAGAAGAACGGAAAGCTTGTAAAAAGCTGTATAGACTGTATCTTCCCTCATGTTCCGGAGAATTATGATCTCGTAATGGAACTTCTGAGAAAAAGATAAAACCAAAAGTGTAAGGAGAAGGAGAATTAATTTATGGGAGAGAATATTAACGAACTGCAGGAAAAAGCGGCGATGTCTGAAATGCAGAGAGCGAACAGGGTGGGCGTTGTATGTCAGACCATTCTGCTTTGTATCATAGCTGCGGCTTATCTGCTGGAGCTGATCAAGGGAAACAGGACTTTAGGATATACACTCCTTGTATTGGCACTTTGCATAGCACCGGTGATACTTGCAAGGATGGCTTATAACAAGCAGAGAGATTGCGAATTTGCGGTAATGCGTATCATAGGGATAGGATTTGCATTGCTGTATACGGTGGTTCTTTTCACAGCAAACAACAACCTGGTTTTCACATATGTACTGCCGATGCTCCTTATATGTATGCTGTTTAATAATGTCAGGTTTGTATATATCATAGGGATCGGCGCGATACTTGAGAACGTCTTTGATGTTATATACGAGGCGGTGATCAAAAAGAATACATCCGCTGAAAACATAGTAAGCTATGAGATACAGGTACTTCTTGTTTTGATGTGTGTAATATTCTTTATCATGATAAACAGGATGTATGCACTGTTTAATGAGATAAGAGCTGCAAGACTCACACTTGAGAAAACAAAGATCAATGAACTGTTTGAGAAGATCCTTGGAATATCAAAGGCCATGTCTTCAAATGTTGAACTTGTTGAGTCCAAGATGATAAGCGTTAACTCATCAATGGAACAGACCATCAATTCAATGTCTGAAGTAAGCACAGGTACCAATGAATCTGCAGAAGCCATTCAGAATCAGCTTGTTAAGACAGAACTTATCCAGGACAGCATAGGACAGGTTGAGAATGCGGTTGAAGAGATCGCAGGATATATGGATAAGTCCATTGAGGCAGTTGAACAGGGACGTGAAAAGATCGACAATATCAACACTCTTGCAGAAGAGGCTGAAAAGGCAGGAAACGAGGTTGTTTCTTCACTTGAGGCATTCACGGAATACACTAACAAGATGAACTCCATCACAGAGCTTATCAACAGTGTTGCTTCACAGACAAGCCTGCTTGCATTAAACGCTTCAATAGAGGCAGCAAGAGCAGGAGAGGCAGGAAGAGGATTCGCGGTTGTTGCTACCGAGATTTCAAATCTTGCAGGACAGACAACAAGTGCTACAGCAGATATCAACGAACTCATAAACAATATATCTTCTCAGCTCAACAACATGGTTGAAAAGATAGATACACTTGTTTCTACCAACAAGACCCAGAATGAGACAGCTCTTTTGGCTGCAGAGAGCTTCACAGCTATCAATGAGAGCATTGAGCAGATGAAGAATCAGTCAGCTGAACTTAATGATTCGGTTGAAAAACTCGCAGATGCAAACAGAGAGATCGTTGATTCGATCCAGACCATCTCAGCGATAACCGAAGAGGTAAGCGCTCATTCATCTGAGACTTATACAGCAAGTGAGATGAACCAGGAGATCTTAAAGGAAGTTGAGAGACTGGTAGTTGAGCTTAACGAAGAAGCCAGACAGCTTAATGAAGAGTAGTTTTTGAAATGTATTTAAAAAGGGAAAAGGCCAGTAACCTTTTCCCTTTTTTGATGCTCATATATTAAACTTCAAGTTTGAGATCGTTTTCTTTGATCCATCCGATCTTTCTTAAGATGAGACCGAATACAAAGGTTAATATCGCAGGAAGCACGAAGCTTATCAAAACAAGTCCGAGCCAGTCAAATCCTGTGATGGAAGTCTTTGTGCCGGCAGCCATATCATTGAGCCATCCTGTATATACACCGATCTGTCCGACAAGTCCGCAGGTTCCCATTCCTGATGAGATGGCCTCACCGTTCATCTGCATCTTAAAGACGCATGTTGCTATAGGTCCTGTTATGGCTGATGTTAAGATGGGAGCGATCCAGATCTTAGGATTCTTTACGATGTTACCCATCTGAAGCATACTTGTTCCAAGTCCCTGGGAGATAAGTCCGCCGACCTTGTTCTCCTTAAAGCTCATTACCGCAAAACCGACCATCTGTGCACAGCATCCTGCAACAGCAGCTCCGCCTGCAAGACCGGTAAGTGAAAGAGCGGCACATATGGCAGCACTGCTTATCGGAAGTGTAAGAGCGATACCTACTATAACTGATACGAGCATTCCCATCATGAAAGGATGAAGCTCTGTTGCCCACATGATGAGCTTACCTACAGAACTTGCGGCATTACCGATCCAGGGAGCGATACCCATAGCGAGCAGTACGCCTATCATAATGGTAACAAGGGGAGTTACCAGTATATCTATCTTTGTTTCCTTTGATATAAGCTTACCGCATTCTGTTGCGATGATAGAAATTATGAGCACTGCAAGAGGACCGCCTGCACCACCGAGTGCATTTGAAGCCGCACCTACAGCGAGCATTGAGAAGAGTACCAGGTTTGGAGCCTTAAGAGCGTATGCTATCGCAACTGCCATGGCGGGACCTGAAACCGACTTGGCATATCCGCCCATGTCTATAAGGGCCTGTATACCCAGTTGCTGACCGAGAGTACCTATGATGGTACCGATCAAAAGTGAAGCAAAAAGACCGCTTGCCATGGCTCCCATGGCATCTATGAAATATCTTTTGAGAGATATCTGTACGTCCTTTTTCTTCAGAAATGCCTTGAACTTTGATTCGTTGTTTGTCTTTTCCATAATGTTTCTCCTATGTATGTAAATTATTTTGTAAGGCCCTTGGGCTCATAGTCTGTAAGAGGAGCAAGAAAACCGTTATTCTTAAGTGACTCCTCAACAAGAGTAAGTATATTTTCGTCATCGGCTACCACCGTGTGATAGTGATATCCGCCCGTGGTGTTCATCAGCAGACTCGAATGACCGTTTTTAATATCGTTGCAGAACAGTTCTATATCCCTGCGTGATCTTATGTTTAACGGTGCATGTATCTCTCCGTACACCCTGTGATATATAAATACATCCTTTATACGCGCTCCGAGATCTACGATAAGATTTAACTCATCCTCGGTCTCTTCCGGAGTATGATGCACCTTAAAGATGCGGACCGACTCCTGTGAATGGTCAAGTATATAGCCCTTGGGAGTTGATATGATATCGTATCCGTTTTCCTTAAGACTGTTAATATCCTTTACGATTATCTGTCTGCTCACTTTGAATGTATCTGAAAGAGTGTTTCCCGAGACAGGAGAATCGGAGATCTTTAACATCTCTATTATCTTTTCTTGTCTGTTTAATGCTGACATATGTTCCACCTCGAATTATGTTTGACTGTTTCGTGAAGTATACCACATAAATTTACAGGTGTAAACCCCAGGTGTAAACTTTTTTAAACGACCGCAATCTGTTATAATTTCAAAGTGGATGTTTTAAGGAGATATTGGATATGGAAAAGATAATGCCTAACAGGCTGGACAGAGGATTTTTCCAGCATCAGGAAGAATTTGAAAAGAAGGCAGTCGATGTATTGAGATCCGGCTGGTATATACTTGGAAACGAGCTTAAGAACTTTGAAGAACAGTTTGCCGCATATATAGGAACAAAATACTGTGTAGGACTGGCAAGCGGACTGGATGCTTTATGGATAGCATTCAGGGCACTTAATATAGGACCGGGTGATGAAGTAATAGTCCAGGGCAACACATATATAGCAAGTGTGATGGGTATCACTATAAACGGTGCGACCCCTGTTTTTGTTGAACCTGATGAGTATTTCAATATTGATGCTGATGCTATCGAAGAAAAGATAACGGATAAGACCAAGGCCGTTCTTGTCGTTCACCTTTACGGACAGGCTTCAAACATGGGCAGGGTAAAGGATATATGTGAAAGACACAATCTTAAACTTGTAGAAGACTGTGCTCAGTCTCACGGGGCAAAGTTTGAGGGACAGACAACCGGTACTTTCGGAGATATCGGATGTTTTTCATTCTATCCTTCAAAGAACTTAGGAGCTTTCGGCGATGCCGGCGCTATAGTTACGGATGATGAAAAACTTGCAGACTTTATAAGGATATTCAGAAATTACGGCTCTGAAAAGAGATATCACAACATGTTAGTCGGAGCCAATTCGAGACTCGATGAGATGCAGGCAGGTCTTTTGAGCGTCAGACTTAAGTATCTTGATGAAATGGCTGACGAAAAGAAAGTGTACTGCAACAGATATCTTAAAGAGATAAAAAACGATAAGATAATGCTTCCCAAGATAAGAGAAGGGGCGACTCATATATGGCATCAGTTTGTCATAAGATGTGAAAGCCGTGATGAGCTTATGAAGTATCTGGATGAGAAGAATATCGGAACGATAATACATTATCCGATACCTCCTCATCTTTCTGAAGCATATTCATATCTCGGATTTAAAGAGGGAGATCTTCCTGTTACCGAGAAATATGCAAAAACCGTGTTATCAATACCGCTGTATAACGGTATGACAAAAGAAGAGCAGGACTATGTCATTGACATGATAAATGCTTTCTAAGGGATATAAACATGCCTGCAGATTATGAATGGTCATATGACAATAAAAAATATACACATAATGATACGGCACCCATAGGCTGTGATGACTGTGCATCATGTTCAAGCTGCTGTAAAAAGATGGGAGATACCATCTTGCAGGATCCTTACGATCTTTGGAATTTCTGCTTAAATATGAAGGTTTCGGGAGGTATGGCCGTTACCTTTGATATTCTGGTGTCTGAGGACGGACCTTGGGAGCTGTCATATCAGGATGGTGTTATCCTTCCGAATATAAAGATGGTGGAGGATGGACGCTGTCCTTTTCTGAATGAAAAGGGAAGATGTTCGATCCATCCCATAAGAAGCGGACTGTGCAGGCTTTTTCCGCTGGGAAGAGGCTTTGAAAACGGTAAGGTCATCTATTATGTGTTAAACGATGAACTTGGCTGCGAAAAAAAGGATAATCCGAGAACACCCGTAAATATCAGTCAGTGGCTGGGTATAAAGGATATAGACAGATACGAGGATTTTCAGAGCAAGTGGTATAAGATAAGGGATGATCTCAGAAAAAGACATGAATCAATGAATGAAGAGGCATTCAAATCATTACAGATGAAACTTTTGGAGATGTTCTATTCAAAACCGTACGATAAAGATTTCTTTACGGACTTTAACACAAGGGTAAAAGATTGGGAAGATATCTTAAGACAGACTGTATGAATGACAAAAACGCTAAAGAAGATATGGACCTTGTAAAGACGGATGAAGGACTTGCCCTAAAAATGGGAAATATGACCGTCATGGCGGATTTTGGCGCACTCAAGGGACGTATCGAAAAAAACAGATTAAACGGTGAGATGCTTATCAAAGCCGTGGGAGTAAAGAATATAAAGCCGGGTATCATTGTGATGGATGCGACGGCAGGCCTTGGAGAAGATTCATTTCTTTTAGCCGCATCGGGCCTTAGTGTAAAGATGTATGAGAAGGATCCTGTGATCGCAAAGCTTCTTGGTGACGGACTTGAAAGAGCAAAAAAGGATCCCGATCTGGAATCGATAGTGTCCCGAATGGAACTTATATGTGAAGACAGCATAAAAGCCATGGAGGATAAAAAGATAAGACCGGATATCATATATCTGGATCCGATGTTTCCGGAAAGAAGCAAGAGCGGACTCATAAAAAAGAAGTTCCAGCTGCTCCAAAGACTTGAAAGCCCGTGCGAGGACGGAGAGAGGATGCTTACGGCTGCTTTAGGTGCGACACAGTCAAAGATCATAGTGAAGCGACCTCTTAAAGGTGAATACATATCAAAGCTTAAGCCCTCATATTCGATCAAAGGCAGGGCTATCAGGTATGATTGCTATATAAAAGACAGTATCAAATCAGACTAGGAGAACAAAAAACATGATACTTATGCATGTAAATATGAAAGAAAAAGCAGAGACTGTAAGAAGTATCGCTGCAGAGATCAACGAGGAGGTTAAAGTGATCGGCTACAGAGAACTCAACCGTACGCTCACGGGACTTTCTCTGGGCAGGGTAATAACTGGAAAAGTGAGCATACCCACACTTTATCAGATGCCCGAACTTCTGGTGTTCATCGGAATGGATGAAGATAAGCTCGATGCGTTTCTTGATAAATACAAGGAATCAAAAGCAGAGCCTGTGGCACTGAAAGCCGTAGCCACATCTCATAACATAAGCTGGACGGTATATGAGCTTATCGAGAACCTTAAAAAGGAGATCGCAGGCTGATGTTGTATATTTTAAGACACGGAAAGACTGACTGGAATGCCGCACACAAGCTGCAGGGAAAGACTGACATACCTCTTAACGAAGAAGGGATAAAGATGGCTCTTGATGCAGCAAAGGAGTGCAGAGACATACATTTCGATGTATGTTATTCATCGCCTCTTATAAGAGCAAAACAGACAGCCGAGATTGTGCTTGAGGGAAGAGATATACCGATAATCACGGATTCAAGGCTTGAAGAGATGGGATTCGGCACATACGAAGGTATTGAGAACTCTTTTGACATGCCTGACTGTCCCATAAATGTTTTATTTTTTCATCCCGAAGAGTATAAGGTGCCTGTTGAGGGCGCGGAGAGCATAGAGGAGCTGCTTGACAGAACAGGAAGATTTCTTGATGAGGTGATCTATCCCGAACTTGAGAGAGGAAAAGATATCCTGATCGTGGGACACGGTGCTATGAACTGTTCTCTTATAAGTCACATAAAAGGATATGACATATCCCATCTCTGGGACGGAATGACAGATAACTGCAAACTGGTAAGACTTTTATAGACAAAGGAAAGGAAAGTATGAGGGCCAGGAAAAAAAGAAGAAGTGTACTCCCTATCATAATACTCCTTATCTTTCTCATAATAGGTATGGCAACAGCAGGAATACTGCTGTTTTTGTACGGAAAAACACAGATGATAAACGGTGAGTGGGAAAGAAAGATAGATGTTACGGATACGGTGCGTGAGAATATAAGAGAATACATATCTGAAGCCTCACTTGATGAAGAGATAAACATCGATGATTATCTTAACAGTATCGAGATCGAGAGCAGGCTTACAATAACCAAAGAAGGCAGCATGAAAGAGGGCATCTCATATGAGTCATATTATGATGCAAACGAACAGGCCTATGATGCTCTTGAAAAGATAGTCATAAAGCTTTTGGAAAGCAGGATAAAGAGTAACTATATAGAAACCGACAAGAGCATGGATGAACTGGTAAACGAAACGGTGGGCACCGATCTGAGACAGTACCTTACAGCTCACGGACCAAAGCTTATGCCGACTATCGAAGAACTCGAGGCTATCTATGGAACGGATGCTACATATACCGCTGACAGAGAAAAGATGATCATATCGATCGCGGGCAGCGAAGATGAAAACTGTGACTATGCTATAACAAACGGCATGCTTGTGATCGACAGAAAAGAAGGCGGAGTCATATATCATAAGTTAAACGGTCAGCAGCAGGAAACAGAAGAGGGGGATGAAGACATATGAAAAAGATTATCAGTGTTTTTCTTATTCTTTCGATGATCTTAATGATGTTTGTGATCCCCGTGGATTCTTATGCCTCGCAGACAAAGGAAACCGTGAAGGTCAATGTGGACGGAACGGAATATGATGTCAAGGTGCTTAATCATGATTATGACAATAACATGTATATATCATTAAATGACATGGCACTGGCCTTAAAGGACACAAAGAGAGCATATGAGGTGGAATGGACTTCAAAGGACGGACAGACATGTATCGTATTAAAAGAGGGCAGCACAACCAAAGAAGATGATGCCGACAAGGAGTCATCGGATACGGACAGTGAGAAAACAGAATCCGATGAAACCGATGACAATAAGGTAAATTTTACCCGTAAAAGATTTCTTATAAATATCGGCGGAAACGATTACAGTTTTTATATGATACCGGTATCTGATAAGGACAGTAAGGATTGTTATGTAAACTTAGGCGAATTCGCGCTTGCAACAAACATGGATGTGAGCTGTTATGATAACGAGGTTTACATAAATTCTAAAGGGCAGTTCGATTTTAATAAATATGATCTTTTGGGATCGGGTATCCCCTATATGGCAGACAGCTGTCTGGTAGGAGATGCCACAACAGGAACTATCTACTACAGTGAGAATGCCGATGAGGTCGTAGCGATAGCGAGTACAACAAAACTTATGACATATCTCATAATAAGAGAAGCTATACTGGACGGCAGGCTTTCTGAAAGTGACATGGTGACATTCTCTGAAGAAGCCAGTGAGATATCAAAGAGCTCAAACGGTGTGATAAGGGTTGAACCCGGACAGACCGCGTATATAACCGATGTGATCAAGGGAATGCTGATCTGTTCAAGCAATGAGTGCTCACTTGCCCTGGCAGAGAAGCTTTGCACAAGTGAGGAAGCATTTGTCGAATTAATGAATCAGAAGGCAGTATCGATCGGACTGTCGGGAGATGTCAGATTCTATAATCCGCACGGCCTTCCGATATATGAGGACGATGTACTTACTACAAAGAAACAGAATCATCTTACCGCAAACGATATGTTTAAGCTGTCTTCATATATACTCGATAAGCATCCTGAGATAACCGATATCACTTCGATTAAAAAGACAAAGCTTGAATCATTGAATAATTTTGAAGCGGTAAATACCAATATACTGCTCTACAATGTCCCCGGATGTGTGGGACTTAAGACGGGTACGACCGATAAGGCCCAGTCATGTCTTGTTTCGGCATATGAGACAGAGGATGGGGCAGGAAACACTCATTACATTGTGACGATAGTTTACGGTGCTGAGAATAATCAGATGCAGAGTTATACATCCCTTGTACTCATGAGATACGGTATCCAGAGGTACAATACCTTAACACTCGGACTAGTGCCCGACAGCGGAAAGCCTCAGGAGATACCAGAAGATCTCGAAGGCCTGATAGGTGCAGTGGTAAATACGGCACGAAGGAATGCAAAGTAGAAATGGTTTACATAAAATATGAGTGAAGATAACAGAGCAAAAGTAAAACTTAAAAAGGGCGAAGGCAGATATCTTAAATCGGGAGGAGCCTGGATATTTGACAATGAGATAGATACCGTAAGCGGTACCTATGATAACGGTGATATAGTAAGTGTCATTGATTTTGATGACTATCCTATGGGAATAGGCTACATTAACGATAATTCAAAGATCAGAGTCAGGATGCTTAGCAGAAATCCCGATACGGTTGTGGATGAGGCGTTTTTTGAAGAAAGAGTAAAAAAAGCCTGGGATTATCGAAAGACCGTTATGGGGGATAAGGATATAAGCTCCTGCAGAGTGGTATTCGGTGAAGCCGATTTTTTGCCGGGTATAACCATAGACAAATACGAGGATGTGCTTGTTATACAGTCTCTTGCTCTCGGTATAGACAGATACAAAGAGGTAATGGCAGACAGCTTAAAGAGAGTGATGGCAAAAGATGGTATCGTCATCCGCGGTGTCTATGAGAGAAGTGATGCCAAAGAGAGAAAAAAGGAAGGCTTGCCCTTACATAAAGGTTTTATCGGTAATGAGTTTGACACTGATATTGAGATAAATGAAAACGGCATCAGATATATGGTCGATGTTGTAAACGGTCAAAAGACAGGTTTCTTCCTTGATCAGAAATACAATCGTCTGGCTATGCAGAAGATATGCAAAGATAAAGAAGTCCTCGACTGCTTTACACATATGGGAACATTTGCCCTTAATGCCGGATTAGGAGGAGCAAAGAGCGTACTTGGTCTTGATATTTCAGAATATGCCATCAATCAGGCGAGGGAGAATGCGAAGCTTAACAACCTTTCCGATACGGTACATTTTGAAGTGGCTGATGTACTTGATGAGCTTCCAAGACAGATAAGTGAAGGAAGAAGCTATGATGTGGTCATTTTGGATCCTCCCGCATTCACAAAATCAAGGGAAGCAACAAAACAGGCTGTAAAGGGATACAGGGAGATAAACATGAAGGGCCTGAAACTGGTTCGTGACGGTGGTTATCTTGCTACCTGTTCATGTTCTCATTTCATGACACAGGAACTGTTTACAAAGACGATAAAAGAAGCAGCAAAAGCTGTTCACAAAAGATTGAGACAGGTGGAGTTTAAGACTCAGGCTCCCGATCATCCGATCCTGTGGTCAGCCGATGAATCTTATTATTTAAAATTCTACATCTTTCAGGTTGTTGATGAAAGATAGATTAGAGAAGCCTGATATACCGCGTATCAGGCCTTTTCTTAAGGATAATTCATATGATTGATGATATGTGAAGTTTATTCTCGGTAGAATACAGGATTAAAGCATCATATTTTGTTGTTTATATCATTTATTATCCGGCCGTAATGTTTTAACATATCATCAAGAATTAAAAAATCTTTATTGAAAGGAATATCAAAATGAGTGAACGTAATAAAAAAATGATAGCACCTATAATAATTACTGTTCTGATAGTTTTGTATTACATACTGTATTTTGGTCTGCTGGTATCCTTAATGCCGGGCGTGATCAAAGTGATATTCGGTATCATACCGCTTATATTTGCGGTTTTAATGATATATGTATGTGTAGAGAGGATCAAAGAGATCAAAGGAGGAGAAGAAGATGATCTTAGTAAATACTGATTACATCAGTGGCAAACAGTTCGAGATGCTGGGTCTTGTAAAAGGCAGTACGATCCAGTCAAAAAATGTGGGAAAGGATATTACACAGGGACTTAAGACTCTTGTCGGAGGTGAGCTTACCGCATACAACGATATGATGAATGAAGCAAGAGCTCTTGCAACAAAACGTATGGTAATGGAAGCTGAGAATCTCGGTGCTGATGCTATCGTTAATATCAGATATTCATCATCTGCGATCATGCAGGGAGCAGCCGAAGTTATAGCTTACGGTACAGCTGTAAAGTTTGTATAAGATGTCAGATAATGGAATGAATATGGGAAGGGGTATATTATATGAAAAAAAGCAGGTTGCTTATAACTGTTCTGTTAGCGGTCTTGGTTTCGGTCTTTCTTTTAGCGTGTGGTGACAAATCAGAGGGGAATGCGGACGGAATAGTAGGCAGCTGGAGTCATGTGACAGACGGCGGCAATGAGCAGGTCTATGTTTTTGGTTCCGATGGGACGATCGTACTTGAAACTGCACTGGGAAATGCAGAGGGAACATATGAGATAAAAGGGGATACAATAAATTACACGATGGTCATGCCAAACGGCAAATCAAAATCAGAATCGATGACATACAAGCTGAACGGTGATTCCATAGATCTTACAAAAAACGGTACGACATATAATTATGTCAGGAAGTGATACTTAAGTTATATGGGACTGTATATATTAATGGGCTTTTCAAGGTGAAAAGTCCATTATTTTGTTTGGTCAGTGAAAAGGAAATATGAAAAAAACGTCTGTTGAATGTCATCTTTTTTGTGTTATAATCAATGATGTTGATTAAATCGAGAAATTAAATATATAGGAGGAATATTTTATGAATAAACCGGTTGTTCTGGTTGTAATGGATGGTGTGGGCGAGACTCCCGTAGAGCTCGGAAACATGGTCCTTAGAGCCAATACCCCTACTCTTGATGAGTTCAAGGCTACCTGCCCCTGGCAGACTATCAAGGCTCACGGCGGTGCCGTAGGTCTTCCCAGTGATGATGACATGGGTAACAGTGAAGTAGGACATAATGCTCTCGGATGCGGACAGATCTATTCTCAGGGTGCAAAGCTCGTAAACGAATCTATCGAATCTGGTTCAATCTACCAGAGTGAGACATGGAAGGATCTTGTCGGTTCTGTAGTAGCTAACAATAAAGTGCTTCATTTCATCGGTCTTTTGTCTGACGGTAATGTACATTCAAATATCAGCCATCTTCTTGCAATGCTCAAGGAAGCAAAGAAGGAAGGCGTTAAGACTGTAAGAGTACATACACTCCTTGACGGACGTGATGTTCCCGCAACAAGCGCACTTGAGTATATCGATCAGCTCGAGAATACACTTAAGGAACTCAACGATGATTCATTTGACGGACGTATCGCATCAGGCGGCGGACGTATGACAATAACAATGGACCGTTACCAGGCTAACTGGCCTATGGTAAAGGCAGGATGGGATGTACATGTACACGGTGAAGGACGTCAGTTTGCAAGCGCAACCGAGGCTATCGAGACACTTCGTAACGAGACAGGTGTTATAGATCAGGATCTCGGAGCATTTGTTATAGCAGAAGGCGGAAAGCCTGTCGGTGCAATGGCAGACGGCGACAGCGTTATCCTTTTCAACTTCCGTGGCGACCGTGCTTTAGAGCTTTCAATGGCATTTGACGGTGATGCTTCGTTTGATAAGTTTGACCGTGGAACGATCCCGAATGTTAAGTATGCCGGAATGCTTGAATATGACGGAGATCTTCATATCCCTCACAGCTATCTGGTAAATCCTCCTCAGATCAAGGATACTCTTACAGAGCTTCTTGTTGAGAACAAGATCAAGGAATATGCTGTTTCAGAGACTCAGAAGTATGGTCATGTAACATATTTCTGGAACGGTAACCGTTCAGGAAAGGTTTCTGAGGAACTCGAAGACTACTGCGAGATCCCCAGTGATGTTCGTTCATTTGACGAGGCACCCTGGATGAAGGCTACAGAAGTTGCTGACTGTGTAATGGAAGCAATGAAGAAACATGAATACGGATTCATCCGCTGCAACTTCCCTAACGGTGACATGGTAGGACATACAGGAAGCCTTGATGCAACAGAGATCGCAGTTGAGAGCGTTGATCTTCAGCTTGCACGTATTAAGAAAGTCTGTGATGCTGAAGGATATATCCTTGTTGTAACGGCAGACCACGGTAACTCAGATCAGATGCTTGAAAAGAACAAGAAAGGCAATGTTGAGGTTCGTACAGCTCACAGCTTGAATCCCGTTCCTTTCATCATCTATGACAAAGATGAGCGTCACGAGATGAAAGAGGGTGCTTTTGGCCTTGCAAACGTAGCACCTACAGTAGCTGGACTTCTCGGAATCAAGCCTTATGACAGCTGGGAAGAGAGCATGCTTAAGTAAAACAAAAAAACAGTATATGTTTATTTCAGCCGGGATCAAAACTCCCGGCTGTTTTTATGCACATACAGATGAATTATGTAAACTATACGACAGACATTAAAATACATTTTACGACAGGGTATTGACATTTATATCGCAAGTGTATATATTGAATATATACAATATCAAACAATGATGAATAAGTGCACATATTCGTCATTGAGTTTTGCGCAAAGGATTGATATATGGACATTATTATTTCGAACAGTTCGGGAGTAGCTCTCTACGAACAGATTGAAGAACAGATCAAAAGCCAGATAATGACGGGAGAACTTATGGAAGGTGATGCGCTTCCGTCGATGAGAGTACTGGCTAAGGAACTCAAGATAAGTATCATTACGACCAAAAGAGCTTACGAAGATCTTGAGAGAGACGGCTTTATCTATTCCGTGACAGGTAAAGGAAGTTTTGTTAAGGGTATCAACAGCGATATCGTGAAAGAGAACATGAAGTTTGCGATACAGGAACTTTTGGAAAGTGCCGTTGATAAGGCCATCCTTGGAAAAGTTTCTCTTGATGAGATGCGTGAGATGCTTGAACTTCTGTATGAAGATAAGAGTATGTGAGAGGAAGAATAATGGATGATTCATATGTTATAGAACTTAAAAACGTAAAAAAGGATTACGGTGACTTTGTCCTTGATAACATATGCTTTGCAGTACCTACGGGAAGCGTATGCGGTTTCATCGGACAAAACGGAGCCGGCAAGACAACAACGATTCAGATCATACTGGATGCGATCAAAAGAGATGCCGGAGAGGTTTATGTGTTTGGAAAGAACATAAACGAAGGGATGGCCTCATTAAAGGAAGATATAGGAGTCGTGTTTGACGAGATGGGCTTTCATGATTTCCTGACACCCAAGCAGATCAATACCGTTATGAAAAACATTTATAAGAACTGGGATGAAGATGCATTCTTTGATTATTTAAAGAAGTTTTCTCTTCCCGCAAAAAAAGAGTGCGGCAAGTTCTCAAGAGGAATGAGAATGAAACTGCAGATAGCCACGGCCATGTCACACAAGGCAAAGCTTCTAGTCATGGACGAACCAACCAGCGGTCTTGATCCGATAGTAAGAAACGAGATCATACAGATATTCAGGGAATTTGTCATAGAAGAGGACCATTCTATACTGCTTTCATCCCATATCACAACGGATCTTGAAAAGATCGCTGATGAAGTTGTGTTTATAGACGCAGGAAAGATAGTCCTTTCGGGAAACAAGGATGAGATACTTGAAAAGCATGGTATCCTAAGATGCAAAAAGGATGAGGTTAATGAGATAAGCAATTCCCTTATCGTGGATATCGATGTATCCAGCATGGGAGCGGAGATCCTCATAAATGATAAAAAAGCAGCTTCAAAGTTATATCCCGGAATGGTGATAGACGATGCGGGACTTGAGCAGATAATGATCCACTATGTGAACAGTTCAAAAGCAAATGCCGCAGCTGAAAATTCAGGGAGGTAGCTTATGAAGGGACTGATAATAAAGGATTTTTACTGCCTCAAAAAGCAGTTTATGAATTATGTGGCAGTTATAATAGGTCTGGTGGTCATAACGATCATGTTTGTCTTGAGCTTTAATCACGGAAATCTCTATATATCCAGGATGGGTATGATAGCCGACGGACAGGCCACTCTTGCCGATACCATAGAGTTTGCAAACAGAGCCATGATCTTTGTTATGCTGTTGCCGATAGCATGCGCAGGTGATCTTGACAGCCTTTTCAGATCGGATCATCAGGCGGGATTTTATAAGATCGCAGCAGGTTTACCGGTCTCAACGGCAAAAAGAGTCGCTTCCAGATTTGTAACGGCACTTATATTTGTTGGAGTGGGGGCTTTGATCGATATCATCATCTCGCTTATACTGTCGATGCTTACAGATGTAGTAGGGTTTACTGAA
>JAEERY010000090.1 GCA_016286035.1 Lachnospiraceae bacterium
GATCTGCACATTCGGATTCTTATTCTTGGCGGCCCTTCCTTTTGCAAATAACTGTCTGGATTTTCTGGTCAGAACAAATATTGCGGATGAAGTCCAGGGAAGAGTCTGGGGCCTAATCGGGTTCCTGTCACAGATGGGATATGTTGTAGCCTACGCCGTTTCGGGTGTGGCGGCAGACACTATCGGAAAAGTCAGCGGTCTCGGTGTAGGAAGAGGGGCAGGCTTCGTGATAATGTTTGCGGGAGCATGTCTTACGATCTCGGGCATAAGCGTACTTTTGGTAAGAAGCATCAGAGAACTTGCCAATTAACAGATCTGTGATATGACACATTAATAATTCAAGACTACTAAATAAAAGGGCTCAACCCTTGTTCCTTGACACCGGCATGCTCCAGTGATATACTCTTTATGAATGAATATTCGTTCAGTCAAAAAGGAGGAATAAGGGATGCCGAAGACTGAGGAGCAATGCCAGCAGATTAGGGAAGATATGAGAAACAGGATCATTAAGGAGTCTTCTCTTTATTTTGCGCGTAACGGATTCGGAGACACGAAGATAGGCGATCTTGCCAAGCATATAGGAATAGGGCAGGGTACGATTTATCTTTATTTCAAGTCCAAAGAAGAGCTTTTCGAAGAGATCAGAAAGAGCGCTGATAACAAAGATGAGATAAAGCGTTTAAAGACCCTCTCAAAACTTCCTGTCCCTGCAAAGACAAAGATCGAAAAGATTTCTGCTGAAATGGAAAAGAAGCTGAAAAACGATGAAGAATATGTGGTCAGGATAACTATCCTAACCCAGCTCCTTTTAGAGCAGGAAGAAAACCTTTATAAGAACGATCTTTATAAGACCCTTGCAGAGATAGTAAAGCAGGGCCAGAAAGAGGGGAGCGTTGTAAAGGGAGATGCTCTTTATCTTGCTGACCTTTATTGGGGCATGGTCTATATGTATGCACTGAAAAAACTGTTTGTTCCTGACTGCAAGATGATTACGAAAGATACTCTGTCCCGGCTTCTGGTGGAATGATGAAAAGAATAGCGATAGTAACAGGCGCAACAGGCGGCATAGGCGGGATATTTGTTAAGATGATCTGCCTGATGGATGATATCGATGAAGTATGGGCTATAGGCAGGAACAAAGATAAGCTGGACTCTTTATGCGCAGTAAGTCAAAAGGTTGTGTCGGTAACAGCTGACCTTGCTTCTGACGGAACAGATGTTATCTCATCTCTTATAAGTGAGAGATCACCTGATGTAAGGATACTCGTAAATAACGCCGGAACAGGCTATATGGGACTTTTCGAGAAGATGGAAAAAGATCAGGTAAGAGATATCTGCAGGTTAAACTGCAGCGTTCCCTCTGAGCTCATATCCGTAACGCTCCCATATATGCATGAGGGTGCGAGGATATTAAATATCTCATCTGCATCTTCGTTTCAGCCAAATCCTTATCTTGCCATGTATTCGGCGAGCAAGGTATATCTGAAGAACTTTTCGAGAGCTTTAAATGTTGAGCTTAAGTCCAGGAAGATAACTGCTACTGCAGTGTGCCCGGGATGGGTAGATACTGGAATGCTGCCCAGAACCAAAGACGGTAAAGAGATCAAATATGCCGGCATGATCGACCCTGAAACTGTTGTGGTAAAGGCGCTTAAGGACAGCGCGAAGGGCAAGGACATGTCCGTACCGGGAGCGTTTGCAAAATACTTCAGGTTCTACTCAAAGATAACGCCCACTAATATTGTTATGAGCCAGTGGAGCAGGAGTATAAGGAAATACTTATGAGATACAGGATCGATACTGAAAGGGTTGACCTTTTCGACGTAAATATCGTGATAACGATGAGGGTATCACTTGATAACAAGGTTTCTTTTGAAGATGCAAAGAGGGCATTTGATAAGGCGGTAAGTCTTCATAAAGTGCTTAATTCGAAGGTGGTGATCGAAGATTCCGGAGAAGCTTTTTATGTTGATAACGATGAGCCTCAAAACAGCATAGCTGTTACGGATCTTTCATTGGAAGAACTTATCTTAGAGAACGAGAGGAAGAGATTTAAGGTAGATAAAGGCGAGTTCATAAGGGCTTTCGTCTCTTCTGACGGCCTTGTCTTCATGATGCATCATCTGGGAGGAGACGGTAAGTCACTTTTGTATTTCATAGAGACTTTTATGAAGTGCCTTTCAGGTGAAGAATGCGAATATCTGCCATTCAGGTCTCTCGGGTTATCTGACCTCCCCAAAGAAAGCAAACTGCCTTTTTACTATGAACTTTTGTCTCGCTCCTGGAATAAGAAATGGCAGAAGGAAAAGAAGGTCTTCAGCTTTGTTGATCTGGACAATGCTTATTCAGATTTTTGGAAAGACCGCAGTACAAAGATCAAACTGAAGCGCTATTCAAAAGATGAACTTGGTAGTCTCGTAAAGAATGCCAAAAATGCTGGTGTATCGCTTACTGCATACCTTATCACCAATCTTATCAAGGATACTGATGCTGCGATGGATGTCGGCCTTGCGGTAGACGGAAGGCCTGACGGCAACAGGTCTATGGGAAACCAGGCTACGGGCATCTCGGTCAAATACAGATACGATAAGAGGAAGTCTTTTGAAGACAATGCCAGAGCAGTCTTTATGGCTATGCGGAAAAAACTGGATGATACCAGGGCCAGATATCTGGTGCTGCAGTTTATGGGGCTTCTCGATCCTACACTGAAAGATTCTTTGAATCTGGTTCATGCAGGATACTTCGAGAGCAAAATTGCTTCTAAAGTTGCGGATCTGTTAGGTTATGGCGATAAGGTCAAGGACATCAGCATCACGAACCTTACGAGGGCCGATATACCGATAGATTATGGTGATCTGCATATCCGCGAGATAGTCTTTGTACCGCCTGTTGTTTCTTACGCGAAAAACGTCTTTGGGATAGTTACGACAGGAGATGTCATGACTGTTGCAAGACATATCTACAGCGCTTGATTTCAGCTGTCTTAAAGGAAGTATTTAGCAAGTAAACTTTCAGTCTGCAAATAAATCTGGCAAATTATTGTACGAAATGTGGAAGGGTACGTGATTGGGACTGGTGTAGGAAAAAATGTGAGAATGGTTACATGTTACTTAGAGATGACGAGGTTTATGAGTTATACAAAGACTTGATACAATTTAGAGTAGATGACTTGTACATAAAAAACCTGTCAGTTATGTTGAATTAGGAAAGGAGGCATCGGTAAGTGAATAATAATGGAATTGCTGCTCTTTCAGATGGAGCCGGTAATGTAACATTATCAGGGTTTACTTTTCTTATGAATCAACAACCAGAAGAGTTTGAGGTCTGTTTGCTTATTAAAAAGACGGGATATCTGAGTGCTGGTTGCTGGTTAACAAGCTCGCTATACCCAGATGGTCGCTTCCTTCAAGGTCATAGTGGTTTTGTTGAAGCCACAGATGTACTCGCTTGGATGCCAATAGAAAAAGCATCAACTGATTTAAATAGAATGTGTTGGAACCCAGATTACCGTTCTATTGCATCATTTTTAGATTGTTTTATAGTGTATGCCAAAAATACTGATTCCACTCTAATTATTGAATACTCTGGAGGGGATGAAAAAGTAGTTTTGATTAATATGGATGTAACGACAGGCGAACTAGATGGAGACAGTAAAGATGTGCAGGAAACTCTTAAAGCATGGTATAATGATAATAAAGTAAAACTTATTAAAGATTATTATAGTGGTAGCTATAAGGTTTTACCAAATTGGAATTAAAATCCAACTAATTGTTTTTGAAAGTATAACTAATCTGTTTACAGTTTTGTTAAAAAGGTATTATTTGATAGTTTAATGCAGAGTATTTTGCGTAAGGAGTGGTTTTATGTTTTATCTAAAGCAGTACAATAAAACACTGTTACAATTTAATATTGAAGAGGATTCTCTTGATGGACAGAAAATCACACAAATAAATGATGTTAGTGGTACTGATAGTTATTTGTTTCCTATTGGAGTTGAGTCAAATGCTGAAAGTCTTATGAAGTGGCTAAAAAGCAGAATTATTCCCAAAAACAGGGAATATGTTGATGCTTTCCTTGCAAAAAATGGCTTATCACATAATGATACAAAAGGAATCTTACAAGTATGCAAAGGACTTTCATTAAATGACAGTTATTGGATAGTAGAAAATGAGGATGAAAAGTTTGAAGATTATAATTTGTATGAACATGATTTTCTCAAAGTGTTATCGATGATTGCGTATACAGGATATGGAAGTTCACGAGCAAAAGGATTTACTTCATCTCCAGAGTTTACTACAACAGGAATGCTTAGAAAAGGATGGAGAAGATTAAGAGGAAAAATTCTTCTTTATAAAGGAGGAACAACTGGAGCTGCAAATGCTGGTAATGAACCGTTTTCTGAATTCTATGCAAGTCAGATAGCAAGAAGAATGGAACTAAATCATATCGATTATACTCTTGCAAAATGGAAAGGTAATGTATGTTCTGTATGTGAGCTATTTACAGATATTGATCATTCATATGTGCCTATTTATAGGTTTGTTCCTGATTATTCACTTCGAACAGTGGCTGAGTATATCAGAAATATGGGGAACAGTTATTATGATGAATTTGTTGATATGCTGATATTTGATGCATTGATATTTAACGAGGATCGTCATTTTGGCAATTTTGGAATTATAGTTGATAACAAAACTAATAAACCATGTGCTTTTGCGCCAATCTTTGATAATGGACTATCTCTGTTTAATTATGCAATGATGGATGATTTGGAAAACATTGAAGAATATGCGAAAAC
>JAEERY010000091.1 GCA_016286035.1 Lachnospiraceae bacterium
CAATGAAAGTATAGCTTTCCATCACTCTCCGAATACCAATGATCCAACGGAACACCATATGGGTATCCATCATCGCCTAGTACAGACAACACGCCTCTCGGCTCGTTCTTAAGTATTTCTATACATTCCTCATCCGAAATCTGTTGCTTAAAACGCCTCATTTCCCTGAACATAGTACCAATAACCTCTCCTGCAAGATAATCTTTCTATGTTGACAAATTATAACATTTGTTATGCGTTTTATCCAGTATTATCAAGGCTTTCACGCATTTTCGTTTGTCATTCTATACCAAAAGAATATCCAACAATCTATTTGTTTATATCCTACCTTACCTGGTTCATTCTTCTTATCTTTGATGTCTTTTTGACTTTAGCTCTTGCTGTCATAAGTCTGTCATTCAATGAGTCCTTCATATTTTTGGTTTTCTCCTTGTCGGTCACATAGTCAGATATGGCTTTTCTTATATGAGAATCATCCTTTGCCTTAAAGAAGATGTAATACTGAGGCGGAAAGGTGGAATTGTCCTTTTCAACAGCGTAGGCTACTCCGTGAGCTCTCGCATATCTTCTAAAATCCTTAAGTCCCTCCCTGTTTGTATCGATGATCTCTGTCTTTGAACCGTCAGCTCTCAGATCCTTTATCTTTACCATGCTTTTTTTAAGTGCGGATGTGTTTTTACTGTCTTTAACCGTATGATCCATCGCCAGGCTGAATCTCATTAAAGCCTTAAAGAAGACCTTTCCGGCTTCCTGAGCCGATCTTATCGCTATGCAGGTGACCTTCATATTTACATCATGTTCCATCTTTTACCTCCGTCATACAAAAAACATCTCTATATCCTCATCCGGCCATTCGGGCGGCAGATGATCAAATACGCATCTGTCGATCGCCCTGCAGGCCTTTAAAAAGTACAGACAGTACTCACAGTCATGCTCGATCATGAAGTCTGTTAACTCTTCATCCATCCTCCTTCCTCCTTCCTTTGATTAAAAAAGAGACCTTTTTGCAGGTCTCTTCACAGTTTCTTACAGTACACATTTTAGCACGTTTAGGATTTATAAAAACACTTGATGTCTTCTTTATGGATGCGTTTTTAATGACAGTTGTGTCATTATTGATGATCAGCTTTAAATGGCGGTTTGCTGATGTTTTTGACAGATGTGTTTGTTTTGTGCATGAATGCTTTTTTGCAAAAATACCTCAAATATGCCATTTTGACTTTTTAGGTCAATCAGCCTTCAGGCAGTGAATTCCATATATGCTGCCAGCTCTTTTGCCTTCCTTTCCATCTCTTTTTTAACTATCGCAAAACGATCGTTGACATATGTCTCTCCCCTGTCGATCTCTTCGGCTATCTGTTCGATGGTATGACCCTTTAATCTTAACTCTACGACTTCTCTTACATCATCGGGAAAGAGGATGAGAGCCATGTTGTAGAGGATCAACCCCTTCTTTAAGGCTATGAGCAGCTTTATCTCATCGGGATAATCAAGCACATCTATCATGTTTACCTCTTCGATCGTTGCATCTTCATCACACAGTATCTCACAGTCCATGAGCCTTACTGCCTTGTCATGCGTTATATCCGAGTGATCCCCCCTCTTAGAGAGCCTTGTCTGTTCAATATTGGTCCTGGCATAGGCTTCACCGCAGCACTTAAGGCTTTCTCTTAAAAGCTTTATTCTTATGTTATATTCCCTCAGATACTGCCTCGTATACCTTGAGACCTCCATAAGAAGCTCACTGTCTGACATGTTTATGAGTTTATGTGTATCAAGTTTAAAGTTTAACTGCTTTACCATCTTTTATCTCCTTTCTCAGATACAGATTTCAAATAAAAAAACCGGAAACAGAATATTTATTTCATATCCTATCTCCGGCTTTGTCTCGTATTTCGGACCAGCTCGTCCAAGATCTTATTCAATTTTCTTCTCCTTTTTTCGGATGGCTTTGGCCAACTCGTTTGTTTGTTTCAGGAATATACCTTTTTTAAGAATTCATCGACCTTCATGCGGTCTTCAAGCTTTCCTCTTCTTGAGATTATCTCTCTTGAACCGTCTTTGCCGTCTATCACGGTACAGATAAGGATATTCTCATTGGGAGTGCGTATCTCTGTTTCTTTCGGATCCTTAGGTTTCATAATTCTCCTCCTTCTTCATGGATCTGTATTTTAGGATCAGTCCTTTTGTTTCATCACTGATCTTTAATCCTGCATCGGCTTTGCCTGCAGCCTTTACTATCTTATCTGTCAGGGCTGTTATCTGGGGCTTTGTGTTAAGGGTTGTTAAAAGTGCATCTGCCTTATTGCCGTCACCCAGATATATCTCAAAGAAGTTATCGTCATCCTTATCATTTACTCTGCAGTCGAATATATACAGCTTGGCTCCAGTATTGGGAAGCGTTGCATGATATGAATCCTTACCCAGTGTTATCTGCACACCCGGATAAAACCCGGATGACAGTTCATATATATTCTTTGAGGTATTGAAGCTTAAAAGCCTGCTGCATACCTGTGAGGTTTTATTATCAAACGTTTCCCAGCTTATCTTCTTATTTAAGGTATCATCCAGCACATCGGTCAAAAAATCATTTATCATCTGTTCATCTTCTGAAAGCTCTTCAAATCTGGTATAGATAAGATCATCCAAAGATACTTTAAGCATCTTTGCAGCCGTTGCAAGAAATCTTATGCTCGGTTCGGATGTGCTTGATTCCTTTTCAAGGATAGAGAGATATCCCGGTCTTACATGTGCCCTGTTCTCTATCTGGCCTATCTTTATATCGCTCTTCTTTAAGAGAGTTCTGATATTCTTAAGGCATAAGCACTTGTCAAAGGGAGTAAGATTGTTTTGAAGATCGATCACTCTTAGCTTTAGATCGTTAAGTGAAAGCAGCATGCTCTGTATATCTTCAAAGTTCTTAAGCTCGCTCTTATCATTTGCAGCAAGGCTGCTTACTCGGAAGTATTCTTCTCTTACATAGGAAATGTCTGATTCCAGCTCATCCAAAAGATCGCATGATTCCTGCCAGACAGATTCATTCTCTTCCTTTTTATCATTCAGTGCCGTTACACGTTTTTCAAGTTCATCCAGGATTATCATGGTCTCCTCCGTTTTTACTTCTACAACAATAAGATACTACTCTTTGTCGTATTTGTCAATATTGTAAAACAAGAAATGTTATTTTATTATTTTGTAAAGTATCTTATTTATATTTCAGATTCATAAAGAAGGCATGACGCATTTTTAAGACCCTCTGCCTGTGCTATATTCATATCATGAGACATCGCCTTTGATGTTTTTTTTGTTTGAAAGGAGAAGATGCCATGGCTTACAAAACAGATATTCCCAAAACGATGCAGAGAACGTTCAGAATGTCAAAGAAGGAATACGACTCTATAAGGAAGCGCATGGAGATCTGTCATCTTGACAGTTTCTCCGAATATATCCGCAGAATGGCTCTTTGCGGATTCATTGTTTCCATAGATGATTCAGATGAATTAAAAGAGCTGACATTGGCGATAAATGAGATCGCTTCCTCGATAGCTAAGATCGCACATGCGGCGGAATGTGAGAACGGACTCTCAGAAGACAGCATTGATGAAGTAAAGGCTCTGATGGAGAAGGTATGGTATACTCAAAGATCACTTATATCAGGAAATCGGTGTTAAGGACCATAAAGTACATAACGGATCCGGCAAAGACCGAAGGCGGTTTATATATATCATCATACAACTGCGGTGTTCATACAGCCGACCTGGAATTTGCTCTTACCGCTGAAGCAGGAACTGAGATCGGCTGCATAAAGGCACTCCATTTGATACAGTCCTTTGCTGCCGGTTCGATCGATCCGATAACAGCTCATGAGATAGGAAGACAGCTTGTTTTGGAGTATACAAACTTCTCTCATGAGTTTGTGCTCGCAACTCATGTTGACAAGGATCATATCCATAACCATGCCGTGTTCAACAATGTATCATTCACGGATCATACCAAATTCAGGCATGAATACGATATGGTGGATCGTTTATGGGAAATAAGCGACAGGATATGTGCAAAGTACGGTCTTGATGTGGGATCCGATCATGAATTCTTCGGTCGGAGCCATAAAAACCCGTATGCTCCAAAGCCTTCCCACAGGAAGATCTTAAAAGATACGATAGATAAACTCCTGCCGGAAGTATCAGATCTTGATGAACTTCTCTCAAAGCTTAAGGATGAGGGGTATGAAATAAAGGGAAACTATCCTTCCTATTCATACAAAAGGGATACAGACAGTCTTTATACAAAACAGGAAAAGCTCGGCAGGGACTATTCCTGTGATGCACTTATATCACGTATGGGATCTGCGCTTAGTGATACATCCCATGCAAAAGGTATCTTATATGATCTTAATGAAAAACTTAAGCAGCTTAAAGATAACTTAAATGTTTCTCCTTCTGCAGTCAAACGTCTGACCGATGCTTATGTCTATTTAAATGAGCACTCCATCACATCTTATGAACATTTAGAAGCAGTCCGTGATGACCTGACCTCATCTGTTAAAGAGATGCATGAGAAGATACATGAGATCGAGATTAAGATCGATCGTCTACAGAGCATATGTGAGCATTTAAAAAGAAAGGAAATGCTTAACGATATTTATGCATCTTACTTAAGATCAGGCAAGGATCAGGCATTTAAAAAAGCTCATCAAAAAGAGATAAAGCTGTTTGAAGCATCCTGTGTCTTCCTAAGTGATATGAAGGTGGATCCTTCAGTAAGATACGCTGACAGTCTTGATAAGCTTAACAGGCTTATAAATTTAAAGGATTCATATCTTGAATCCTACCACCGTGACCTGTCTGAATTAGAACAGATAAGAAATGTTTCAAAGGATGTAAGTACTTTCTTATCAGCAAGGGATCCAAATACCGATCATGATAAGGGTATATCGATCGATCTTGGATAACGGCATTGAAAATAGATATTATTTCTGATTAAATTATCTTAGGGGATGTCGCATATGAGGAAATGTATATGAAGAAAGTTGATTCTACAAACGGAAAGATAGAGTTTCAGTTCTGCATTGACGTTGATGAAGGTTATAACAGGAAAACAAGGTCCGTTTACAAAAACGCACTTGGTGAATACTATCTTGTTGAGGCTGAAGAATACCATATAGGATCTGCATATGACTACATCGATACTTATTATGCTCTTGAAGAAAAAGAAGCTTTATTTTTTGAAAAGATGGCCATCGACAGGGAAAGGCGCAAGAAGGAAGAAGCCCTTGAACGTGAAAGGATCGCGCGTGAAGACCAGGAAAGAATGTTTACTTCCGGCGGTGACCGCTATTTCTACAAAAAGAAAAAAAGCGATACCGTATGGTGGCTTAAAGAGACCGGTTCTGAGCATAAGTTTTCATTCGATAAAGAGACCGTATTTGATCTTATGAATGACTATCC
>JAEERY010000092.1 GCA_016286035.1 Lachnospiraceae bacterium
TATTACTAATTCCATTAGGTGTACTCGGATATTCACCTCGATAATACAATTCCACGCATTTTCTTTTAAATTCAAAACTATAGTGCATAAAAAACCCTCCTTCCTAGTTGTCTAGGAAAGAGGGTACATATCAATATGTTCAAGCGGATCTTTCATATTGTTTTACTATCTAGATTGTAAACATTCCAACATTCTCACGAAGTTCGTCTGCAACCATCTTAAGTGTTTCAGCCTGTTCTACAACATTCTCCATGTTTGAATCGAGAAGTGAGAGTGAAGCACTTGTTTCTTCTGTAGATGCTGCATTCTCCTGAGAGAGTGAAGAAAGCGATTCTACCGAATCGAGTATTGAATTCTTGTTGTCATCAAGAGACTGTACAAGTTCAACGATCTGATTATTGCCTTCTTCAGATTCTTTAAGCAAGTTAAGCATATCCTTGAAGGAATCGCTCATGCTGCTGAGTGCCTTACCTTCATCCTCGGTAGCTGTTCTGATATCTTCAGTAAGATTTCTGTTGCGTTCTGAGAGTGTAGATATCTGTTTTAACATACCGGTAATCTCATTAGCAGCATCGTTTGATTCGGCTGCAAGATCTTTGATGTTATCAGCAACAACCGCGAATCCCTTACCGGCCTCACCAGCTCTGGCTGCCTCGATCGAAGCATTGAGAGCAAGAAGATTTGTCTGGCTTGCTATCGAGATGATAAGATCTGCCGACTGACTGATCTGACTTACAACGTGAGCTGTCTCGGTAACGGAATCAGAAACCTGTTTTGCTTTATCTCTTGTATTCTGACCTGAGATCATGAGTTCGCTTAACTGACCCTGAACTCTTGTTGATTCATTTATTACGGCACGACCGTTATCAAGGTTTGTATTAGCAGCGCCAAGAACTTCCGAAACAGCATTTCCAATCTGAACCGTTATATCAAGAGTTGTCTGAACATCATTTGCCATATCGGTTGCGCCTGCAGCAAGATCGGAAACTGCCTGATTGATATCAGCGGTAGATCTCTGGCTGTCTTCGATCTTTTCTTTTGTCTCAACAGCTACATTATCAACGCTTGCAGCATTATCGATAATCCTTCCGAGTGCATTCTGAAGGCTGCTTCTCATGTTCTCAGCGGAGAAGCCTATATTCTTGAATTCCTTTATCGGAGAATCCATATCCTGGTGTGTTACAAAATCTCCGGTTGCCATGTTGTCCATCGAATTTGCAATCCTTCTTACGCCAGCTGTAAGTGATCTCGCTGTTATAATAACGAGAATGTAAAGAAGTACAACCAAAACAAAGAATATCACAAGAGCAAAAAGAGCTTTCATATTTATGGCTTTTCTTGCTGTAACCGATTCGGCATCAGCCCATGATTCAACTATATCGGTCATACATGAAAGAGAGTCTCTTGTGACTTCAAACTGTTCGTTAAATTCGGTTATATCTCCTTCATTCGTTGTGAAATCATAGCAGTTTAACCATTTGTTATAATTTTCATAGAATTCTGCTTCATATGTTTTATAATTCTTACCATCTACAAGCGTTTCTGTATAAAGACTGGGATTCTGTTTTGCGATTTCAGATGCGCCCTCAACCCTTTCGATCAACTGGCCGAGATTTTCCTCATAAACAGCAAGTTTTGCAGCATAGAGCTGTTCCATTACTTCAGGCGGAAGAGCACCTTCTGACTGTGAAATGCTCATGTATTGTTCAGCAGCGACCATTGACTGATAATAGTCTCTGTCGCCGTTAACGAGTCTTGTGTTTATCTGATACAGAGTATTAAAGTAAAGTTCCTCGGAATCACCATAGGTTTTATCCATCTCATATCCCATAACTATAACTGATATGATAAGACAGATAACAAGCGGCAATACAAGCAGCTGTAATGCCATCATGAATGACATGTTTGTCTTAGAAAATAGTTTTTTCATATAAATACCTCCGAAATCCTTCGTGTGTGACTTTATAATTTTATCACAGTAGTGTAACAGATGTATATAAGTATTGGGACAATTTGTGAACAAAGTGTGTTTTTTTCTAAATATTATTTGTATAAATGATTCTTGACGATACGCATTTATGATTGTAAAATAATGCAAGTGCGAACTTATAAGAGTCGCAACTATAAACAGATTTATATAGGAGGAAACAAAAGTGGCAAGAGTATATAACTTTTCCGCAGGTCCCGCAGTTTTACCTGAAGAAGTATTAAAAGAAGCTGCAGAAGAAATGATGGATTACAGGGGAAGCGGCATGTCCGTAATGGAGATGAGCCACCGTTCCAAAGTTTATGACAATATAATAAAAGAAGCAGAAGCAGACTTAAGAGAGCTTATGAACATCCCTGATAACTATAAGGTACTTTTCCTTCAGGGCGGTGCCAGCCAGTTCTTCGCAGAAGTTCCCATGAACATGATGAAGAATAAGAAGGCCGGTTACATTGTAACAGGTCAGTGGGCTAAGAAAGCTTACCAGGAAGCAAAGATCTACGGTGAGGCTGTTGAACTTGCTTCAAGTGCAGACAAGACATTCTCTTACATACCTGATTGTTCTGATCTTCCTATCACGGATGATATGGACTATGTATATATCTGCGAAAACAATACGATCTATGGTACAAAGTTTAAGACACTTCCCAATACAAAGGGCAAGGATCTTGTATCAGATGTATCATCATGCTTCCTTTCAGAGCCTATAGATGTTTCTAAGTATGCTGTTGTTTACGGCGGCGTACAGAAGAATGTAGGTCCTGCAGGATGCGTTATCGCAATAATCAGAGAAGACCTCATCACAGACGATGTTCTCCCCGGAACACCTACAATGCTTAAGTGGAAGACTCAGGCAGATGCTGATTCTCTTTACAATACACCTCCGTGCTACACGATCTATATCTGCGGAAAGGTATTCAAGTGGCTCAAGAAGATGGGCGGACTTGAGAAGATGAAAGAGATCAATGAGCAGAAAGCTAAGATTCTTTATGATTTCCTTGACAGCAGTGAACTCTTCAAGGGTACGGTTGTTAAGGAAGACCGTTCTCTCATGAACGTTCCTTTTGTAACAGGTAATGAAGAACTTGATGCAAAATTCGTTGCTGAAGCAAAGGCTGCAGGTTTTGAAAACCTTAAAGGCCATAGATCGGTAGGCGGTATGAGAGCATCTATCTACAATGCTATGCCTATCGAAGGTGTTAAGGCACTCGTAGAGTTCATGAAGAAGTTTGAAGCTGAGAATAAATAAGAGGAGTTTGAAATGTTTAAGTATAATTGCCTTAATCCGATAGCTGCCGTCGGTCTTAACAATTTTGACAGCAATTACGAAAAGACAGATGATGTCAATGAAGCAGAAGGCATACTTGTACGTTCAGCAAGCATGCATGAGATGGAGCTTCCCGAGAAGCTTCTCTGCGTAGCAAGAGCAGGCGCAGGTGTAAACAATATCCCTCTTGATAAGTGTGCAGAGAAAGGTATCGTAGTATTCAACACACCCGGTGCAAACGCAAACGGTGTTAAGGAACTCGTATTTGCAGGAATGCTTTTAGCAAGCCGTGATATCACAGGCGGTATCCAGTGGGTTAAGGATAACGCATCAGATCCCGAAGTAGGCAAAGCTGCTGAAAAGGCAAAAAAAGCTTTCGCAGGAACTGAGATCCAGGGTAAAAAGCTTGGTATCATCGGTCTCGGCGCAATAGGTATTAAGGTGGCAAACGCTGCTACAAGTCTTGGCATGGAAGTACTTGGATACGATCCTTATCTTTCAGTTGATCAGGCTTGGAACTTAAGCAGAGCCGTAAAGCATGTGATAAATGTAGAAGATATCTATGCTGAATGTGATTTCATCACAATACATGTTCCTCTTCTTGACTCTACAAAGGGTATGATCAATAAAGAAGCGATCGAGAAGATGAAAGACGGTGTTATCATTCTTAACTTTGCACGTGATCTTCTTTGCAATGAAGCAGATGTTATCGAAGGCATCAAAGCAGGCAAGGTTCGTAAGTATGTTTCTGATTTCCCGAATGCAACCACAGCTGGTCAGGACGGATGTATCGTTATACCTCACCTTGGAGCTTCTACAGAAGAGTCAGAAGACAATTGTGCGGTTATGGCTGTTAAAGAGATGAGAGATTACCTTGAGAACGGTAACATCATCAATTCAGTAAACTATCCCAGATGTGACATGGGTATCTGTGCACAGGCCGGAAGAGTTGCAGTATTCCACAAGAATATCGCAAACATGATTGCAAGCTTTACTAAGGTATTCGGTGACAATAAGATCAATATCTCAGATATGACAAACAAGTCCAAGGGTGAATTCGCTTACACTATGCTTGATATCGAGAGCCCTGCTACAGAAGAGATAGTAAAAGAGCTTAATGCTATTGACGGCGTATACAGAGTACGTGTTGTAAAATAATTTAATTTAAGACAGATTTTTACTATGATCCGGCGTTGCATTCGTAACGCCGGTTTGTATTATATAAGCTTTCTATGATATAATGTAGGCTGTTTGGAGGTATATGTTATGACAGCAGAAGATATTGAATTTCTTAATACTATTCAGGAATACGCAGACAAGGTCATGCCCGATATCGACCCTCAGAAAGTTCAGATATCAGAGCAGCTTCAGAAGTTAAGACCCATAATCCAGGAACTTGCCATGAAGCATAAGATGACTGTTGAAGATACATTTATAAGATATATGGATCTGGCGACAGAAAGAGCCGTTAATTATGAAAATAAGATGAATGATGAATTTGAAGGCACTTTTTCCAAACCCCAGATGCCTAAATACTAATATGAGAGGATACTAAACATTATGGCAAAGATCAAACCGTTCAAGGCATATCGTCCCGCCAAGGGACTGGAAGACAAGATAGCAGCTCTTCCATATGATGTATATAACAGAGCTGAGGCTAAGGTTGTTGTTGACAATAATCCCCTTAGCTTTCTTGGAATAGACAGAGCGGAGACACATTTCCCCGATGATGTGTCCACTTATGATGACAGAGTTTACGACAAGGCAAATGAGCTCATACAGACATGGATAAAAGAGGGCAAGTTTGTTCAGGATGATAAAGAGTGCTACTACCTTTATCAGGAAGAATGGAGAGGCCGTAAGCAAACGGGTATCGTAGGATGTGCTTCCATTGATGATTATGAGAACAAAGTGATTAAAAAGCACGAGAATACCCTTGCCGCAAAAGAACAGGACAGAATAAATCACATTGACCGTACGAACATGCAGACAGGTCCCATCTTCCTTTCATTCTGCTCAAACGAAGCTATCGATTCATTTATGAATTCATATATTCTAAAGACGCCTGTATATGATTTTACGAGTGAAGATGATGTAACTCACAGAGTATGGGTTATAGATGCTGACGATGATATAGCATTTGTAAAAGAATGTTTTGAAAAGATGGATGCCATATATATAGCGGACGGACATCACAGATGTGCATCTGCTGTTAAAGTCGGCCTTAAGAGAAGGGCGGAAGGCAGATCAAACGGAAATTCGGAATCTGATTTCTTTATGTCTGTTCTTTTCCCTGATAATCAGCTTGAGATCATGGATTACAACAGAGTTCTTAAAGACAAGGCTGAAAAAAGTAATGATGAGCTGCTTGAGCTTATCGGTAAATACTGTGATATAGAAAAGAAAGACAGCCAATATAAACCTAAGGCTAAAGGCGAGGTTGGAATGTATATGGACTATACATGGTATAAACTCACTTTTAAGAAGGAATTTACAAGCGAGGATGCCGTGGACGGTCTTGATGTTGCTTTCCTTCAGAAATATATACTTGACGGAATATGGGGCATAAAGGATCCCAAAACAGATTCACGTATTGATTTTGTCGGAGGAATAAGAGGGCTTGACGAACTTGAGAGAAGATGCGGTGTTGACTGTCAGGTTGCATTTGCGATGTATCCCACAAGCATTCTTGAACTCTTTGCTGTAGCAAATGAGGGACGACTTATGCCGCCCAAGTCTACATGGTTTGAACCTAAATTGAGAAGCGGCATATTCTTGCACGACATAAAAGCTTGATTTACCGGCATAAAGAAGGAGAAGGAAATGAAGGATAAACTATATAAGATGATGAGCTGGCCTCAGATAGAGGCTGTGGTTTACGGTGAAGAAGGAAATCCGCAGACTATACTCGGAAGGCATAATATTTCCGCATATACACTTTATCAGACTTTTATCCCTACTGCTGAGAGCGTTACTCTTTGCATATCAGACGATAAAAAGACATATCCAATGGAACTCGCCGATGAAGCAGGATTCTTTGCGATCGCAATAGTCGGAAAGGACAGAAGGGACTATGTCTACAACGTTGTTTACAAGGACGGAAAGACAGCAACCATACATGATCCTTATGTGTTTGACGTTAAGCTTACGAAAGAGGAAACAAATGCGTGGAACAAAGGAGCATGTCTTGATGCCTATAAGTTTATGGGAAGCCACGCCATTGAATTTGACGGCGTAAAAGGAACGGTTTTTCGTGTTTGGGCTCCCAATGCTGTAAGAGCATCAGTTATCGGTGACTTTAATTCCTGGGACGGACATTCTCATCCCATGATGTTTGATGAGAACACCGGAATATTCAGCTTATTCATTCCCGAACTTGATGCCGGTAATGAATACATGTATGAGATCTGTGCAAAGGGAGGAGCTGTATATACAAAGCTTGACCCTTATGCAACAAAGTTGAATAATGGTCACTGCGTGATAGAAGACAAGCGTACATTCCGCTGGAATGACAAGACTTACATGGCTGACAGAAAGAAGAATGCATCCAAAGACATAATCAACATCTTTGAGATTGATTCCGATATGTGGTCACAGGACGAAGAAGGATATGATCCCAAAAAGACTGATGAACTTGTCAAATACATAGAGGAAGTCGGTTATACGCATGTTCTTATAAATGTTTCGACCGACAGCTTTTATGCTATTAATCCGTATATGCTTCAAAACGACAATCTCAAGAAGTTTGTAAATGCCATGCATTCAATCGGGAAAGGAGTTCTGATAAGGTGGAATCCAACATGCTTTGCTCCCGATGAAGACGGAATGAAATCATTTGACGGTACTTATCTGTACGGTCATCTTGATGACAGAAAGAGATATAATCTTTTATTCGGTTATAACTTCAATTACGGTAGAGAACAGGTAGACAATTACCTGATGTCCAACGCCAACTTCTTCTTTGATGAATTCCATGCAGACGGACTTCATATCGAAGAGATAAGTACCATTCTTTATCTTGACTATGGCAAGAATGAAGGAGAATGGGTTCCGAATATGTACGGCGGTAACGAGAACCTTGATGCTATCAATTTCTTAAGAAGCGTCAATACCGTATTTCACAGAAAGTATCCGGGAATAATAACAGTGACTAAGGAAACATGCATGTTCCCGAAAGTAACTTATCCCGTCAAGGAAGACGGACTTGGATTTGATTTTATATGGGATAACGGATTTACTGATGATTATATGTCATTCTTAAGAAAGGGTGACACAGATATACGTAAGATAACCGACAATATGGCTTACGCATACAGTGAGGATTATATCTTGACTGTATCAAAAGAAGATGTCCTTGCAGCAAATGATTATGATTTTGAGAGAGTTGCGGACGGAGCAGGCTTCTATGATTATATAGCTTATGATAATTCCGAAAAGCTTAAAGTTAAGAGAGCAACCCTTGCTCTTATAATGGCACGTCCGGGTAAAAAGCTCATATACATGGGACAAGATGAAAAGAATATAAGCACAGAGTTAAACAATCTGTATCGCAAGCTTCCTGCATTTCATGTGCTTGACAGAAACCCCGACGGTTTTGAATGGGTTTATGCATTCTCGGGCGGAAACGGTGTTATAGCCTTTTTGAGAAAAGGCGAGATATTTAAGGACAATATACTCGTTGTCTGCAATTTCTCAAGAGAGACATACGAAGAATACAAGTTAGGAATATCTTATGAAGGTAAGTATAAGAGGATCTTCTGTTCAGAAGAGAGCCGATTCGGCGGAGATTACAAAATGGCCAATAAGGCCGTTGAAACCGTCGATGAAGAATATGACGGCAAAGAGAGCAGCCTGACTGTAGGTCTGCCGGCTCTTTCTGTTTCATATTTTTCATATACACCTTTTGTTGAGGAAGAGTTCTTAAAGATTGCAGCAAAGAAAGCTGATGCCATAAGAAAAGAACTTGAGAAGGAAGCTGACAGAAGGGCAAAAGAACTTGAAGAAGATGCACTAAGGAAAGCTAAAGAATACAATAGCTTAAGCAAGAGAAGATTATCATGATATTATTTCTTAACAAACTGGCTGAAAGCAATATAAACGTCCTTTATGATGTTGATAACGAACAACCCGCTATAGATGATCAGTTCGGGATGCAGACAGTCGAGGACATCAGCGAAAATATTAAAAGCGGCGCATTGCAAACATATCTAAACGAACTTCCGGACAAGCTGATAGCTATGGGAGTTAAGGTTCTGCTTACATTTATCATAGTTCTTGTGGGCATTAAACTCATTAAGATGTTCAGAAAGGCTGTAAGCAAGGCGCTTAATAAAGCAAATGTCGAAAAGGGCGTTATCCAGTTTACAGACAGTCTTATCAAGACTGTACTGACCATACTTTTAGTTTTATGGGTAGCTGTAAACTTCGGAGTCGAGGCAACCTCGATAGCCGCTCTTATAAGTTCTGTATCTATAGCCATAGGTCTTGCGCTGCAGGGTTCTTTAAGTAACTTTGCCGGCGGTATCCTGATCTTATTACTTAAACCTTTCAAGGTAGGAGATTACATCAAAGAGGATACTCACAGCAACGAAGGAACTGTAAAGGAGATCAATCTCTTTTATACCAAGCTTCTTTCATACGATAACAAGACAATAGTTCTTCCAAACGGCATACTTGCCAATTCCAGCATGGTCAACTTTTCGGATGACGGAAAAAGAAGACTGGATCTGAGGATCAGCATCTCTTACGACGCTGATATAAAAACTGCACGAGAAGTGATAGAAAAGGTCGTTGATGAAAACAAACTCATTCTTTCGAATCTTCAAAAAAACGTCTTTGTTGCAGACCTTTCGGAAAGCTGCGTTACTCTCGGTGTAAGATGTTTTGTGAAAGCCGATGAGTATTTCAAAGCAAGGTGGGGATTGCTCGAAGATATTAAATATGCAATGGATGAAAACGGTATAACCATACCGTACCCTCAGCTTGACGTACATATCAAAGACAAGGTTAAAGCCAAATGATAACAAGACAAATTTAGGCTTGAAATATGACAGTATTTTGATATAATTTACTAGATGCTGAAATAGCTCAGTTGGTAGAGCACTTCACTCGTAATGAAGGGGTCGAGGGTTCGAGTCCCTTTTTCAGCTTAAAAAATGACGATACCGGACATAAAAAGTCCGGTATTTTTTGTGCGTCATTAACTTGAATTGACAGGTTGCATATGATATCATCAAATCTAGACTTAATTTATATATGAACAATATATGGAGGTGTACCACATGGCTCAGCTATGGGGCGGAAGATTTACAAAAGAGACCGAAGAGAGCGTTTTTAAATTCAATGAATCATTTTCATTTGATCAGAGACTGTTCTTTAAGGATATAGAAGGAAGCGTGGCTCACGTTGTCATGCTTGAAAAACAAAAGATCATAACTCTTGAAGAAAAAGATGCGATTGTAAAAGGACTCACTTCGATACAGGAAGATGTTGAAAAAGGAAGACTTACTTTTGAAGAAGGATTCGAAGATGTTCACAGCTTTATCGAAGCAAAACTCATAGAGCGAATCGGCGATGCAGGAAAGAAAATGCACACCGGCAGGAGCAGGAATGATCAGGTCGCTCTTGATATGCGCCTCTATGTTAGAGAAGAGATAGTCTCAGTAGATGATCTGCTTTATGATCTTTTAAAGGTGATATACAGAGTGATGTCCGAGAATATAGAAACTTATATGCCCGGTTTCACACATCTTCAGAAAGCGCAGCCGGTTACGGTAGCTCATCATCTCGGAGCATATTTTGAGATGTTCAAAAGAGACCGTTCAAGACTTAAAGACCTTTATAACAGAATGAACTTCTGTCCTTTGGGCGCAGGAGCTCTGGCAGGTACCACTTATCCTCTTGACAGAGAGTATGTTGCAAGCATGCTCGGTTTTGAGGGTGCAACATTAAACAGTATGGATTCTGTATCTGACAGAGATTACTGTATTGAGCTTTTATCATCTTTAAGCACGATAATGATGCATCTTTCAAGATTCTGCGAAGAAACCATCATATGGAATTCCAATGAATACAGATTTATTGAGATAGATGATGCTTATTCTACAGGCTCAAGCATAATGCCCCAGAAAAAGAACCCCGATATCGCTGAACTCGTCAGAGGAAAGACCGGCAGGGTTTACGGTTCTTTGATGAGCATGCTCACAACAATGAAAGGACTTCCGCTTGCATATAACAAGGATATGCAGGAAGACAAGGAAGTAACATTTGATGCGATCGATACGGTAAAGGATTGTCTTAAACTGTTCACCGGAATGATCGATACAATGAAGTTCAGACCTGAAATCATGGCGAGATCCGCAATGAACGGATTCACGAATGCCACTGATGCCGCCGATTATCTTGTTAAGAAAGGTGTTCCTTTCAGAGATGCTCACGGCATAATCGGAAGACTCGTATTGTTATGCATAGAAAAGAACTGCAGTATAGAAGATCTGGAACTCGAAGAGCTAAAGAGCGTTTCGGATGTGTTTGAAGCTGATCTGTACGACGCTATCACATTAAAGACCTGTGTCGAAAAGAGACTTACTAAGGGAGCTCCGGGACCTAAACAGATGAAAGAGGTCCTTGATCTGTATGAAAAGTATCTTAAGGACAGGAATGTTTTGTATCAATCATATGTAAAAGAATAGTTATTTATATAACGGGAGGAGAATTATTATGAGTGAGAAGTTAAAAGTAGGTATCCTTGGTGGTACGGGTATGGTAGGTCAGAGATTTATATCTCTTCTTGAAGATCATCCCTGGTTTGAAGTTACAACGATAGCTGCAAGCCCCAGAAGTGCCGGCAAGACTTACGAAGAAGCAGTAGGTGACAGATGGAAGCTTGATAAGCCCATGCCTGAAGCAGTTAAAAAGATCGTTGTTATGAACGTCAACGAAGTAGAGGCTGTTTCATCACAGGTTGACTTTGTTTTTTCAGCTGTTGACATGACAAAGGACGAGATCAGAAAGATAGAAGAAGATTATGCAAAGGCTGAGACACCTGTCGTCAGCAATAACTCTGCTCACAGATGGACTCCTGATGTACCAATGGTTGTTCCGGAGATCAATCCTGAGCATATGAACGTAATAGATTTCCAGAAAAAGAGACTCGGAACAAAGAGAGGATTCATAGCAGTTAAACCCAACTGTTCTATCCAGTCTTATGCACCGGTTCTTACGGCCTGGAAGGAGTTTGAACCTTATGAGGTTGTAGCTTGCACGTATCAGGCTATATCCGGAGCAGGAAAGACTTTCAAAGACTGGCCCGAAATGATCGAGAACGTTATCCCTTATATAGGCGGTGAAGAAGAAAAGAGCGAAATGGAGCCTTTAAGGATCTGGGGTAAGATTGAAGACGGTGTAATAAAGCCCGCAGAATCTCCCGTGATCACATGCCAGTGTATAAGAGTTCCCGTTCTTAACGGTCACACCGCTGCAGTATATGTAAAGTTTAAAAAGCAGCCTACGAAAGAACAGCTTATACAGAAGCTTAGAGAGTTTAAGGGAGTTCCTCAGGAACTTGAACTTCCCAGCGCTCCCAAGCAGTTTATACAGTACCTTGAAGAGGATAACAGACCTCAGGTTAAACTTGATGTTGATTATGAAAACGGAATGGGTGTATCCGTAGGTCGTATCCGTGAAGACAAGATCTATGACTGGAAATTCATAGGACTTTCCCATAACACGATAAGAGGTGCTGCAGGCGGCGCTGTTCTTTGCGCAGAGCTTCTTAAAGCACAGGGTTATATTACAAAGAAATAAGCAGCAAAAAAGACATAAGTATTGGGGATTACGCATAAATGAATGAGGACAACAACTATCAGATAAGCCTCCTTTCGGCTGTTAACAGTAAACTGGCTAAAAGCGAGGGTATGCTGAAAAACATCTGTGATATTTCAGAAAGTGCCTTCATATATTTCGATTATGAAGACAAAAAACCTTATGTGCTGGGAAACTGGTCACATTTCTTTGGATTTGAACCATCACGATTCGTTTCTGTAGGTCAGATCGTCGATCTGACCGAGGACGAATTCGTCGAGGGTATTTATCGCGTCTTAAATCTTGAAAAATCCGGCGAAGAAAAAGCTTCATATGATTTCAAATTGAGAGATAAAAAGCTCTATATCTCCTGCAATGTCAATGTATTATATGACAATGCGGGTATACCCGTCTGGAAGATCGTTGTTTTCAATGATGTTACCAGATTTAAACAGCAGAATGAAGAGCTCACATACATGGCTTACTTTGATACTCTTACAGGTCTGTACAACAGAAATTATTTTGTTGTGATGCTTGGTGAACTTGTTCAGAAAGCCAAAGAGAATAATACGGTTGTAAGCGTACTCTTCATTGACGTTGACGATTTCAGAAAAGTCAATGACGGCATGGGCATAGTAGAGGGGGACGAAGTTGTTCAGTCTATAGGTCTTTCTTTCAAACATTTGATGGATGACAACCTCTTGGTTTCTCATTTCAACAGTGACGTTTTCTGCATGGCTATATATGATCCTGTCGGAAAAAGAAGCGTAGAAGCCGTAACCGATAAGATCAGGGATATAATGAAAACTCCGATCAAACTCGTTAACGGCAAGGAAGCAACACTTACCGTAAGTATTGGTGTAGCCGAATATCCCGAATCAACAGAGAATTACTTTGAACTTATCAATCTTGCCGAAATAGTCATGTTAAAAGCAAAGAACAAAGGCAAGAACAATGTTCAGTATTATGACAGACCGATAATCGATGAGTTCATTGAGAATATCGAGCTTGAAAAGAAGATGGCAAAAGCTTTAAAGGATCAAAGCTTCTTCATGTATTATCAGCCTCAGTATGATACGACCACCGGAGAATTAAGAGGTGTAGAAGCTCTTGTAAGGTGGCGACAGGAAGACGGAAGCGTAGTAAGCCCCGAAACCTTCATCCCCATTGCGGAGAAGAACGGTTCGATACTGTTACTCGGAGACTGGATAATTGAAGAAAGTATCTCGGACTTTGCCAAGTGGAAAGAAGAATACGGAAATATGGATGATTTCCTGTTGTCCATCAACGTTTCTTCACTTCAGTTCAAGAACAAGAACTTTGTTAAATATCTGATTTCAATAATAAAGAAATACAATATCAGTCCTACAAATATCGAACTTGAGATAACAGAGAGCGTGTTCATTGACAACATGCAGGAGATCATTCACAAGATGAAGCTTCTTAAGGACTTTGGTATAAGATTCTCGATGGATGATTTCGGAACAGGGTTCTCTTCATTGTCGTATTTAAGAGACCTGCCTATAGATACATTAAAGATCGACAAATCATTTGTTGATGATGTTGTAACCGACGGTTCAACAAGAACCATCGCCGAATCTATCATAGATCTAAGTAAAAAGCTTGGTTTCGATACTATCGCCGAAGGTGTTGAACAGGAAGTCCAGTACAGCCTTCTTAAGAACATAGGATGTGAGAATATACAGGGCTATTATCTCGGAAAACCGATGCAGTTTGAACAGATAGGAGCTTTACTTGATAAACGAGGAATGAATGAACCAGATACCGAGGAAGTTTCCGGTTAAGGGGGTTTTTATATGCTCATAGGACGAGAAGCAGAGATCAATTTACTCAATTCATATTATAACAGGCCCGATGATCAGGTTATGATAATGTATGGTCTTGACGGAGTCGGGAAGAGTTCACTTGCAAAAGAATTCGAAAAAGATGTAAGGTCGTATCATTTTGACTGCAAGCCTTTATTCGAAAGAGAGATGCTGTATCAGTGGGCAAATTACAGTCATAAGGAACTTGATCTTAATGCATATCCTTCTTTCACAGATGTCTTTGAGGCTATAGATGCTTCAGAAGACAGTTCAAAGACTGTCCTGGTATTTGACGAATTTCAGTATCTTTTAAAATATTCAACAGATTTTACTTCACAGCTTTTTAAGTTCTTGACTGAAAGCGAGAAGACATACTTTGTTATACTCATCAGTTCTTCGATTGAATGGGTGGAGAACAGTATGGTCAAAAAGATCGGAATGGATGCGAAGCATATAACAGGTTTCTTTAAAGTAAAGGAACTCAGTTTTGCAGCCTTCAGAGAATATTTTGCAAAGATGCGTTTTGAAGATGTAGTAAGCGCATATGCAATACTTGGCGGAATACCCAGGCTCTGGACATATTTTGACAGAAACAAGAGCTTGAAAGAGAACATCGTCAACAACATTCTTGATGTAAATTCCCCTCTGTTCACATACGGTGAAGAAGCGGTTAAAAAGGAACTCAGAGAGACTGGAGTATACAATACAATACTATGTGCACTTGCATCGGGAAAGAACAAGCTTAACGATCTTTATAATCATACTCTGTTCTCAAGAGCTAAGATAAGTGTATACATAAAGAATCTTATGGAACTCGGTTTTGTCAGCAAGGAATTCTCTGTTGATACTGAAGGGCGAAACAATACGCAAAAGGGTATATATGATATCTGCATCAATTACGTGGATTTTACATATAAGTATATATTCCCTTTTAAAAATGAGCTTGAAGAAGATTCAAGAGCTGCTTTTTATGAAAAGCATATCAAGCCAAACATAAAGAAATATACTGCCAAATTCTTCCCTGTAGTTTGCAGGGAGTATCTTGAATATCAGAATGAACATGGCAACCTTCCGATAAGATACAGCAGACTCGGAAGATGGATAGGAAAGCTTGGCACCATAGATTTTGTTGCAAATGATGAGAACGGAAACACTCTTCTTGTTCTGTGCAACTGGGAAAAGCCGATGATAAGATTCGATGATTACGAATGGCTTTTGTTCTGTGCAAAACAGGCAAGGATAAGAGCTGACTACTGTATGCTCATTTCGGCTCAGGGATTTGATGAGAAACTGAAATTTGCATCAAGCAGTAAGAAGAACATCACTTTGGTGACATTGGATAATATGTGATATGGGTAAGAAACTGATCATTACGGAGAAACCTTCCGTTGCCAGAGAGTTTGCTGCCGCTTTAAAAGAAAATACCAGGAATCATAAAGGATATATGGAATCGGATAATTATATAATCACATGGTGTGTGGGTCATCTTGTCACCATGTGTTATCCTGATGCATATGATCCCGCTTTAAAAAAATGGAATCTTAATACGATTCCTTTTGTACCTACAGATTATAAATACCAGATAATAGAAAATGTTAAAGATCAGTTTGAAGTCATAAAAAGTCTCTTTAACAGACCGGATGTTGATGTTATTTACAATGCAGGCGACTCGGGACGTGAAGGTGAATATATCCAAAGGCTCGTCATGCAAGAAGCTGGGTATAACAAAAATGCATTGTTAAAGAGAGTATGGATCGACTCACAGACTGAAGATGAGATTCTTAGGGGCATAAGGGAAGCAAAGGATATGTCGGAGTATGATAAGCTTTCCGATGCAGCATATCTGAGAGCCAAAGAAGATTACCTTATGGGTATCAATTTTTCACGTGCTCTTACTCTCAAATTCGGAGGTTATATAACAGATTTCATGAAGAGCGACAGAACGGTCATTGCCGTCGGTCGTGTAATGACGTGCGTTCAGGGAATGGTCGTTAGAAGAGAACGTGAGATCAGAGAATTTGTAAAGACACCTTTTTATAAGATAAATGCGATATTCTCGGATGATAACTTTGATAAAGGCCCCATATCTTATCTGGGTGAGTGGAAGGTCACAGAAAAAAGCAAATACTACAACACCCCGAATCTGTATAAGGAAAACGGATTTTTAAAGAAGGAAGATGCGAATTCTTTTGTTGAATATATAAGATCATTTGAAACAGGTGAAGTGGCCGGCATAGATAAAAAGAAACAGACCAAGAATCCTCCGCTTCTTTATAACCTTGCCGAACTTCAGAATGACTGTTCAAAACTCTTTAAGATCAGCCCTGACCAGACTCTTTCGATAGCTCAGGAGCTGTACGAGAAGAAGATGACAACATATCCCCGTACAGACGCAAGGGTTTTATCATCTGCCGTAGCTTCCGAGATATATAAAAATCTCAATGGCTTAAAGAACATCAACATGGTAAAGGGATTTGTCGAGGAGATATTTGCGACAGGAGCTGACAAGAAAATCTCCAAATCCAGATATGTAAATGATAAACAGATAACAGACCATTATGCTATAATCCCGACCGGGCAGGGTATCAACAACCTTACAAAACTAAGTGATGTTTCAAGAAAAGTTTATGAGATAATAGTCAGAAGATTTCTGGCTGTATTTTATAAGGCTGCGGTATATCAAAAGATAAGTCTCGAGACTCTTGTAGAAACAGAGAGTTTCTTTTCCAACTATAAGACTCTTTTGGATGAGGGATATCTCAAAGTCATGAAATACTCTTTTGCATCTTCAAAGGACAAACAGCCTCAGACAAAAGATGAAAAGACTTCCGAGGATGAACTCGAACAGGATGCAGACGTTAATCTTGAGGAGTTTTTGAAGACTGTAAAAAAAGGAACTGTTGTAAGCCTTAAAGAAATAAATATACGTGAAGGCGAGACAAGTCCTCCGAAAAGATATAATTCGGGATCGATCATTCTTGCGATGGAGAATGCCGGTCAGCTCATTGAAGACGAGGAACTCAGAGCCCAGATAAAGGGCAGCGGTATAGGAACAAGCGCAACAAGAGCAGAGATACTCAAAAAACTTGTTGCAAATAAATATCTGGCGATAAATAACAAGACACAGATCATAACTCCCACGCTTCTGGGTGAGCTTATTTATGAAGTCGTATCAGCTTCGATAAAACCTCTTTTAAATCCGGAGCTTACCGCAAGCTGGGAAAAAGGACTTACAGGAGTCGCAAACGGAGGCATATCCTCTGACGAATATATGATCAAACTCAATGATTTTGTTGTAAGAAGGACTGACGGAGTCAAGAAAAGCACGGTAACACGAGAACAGCTCAACAATAATTTCAAAGTTATCAGGGGATTTTATTGACGTTGCTCTTGTGTTATAATCAATCTAAAATCAGGACGGGAATGATGATGGAAGTTATAAGCATAAAAGATATGTATTCTCTTGATGAGACTATTGCAAAGCCTCTTTTAGAGCGGTACACATACCCATGGGAGGTTCTCCCACATATAAAGGAATTCATAATAAAGCTGGGAGAAACTCTGCCGGCTGATATTTATGAGTGCATTTCCGATGATGTATGGATCGCAAAGAGTGCGAAAGTTTTTGACAGCGCATATATCGGCGGGCCTTGCATAATAGATGAGGAAGCCGAAGTTCGTCACTGTGCTTTCATAAGAGGTAGCGCCATAGTCGGAAAAAATGCTGTTGTAGGTAATTCAACCGAGCTTAAAAATGTAATACTTTTCAACAGGGTTCAGGTTCCCCATTATAATTATGTAGGTGATTCGATCCTTGGATTCAAATCGCATATGGGAGCAGGTTCCATCACATCAAATGTAAAGTCTGATAAAACGCTTGTCGTTATAAAAAACGGTGAACAAATGATAGAAACCGGAATAAAGAAAGTGGGAGCAATGTTAGCAGATGATGTTGAAGTCGGCTGTAACAGTGTCCTCAATCCCGGTACCGTTATATGCAGAGAAACAAATATTTATCCTGTAAGCTGTGTAAGAGGTGTCATTCCTCCAAAGAGCATATATAAGGAGAATGGAGTAGTTGTTTCAAAGAGAGGGTAATGTATGAGCGATGAAACTTTATTCTACAATGAGCTTGAAGCATTGATAGATACAGTCATAAAGGCTGAAAGAGACCATGTGATCCATGGTCTGCTCATATTTAATCTTGATGATTTTGCCGAGATCAATAACCTTGTGGGTGTTGATGGCGGTAATGAGATACTGGATATTATAAGCGGCAAGATAAATGAGTTCTTCAAGGGAACCGATATCGTTGCAAAGCTTCGCGGTGATGAGTATGCAGTTCTTGTACGAAACATAAGAGCCGTTACGGATTTAGAGAAGTTATGTGAAAAGATACTTACATCTGTTTCGGAGATATATGTTTCCGATATGCAGGTCACATCATCAATAGGTGTTTCCGTATATCCGTTCCACGGCAGGACTTATGCCGATCTTTTGGACAAGGCATATCAGGCTCTAATGAGAGCCAAGGCAAACGGTAAAAACGGCTACAGAATATATGAATCTGCCGTTACTAAAGCAAAATTCAGTGAATACATCTTAAACGGTATTTACGGAGAGATAGATTACAGGAGCATATCAGGAAGTGACTGGGACAGATACTTTATGGATGTCTGCAGACAGATGTTCAGATATGATTCCAATATATATGCTTCTTTGAATTCAATACTTGAGATATTCTGTCTCTATCACGGATTCAGCAGAGCTTTCATATTGACGAACGGCGAGCATTCCGTTTATGATGAAAAGCATCTTGAATTTGCTCTTCCGGGATGTGAATATCCCAATACTGATGTGATGAATCTCTTAAAGCAGGATCTTGTTCTAAGGCTTTATGAAGATTTCGATGACTGTGCCATAGTACATACTGATGATCAGTATACAGATCCCGAGATACTTGAATATATGAGAGTAATGGGAGACTGTGAGATAGTATTCTTCGCCGTAAAGGATGAGGGAAAATGTATAGGCGGAATCGTTTATGAAAAAATCGAAGAGGATGGTAACCGTATATCCTTGAACGATCTTGCCAAATTCTCCTCACAGGCAGGTGCCATAATGTCATATGCTTTGATATCAAACCGTTTCAGAGCATCCAAGGATCTTATGGCCAAGATCGAGATGTTCGAGGGAATGCCGGCAGATATCTATATCATAGATTCCGAGAACTATACTATCGAATATATGAACTCAAGAGCACTTGATGCAGCCGGAGTTTCGGCTATAGGATCAAAGTGTTATAAAATACTCCATAATTTCATTACCGTATGTGAAGACTGTCCCTTAAAGAACATGAATCCTGATGACACTACGGCTAATGCAAAGATCGAGACATACAACTTTTCAACATGTAAACTCTGTCTTAACATGTATTCCTGGGTTTCCGGCAGAGACAACAAAGGAAAAGCTCTTCTTGTAAGTGTTGATGTTGAGGATCTGTTCGGAGAAGTTTAACTGAAAAGAAAGGCTTGTTAAACCAATGTTTCTGGGTTTTTATGATTATACCTGTTTTTTGACATATCTTTCCCTGCTTTCTGCGGGGCTTGGCATATTTGTGACTCTTCACGGTTCAGGGCATCCGTATCTGGGCATATTTTTTCTGATGTTTTCCGGATTGTGTGATGCATTTGACGGAAAAGTTGCAAGGACCAAGAAAAACCGTTCGGAAGCCGAGATAAAATTCGGTATCCAGATCGATTCGCTTACCGATCTCGTTGCATTCGGTGTTCTTCCTGCATGCATAGGAGATGCGCTCGTCAGAGTAAGTGAATTCATTCCCGATGTTCCGAGAAGTCCCGATGCCACCAAATTTGAGAATTCGCTTTGCGTACTTTTATTTACCATAATGCTTCTTTACATACTGGCCGCAATGATCAGACTGGCATACTTCAATGTAGATGAAGAAGAACGTCAGAAAAAAGAAGAAGGTGTTAGACTCTTTTACAGCGGTGTTCCTGTAACAAGTGCTTCACTTGTATTTCCGACGGTCATGTTGTTTCAGTATATAATTCCTGTCGATATTACAATGGTGTATTTTGCGTTCATGATCGTTCTTGGCTTTTTATTCCTTTCAAGATTGCAGATCAAGAAACCTACTTTTAAAGGACTTATGATCATGGTAGGTATCGGTATCGTTGAATTCATATTGTTGTTTGTCGCATGGAATATGTTTCAGGGTAGATGATATGCTTTCAGATCCGGTAAAAATCCCAAAAGACAGTAAAGAATTGATGTTTTTATACAGAACGATACCCGGAAGGATAGCTCTTAAGCTTTTAAGCTCAAGGGCTGTTTCTTATGTTGCGGGTGCATATATGGATTCTTCTCTTTCATGTTCGATGATAGAGCCGTTTGCAAAGAATAACGATATCGATATGTCACAATACGAAGAAGAAAAATATGACTGCTTTAACAGTTTCTTTACAAGACATATAAGATCAGATCTTAGGCCCATAGATATGGAACCATCTCACTTTATTGCCCCCAGTGACGGCCTGTTAAGCGCTTATCATATTCACGAGGGACTTATCGTTCCAATAAAGCAGAGTAATTATTCTGTCTATGATCTGGTAAGGGATAAAAGAGTTGCTGATATGTACAAGGACGGTATCTGTCTTGTATTCAGGCTCTGTGTAGACAATTATCACAGATACTGTTATCCGGTCAGCGGATACAAAAGCAAAAATAAGCATATCGACGGTTCTCTTCATACCGTTAGACCGATTGCTTTAAGGACTCTTCCCGTATTAACCGAAAACAGTAGGGAATATACGCTTATAAAGACCGATAATTTCTCCACTGTTCTCATGATGGAGGTCGGTGCGATGCTGGTCGGCAAGATCAAAAATCTTCATGATGAAAAACAGGTTGCAAGAGGCGAAGAGAAAGGTTACTTCGAATATGGCGGTTCAACCATAGTCCTGCTTATAAAGAAAGATAAGGTCATATTTGACGACAGATTGTTCGAGGCTACCGATAACGGATATGAAACACCTGTTTTAATGGGAGAGTGCATCGGACATTCATTTGCACAAGGTTAAGAAATTCATTGATTTTTGCCAGTACATGTGGCAAAATAATCAATGCGGATAAAACTTCCATTTTCCCTCTATACACGTGGGAATTTCGGAGGATATATAAAATCGAAAGGAGTTTCACACATGATTTATTCAAAAGAAGTTGAAGAGATGTGCCCCGTAAAGCAGGGTGTTAATCACGGTTGCGCACCTATACCCGAAGAAGCAAAATGGGTAAAGGCAAAAGAGGTCAAGGATATCAGCGGTTATACACACGGTATCGGCTGGTGTGCACCTCAGCAGGGAGCATGTAAGCTTTCTCTTAATGTTAAGGATGGTATCATCCAGGAGGCACTTGTAGAGACTATCGGTTGTTCTGGTATGACTCATTCCGCTGCTATGGCAGCTGAGATCCTTCCCGGCAGAACCGTTATGGAAGCTCTTAACACCGACCTTGTTTGTGATGCTATCAACACAGCAATGAGAGAACTCTTCCTCCAGATAGTTTACGGACGTTCACAGTCTGCATTCTCTGAGGACGGTCTTGCAATCGGAGCAGGTCTTGAAGATCTCGGTAAGGGTACACGTTCCATGGTTGGTACAACATACGGAACACTTGCTAAGGGTCCCAGATATCTTGAACTTACAGATGGTTATATCACAGGTATAGCTCTTGATGAGGATAATGAGATCATTGGTTACAAGTATGTTAACTTTGGTAAGATGATGGACTTCATCAAGAAGGGTGACGATGCCCAGACTGCTCTTGACAAAGCTTCAGGTCAGTATGGTCGTGTAGCTGATGCTGCTAAGATCATCGATCCCAGAACAGACAAAGAAGTTTAAGATCAGGATTAAGGAGGATTTTTAAGATGGCTTTATTTGAATCATATGAAAGAAGAGAAGCTCAGATCCTTGCTAAGCTTAAAGAGTACGGCATCGGATCTATCGAAGAGTGTAAAGATATTTGTGATGCTGCCGGAATAGATGTATATCATCTTATCGAAGGCATCCAGCCCATCTGTTTTGAGAATGCAAAGTGGGCTTATACTGTTGGCGCAGCTATCGCTATCAAAAAGAACTGCCGCAGAGCTGCTGATGCAGCAGCTGCTATAGGTGAAGGCCTTCAGGCTTTCTGTATCCCAGGTTCAGTTGCCGATACACGTAAGGTTGGTCTCGGACATGGTAACCTAGGAAAGATGCTTCTTGAAGAAGAGACTGAGTGTTTCGCATTCCTTGCAGGTCACGAGTCATTCGCAGCAGCTGAAGGCGCTATAGGTATCGCTGAAAAGGCTAACAAGGTTCGTACAAAACCGCTTAGAGTTATTCTTAACGGTCTTGGTAAGGACGCAGCTCAGATCATCTCAAGAATCAACGGTTTCACATTTGTTGAGACAGAGTATGATCCTTATACAAACACTGTTAAGGAAGTATCACGCAAGTGCTACTCAAAGGATGCTAACTCACCTCGTGCAAAGGTTAACTGCTATGGTGCAAATGACGTTTGTGAAGGTGTTGCTATCATGTGGAAAGAGAACGTTGATGTTTCTATCACAGGTAACTCAACCAATCCTACAAGATTCCAGCATCCCGTTGCAGGTACATACAAGAAGGAAAGAGTTGAAGCAGGCAAGAAGTATTTCTCAGTTGCTTCAGGCGGCGGTACAGGACGTACACTTCATCCCGATAACATGGCTGCAGGTCCCGCTTCTTACGGTATGACAGATACCATGGGACGTATGCACTCAGACGCTCAGTTCGCTGGTTCTTCATCAGTTCCCGCTCACGTTGAGATGATGGGTCTTATCGGTGCAGGTAACAACCCGATGGTTGGTATGACAGTTTCAACTGCTGTTTCAATCGAGGAAGCTGCTAAGGCAGGTAAGTTCTAATATATTTTGACTTTACAGATCGGTCGGTATTTATTTTACCGGCCGATTTTTTTGTTGTTTTATTTTTTCGAAGTATTATAATTATAATTAAGTAATTTTTGGGGAGATAGCATGACATATGATCTTTAAATGTCTTTATCAGAATGGTAACAGTAATACCGATCAGAATGTTTTAAAGGATTCTTTAAAATCAGGTCATACAATCGGTAATGTTACACTTTCCGAAAACTATCTTTTTGTAAAAAAAGGGTTAAAATGTTTTTATATCGCATATCAGGATTCTCAAAGGATATTCAGGAGAGTCCGTACACTTCATGCAAATATCTGCTGCGGTGACGGTGATCTTGAAGTTGAATATCTTGTTATCATGGCGAATGATCGTGAACTGATGGAGATATCTCTTCCAGGCAAGAAAGCTGCTCAGATACTGATGAATGAACTGAGAGAATTGGTCCCGACTCTTGATACAAAAGCTCCGAAAGATTCCCCGAAACAGGAAAAAGAAAAAGATAAATACAGAATAAGCGGTCAGGAACTTCATTTTGATCACCCGCTTGCATATGATGAAGTATTTGATAACTTCATGGATTCATATTCGGTATATTATAACGTGGACCGTGAGGATGTGACCGAAGGCTTTGACGCTCAAGCTGTTTTTGATTCGAAGAGTGAACAGTATTTTCTTATAAAATCCGCCAAGGTCGCAGATATACACACTGCTGAATATGTATATTTTAAAAAGATCGATAAGCTGACAACCGATGTTCTTAAAGAAGTTGATGAAAAGGCCTGGAATGAAGGCATATCACATGTAAAACCGGGACCCGATCATAAGAATACGGATGTTGTACTCGTGATATTTTCGGAATCTATCGATGATGATGCTTTAGAGTGCATCAAGAAAATTAAACACAGTAAGAATTATAATCATGCGTTATACGGCTATTCCAATTACAGATTGATTGTTATTGGACTTGACAGCGGGATTGCTTATTTCAATAAGCAGGCAAGGATCCTGATGGAGTCTGTTGGCAATATAATTATAGGGAAAAGGAGATGAAAAGATGACAGCATTATTAATCATTCTTGCAGCTATAGCATTGCTCATCATAGGATATGTTACCTATGGTTCATGGCTTGCTAAGCAATGGGGCATCGACCCAACAAGAAAAACTCCTGCTATCGAAAAAGAAGACGGTGTTGACTATGTCGCAGCACCCCCTGCTGTACTGATGGGACACCATTTTTCTTCAATCGCAGGCGCAGGTCCTATCAACGGACCTATTCAGGCATCCGTATTCGGATGGCTCCCGGTATTCTTATGGTGTATAGTCGGAGGTATATTCTTCGGCGGCTTACAGGACTACGGTTCACTTTTTGCATCTATAAGACATGACGGAAAATCTCTCGGCGAGATCATAAGTGATACGATGGGACAGAGAGCAAAGAAACTCTTCCTTGTATTCGGACTTCTTGTTCTTATCCTTGTTATCGCATCTTTTGTAAATGTCGTCGCAGGAACATTCTTTACGGAAGAGGGCGGTTTCGGTTTAACGGGCAGTCCTACAAACAATCAGACAACAGCTATGATATCCTTGCTCTTCATAGTTATAGCAATCGTATATGGTTACTTCACCAACAAGATGAATATCAAGACACTTCCCGCTTCAATAGCAGGTATAATTGCGATAATCATAATCACAGTTATCGGCCTTAACTGCGGTTTTGTTATGGGAAGAACAGCATGGATCATCTTCATTGGCGTATATATCGTTATAGCTTCTCTGGTTCCTGTATGGATCCTTTTACAGCCCAGAGATTATCTTTCAAGTTTTCTGCTCTATGCCATGATGGCAATAGCAGTAATAGGTATTCTTGTAGCAGCATTCACGGGAAATGCATCGTTCTCTATTCCTGCTTTCAACGGATTTAAGCTTGAGAACGGATCATTCTTATTCCCGACTCTGTTTATCACTGTTGCGTGCGGTGCCTGCTCAGGTTTCCATTCACTTATCTCTACGGGAACAACATCTAAACAGCTTAAGAACGAAAAAGATGCAAAGCCTATCGGTTACGGCTCAATGCTTATCGAGTCAGCTCTCGGTATAGTATCACTTATAGCTGTAGGTATGGTATACGCAAAGTATACCGAAGGCGGTTTCGGTTCACCTTCAGCTGCATTCGGTGCTGGTATCGCAACAATGTTCGGTCCTGAAGGAAGCGGTATCTACAATACGATAGCAGCTCTTCTTACACTTGCTGTTTCTGTATTCGCGCTTACATCACTTGATACAGGTACAAGACTTTCAAGATTCATGTTCTCTGAACTCTTCTTAAAGGAAGAGGAGGCTACATGGAAAGATGCATCCGGCATCAGAAAGGTCCTTGCACATCCTCTGTTCGGTACAACTTTCATGGTTGTTATCGGATGTATCTTAGGTGGATTAAAGCTTTCTGCTATATGGGCACTTTTCGGTGCAGCTAACCAGCTCCTTGCAGGTATTGCTCTGTTGGCTGTATGTGCATGGCTCGGTGAAGTTGGAAAGAACAATAAGATGTTCTTTATCCCCATGGTATTCATGCTCTGTGCAACTCTGACATCACTTGTACAGACCGTAATCAAGAAGTTTGGTGTTGTATTTACTCCCGATGCAGTATGGGGTGACTGGTTCCAGTTGATCTTCGCACTTGCTATGGCTGTACTCGCAATCATCCTTGTTGTTGAAGGGATCCAGACTTTCTCAAAGCAGAAAAAAGCTAAAGCTTAATTATAAAATAGTATCTTTTTACCGGGATGGGTATGCTCATCCCGGTTTTTTATGCTTTTTTAGGGCGTTTTTTGCAATTTATCTGTTCACTTTACAAGAAATGTGCTATTATATTTTGTGGTGTAAGTTAACGCAGACACATTATTTAGTGGGAATTATATGAAAAAGTTAAGTATAGCTATATTGACTGCCACACTGAGCCTGTTTTTGTTCGGATGCGGCAATACGGAAAAACTTCAGACATATTATGACGGTATGATGGCTTTTCAGGGCAATATATCGATCATAACGGAAACTCTTGATCTTATCGATGAAAATAAGACTCAGGCACCTGCACTTGTATGTGATCAGCTTGATAAGCTCACGGAACAGTTCAAACTGATGTCTGAGCTTGAAGTTCCTAAGAATTTCAGCGGATGTGAAGAACTTGCCGATGATGCATACACATATATGCAGGAGGCAGACAGATTATACAAGGAATGGGCGGCCGATCCCGATAATGCCGACGAACAGCTTGTGGATATGGCAAAGCAGAATTATGACAGGGCACTTACCAGAGTGAATTATATTTCCATAATTCTTCAGGGAGGAATACCCGAAGGCGAAGGAGTTACTATCACTGAGGAAGATGCTGAAGACTTCAAGCCTGTTGAGGACAGCAAGACTCAGCCTGATGTTGAAGAGATAGGTGAGAGTCCTTTGGAAGATGAGGAATTTGAAGAAGAGTATGAGGAAGAGAGCGGAGAAAATGAATTCTCCGAAACAGAAAATGCTCTGAATAACGGTGCGACGGAGTGAGTCAGATGACACCAAAGGTTTGTGACAACGACGCAGACCTTTGGTGTTTTAAATTATATGCAGGGAAACATTTATGACAAAACAAGAATTCAAACAACTGTGTGAAAGCAAGATAGTGATGTTGGACGGAGGCATGGGATCATGTCTTATTAAGGAAGGTATGCCTCAGGGAGTTTGTCCTGAAGCATGGATGCTTGAAAATCCCGACATCCAGAAAAAAATACAGTCAGGCTACGCTCTTTCAGGAGCTGACATTTTATATGCTCCTACTTTTACAGCAAACAGACCAAAGCTTGCGGAACATGAACTTGCTGACAGACTTGAAGAGATCAATATAGGTCTTGTAAATAATGCTCGTGAAGCTGCATCTGTTGCAGATCATAAAGTCTATATCGCCGGTGACATGACCATGACAGGTATCATGTTAAAGCCCATGGGTCCCATGGAATTCGAAGAGCTTATTGACATATACAAGGAACAGGCAGCTGCTCTTATAAAGGGCGGTGTCGATCTTTTTATAGTTGAGACAATGATGAGCCTTCAGGAGACAAGAGCGTGCGTAATCGCCATAAAGGAATTATGCGATCTCCCGATAATGGCAACACTTACTTTTGAATCGGACGGCCGCACACTTATGGGAAGTGACGCAAAGACTGCAGCCATCACGCTTGCCGCTCTCGGAGTTGACGCTGTTGGAACAAACTGTTCAACGGGTCCCAAAGATATGAGTGCCAACGTAAGAGCAATGAGGGAAGTTGTCGATATACCGATAATCGCAAAACCGAATGCCGGATTACCTGCGCTTGATGCTGACGGAAATACATATTATGACAATACTCCGGATAACTTTGCAAATGAGATGAAAGACATAATAGATGCCGGAGCAACGATAATAGGAGGATGCTGCGGAACCAATCCTGATTATATAAAAGCCGTTTTTGAAAAGAAATATGAAAAGGCTATCCTTGATATCGAAAGAAAACCTCATATGCATTATCTTACCAGTGAACGTCGTACTGTATCATTTACTCTTGATGACAGCTTTATGATAGTCGGAGAGAGGATAAATCCGACCGGTAAGAAAGCCTTCCAGGCTGAACTCAGAGAAGGCAATATAGAAAGAGCTCTGGAGTTTGCAACAGAACAGGAAGCAAACGGAGCAACTCTTCTTGATGTAAACTTAGGTATGGGCGGTGTAGATGAAAAAGAGCTTATGCTTCATACGATTGATGAGTTGGCAGGTGTTACACAGTTGCCGCTTTGTATAGATTCATCTCATGTTGATATAATCGAAGCTGCTTTGAGAAGATATCCCGGAAGAGCACTGATAAATTCAATCTCAAATGAAAGTCATAAGAGAGATCCGCTCCTTAAGATAGCAAAGAAATACGGAGCCATGTTCATCTTACTTCCGCTTTCCGATAAAGGCCTTCCTGAATGCATCGAAGAAAAGATCGATATTATAAAAGCAGTAAGTGATGAGGCTTTCAAACTCGGATTTAAGAAAGAAGATATAGTTGTAGACGGTCTGGTTGCCACTGTCGGTGCCAACAAAAAAGCTGCTATAGAAACGATAGAAACGATCAAATACTGTTATACAAACGGATTTGCAACAACATGCGGTTTATCGAACATCTCATTCGGTCTTCCTCAAAGAGGATATATAAATGCGACCTTTTTGAGCATGGCGATAGCAAACGGTCTTACTATGGCTATAAGCAATCCAAACCAGAATCTTTTGATGGCTACCGCACTGGCAGCAAATCTTTTAAGGAACAAACAGGATGCTGATATTCTCTACATAGAAAAGATGAATGCATTAGCTGAGGCAGGTGTTGACTCTACGGGTGGAAATGTATCACTCGCACCCAAGGGTACTGCCAAAGCGGAAACGGAGTGTGCCAGGCCTGAGGAAGTGTTAAAAACCTCAGTGCTCAAAGGTAAGCAGACATCAATCGCAAAGGATACTCAAGCCTGTCTTGATGCGGGACTTGAACCTCAGTATCTTTTGAATGACGTTTTGATACCCGCGATCAACGAAGTCGGTGATCTTTTTGAAAAAGGAAAGTATTTCCTTCCTCAGCTTATCTCCAGTGCAGAGACTATGAAAATGTCCATTGAGATACTGGAGCCGCTTCTCGGTAACGGAGCCGATAAAGGAGATATGCCCGTCATAGTCATTGCGACTGTTGAAGGCGATATTCACGATATAGGGAAAAATCTGGTTGCTCTGATGTTAAAAAACTATGGTTTCAATGTAATAGATCTTGGCAAGGATGTACCCAAGGAAAAGATAGTTGAAGCCGCACTGGAATATGATGCTGACATAATAGCACTTTCAGCCCTGATGACCACAACTATGAAGCAGATGGACCACGTTAATCAGCTTGTAAAGGAAAAAGGGTTAAAAGCAAAAGTTGTAATAGGCGGTGCAGTAACCAGTGAGCATTATGCCGAAGAGATAAAGGTTGACGGATACAGCAAGGATGCGGCCGCTGCGGTAAAGCTGTGTCAGAAACTTCTTAACATGGTATCTTGATAATGGAGGAATAATTAGATGGAAGAAAAAAACGAAGTACTGGAATATCTTAAACAGATAAAAGAGACCAATAAGAAAAGGCTTTTCTGGTCGAGACTTACGGCAGTTTTAATGGCTGTATTTGTTGCACTTGTAGCCTGTGTTGTTCCTGCAGTGCTAAATACCTTAAGAACAGCAGAAAATACGATGTTAACAGCCAATGATACTCTTTTACAGGCTCAGACCATCATGACCGACCTTACTGACACGGTTGCTACCATGGAAGAGACGCTTGAATCTGTGACCAAGTTGGTCAACGACAGTTCCGAAAGCCTTGTAAGCGCTTTTGACAATATCAATTCCATTGACTTTGAAGGTCTTAACAAAGCGATCGAAGATCTTGGAAATGTCGTGGAGCCTTTAAGTAATTTCTTTAAGAAATTCAAATGATAGGTTACAGATATAATTTATTAGTGTATACTTTGAGATATCAGTTTTTAATAATCAATGACAGGAGAATTAATTATGACCGGCGCAGATGTAATGGTTAAATGTCTTATTGAAGAAGGCGTCAAAGAGATATATGGATATCCCGGTGTTGCGATAGCACCTTTTTATGAAGCTGTACGAGCTTCAGGAAAGATCCATTCAACACTCGTAAGGACTGAGCAGTCGGCTGCTCATGCTGCAAGCGGTTATGCGCGAGTCAGAAAAGATATCCCCGGTGTCTGTGCAGTTACAAGCGGCCCCGGTGCCACTAATCTTATAACGGGAATAGCAACAGCTTTTGCCGACAGCATTCCGCTTGTATGCATAACAGGTCAGGTAAAGAGCGAGCTTATGGGCGGCGATGTATTTCAGGAAGCTGATATCACCGGTGCATGCGAATCATTTGTTAAATATTCATATCTTGTAAGAGATGTTGATGATATCCCGCGCATATTCAAGGAGGCATTCCATGTTGCAAATACCGGAAGAAAAGGTCCGGTACTCATTGATGTGCCGATAGATATGCAGCAGGCTGAAGTTAAGCGATTCAGTTATCCCGATGAAGTAAATATGCGCACTTATAAGCCAACAGTTAAAGGCAATATGGTGCAGATCAATAAAGTCATAAAGGAACTTGAAAAGGCTAAAAAACCTCTTATATATGCAGGAGGAGGAGTGCTTCTTTCAAATGCAGGCGATAAACTTGAAGAATTCGCCATCAAGCACAATATCCCTGTTGTATCAACCATGATGGGTATAGGTGTTCTTCCCACAGACCATCCTCTGTATTTCGGAATGGTAGGAAACAACGGTAAGGCCTATGCTAACAGAGCTGTTGCAGAATGTGATGTTATTATGGTGGTAGGGGCAAGAGTTGCTGACAGAGCAGTTAATCAGCCCGAACTCATAACCAAAGACAAGGTAATGATACATATAGATGTCGATCCTGCCGAGATCGGAAAGAACGCCGGTCCTTCCATACCTCTTGTAGGAGATGCATACTATATATTTGATGATCTTCTTGTAAAGGAATATGAAGCTGATTACAGTGAATGGCTTGATACTCTTTGCGAATACAAAAAGAGATTTGCTACAAAATTCAATGAGAATACAAAATATGTTGATGCTCCCATGTTCATCAAAAAGCTTACCGCTGCAATGAAAGACGATTCTATATACGTTGCAGATGTAGGGCAGAATCAGATGTGGTCATGCGGTTATGTACGTGTTAAGGACGGACAATTCCTTACAACTGGCGGAATGGGAACCATGGGATATTCCATACCTGCTGCAATGGGTGCCAAGATGGCTGCTCCCGACAGGCAGGTCGTTGCAGTATGCGGAGACGGTTCTTTCCAGATGAGCATGTGCGAGTTTGCCACAATAAGACAGAACAATGTACCCGTAAAGGTTGTATGCTTTAACAACGGTTATCTGGGTCTTGTTCGTCAGTTCCAGCATTACAATTATGCAGATAATTACAGCGTTGTCGATCTTAGCGGCAATCCTGATCTTGAAAAACTTGCTGCGGCTTATGATATGCCGTTTATCAGAGTTACATGCATGGAAGAGGTAGATGCAGCTATCGAAACATTTCTTAAGGATGACAACAGATATCTCATGGAATGCATGCTGGATCCGCTGGCAAATTGTTGATCTTAAATGATACTTGATTAATAGAGAGGAACACGATGAAAAGGATATATTCAGTTCTTGTAGAAAACAGATCGGGTGTACTTTGTAAAGTAGCAGGACTTTTCAGCCGCAGATGCTTCAATATAGACAGCCTTGCAGTGGGTGAGACCGATGATCCGAACACATCATGCATGACAATAGTAAGCAGCGGTGATCAGCGTACCATCGAACAGATCGAAAAACAGCTTAACAAGAAACTTGATGTCATTAAGGTAAAGACATTTGACGAACCTTCAGCTATAAGCAGAGAGCTTATGCTCTTAAAGGTTAAATACAATAAGAATACACGCAGGGATATCATGGAAAACTGCGATATAATGGGAGCGACCATTGTTGATATGAGCAAGACTCATATGATAATCCAGATGTGTGATACACCGGAAAGAACATCCCTGTTTATAAAAATGTTAACAGGCGTAAGTATAATAGAAGTTGCAAGAACAGGTTGCCTGGCTCTTCAAAAATGCAGTGAAGAAAACTGATATTAAGATCTCATATATTAATACCTGATAATCCGTTATACGGTTCTGTTACTGTTAATATGCTAGTCTTAATTAGTATGAATTAATGGGCTTACAATAAGGATCGTATATACGGTCTTTCGGTGATAAAATGAGAATCTTTTTTTCTGTTTGATTTTTTATATTGACAGTTGTATTGACAGCTTGTGCTTTTAATGCAAAAAAGTCCAATAAACCTATAGGGAAAAGTGTTGCCATTTTGTTATCCGCTATCACTCCTCCCATAATAGGAAATATGTTGATAATCGCGTCCGGCTATGAGGTATTATCTACCGTCGGATGCTATTTTTATTTTCTCGGCATGGATCTTTCCATGTTCAGCCTGCTGGTTTTTACATTTGATTACTGCATGATCAAATGGTCTAACTTAGCATTGAAGAGGATTATATATTCATTACTGATAATAGACGCGATCCAGATAGTCCTTAATCCCATTACAGGCCATGCATTTGATACAGAGATGATCGAATTTGGTGGATATCCGTATTACAGGATAATACCTTTTGGCGGCCTTACATTTCACAGGATATTGGATTACGGTATATTCCTTGCCGCTTTTATCATATTTATCAATAAAGCTCGAAAATCTCCGAAGTATTACAAGGAAAGATACACTGTTATAATCGTAAGTTTGTCTATCACATGCCTTACGCTGACATATTTTATATTCTCGAGAACACCCATAGACAGATCCATGATATGTCTTGGGATATTCGGACTGTTGGTATATTATTTCTCAATACACTACAGGCCGCTGCGATTGCTCGACCGTATGCTTGCAGATCTTGCCAGCGATATTCCCGATGCACTTTTTCTTTTTGATGCATATAATAATTGTATCTGGGCAAACACTGCTGGATGCCAGCTTGTAAACATTGAAAATGATCAGTTTGATAAAGCATTCGACGCTCTTGTGAATCTGTTCGGTCCTCCGAACGATGACAGGGAAGCATGGATGACCAGAAGGATAGTAGGGCAGGGAGACACTGCAAGATATTTCACTCTTGAATGGCATACGCTTAAAGATGATGCAGACCGTTCAGCCGGTGTGTATATGAGTGTCAGAGACAACACAGCCGAACAGCAGACTTACAAGCAGGAATTCTATAATGCCACTCACGATACACTTACGGGAATTTATACAAAAGAGTATCTTTACGAGATAATCCATAAAACCATTCTTGAAAATCAGAATGAGGATTACATCGTAGTATTTGTTGATGTTAAGAATTTCAAGATAGTAAATGACATATTCGGGACCGATTTCGGTGACTATGCAATTAAATGCATTGCAGCATGGATAAGTACGGATGTTTCCGATAATTGCGTATACGGCCGTCTTGCTGGAGACACTTTCGGAATATGCCTTCCAAAGAAGGATTTCGATGAACAGAGACTTAACATGCAATTGCAGGATTTCATTGTTGTAAACGAAAATCTTGAACATCATATACTGATTCATCTCGGTGTCTACGAAGTTATTGACAGAAATACCGAAGTTTCGGTAATGTTTGATCGTGCTCATTTAGCACTTTCTCATATTAAGGATGATTATCAGAAACACATTGCCTACTATGACGACGAGATGCGTAAAAAGGTATTGTGGGATCAGAATATATCCGCTCAGCTTCATGAAGCGATAACGTTAAGACAGCTTTGCCCCTACCTTCAGCCTATAGCTGACAGTTCAGGCAAAGTAGTCGGATGCGAAGCACTTGTTCGATGGATACATCCCGAAAACGGTTTCATGCCTCCTGGTAAATTCATTCCTGTATTTGAAAAGAACGGAATGATCGTGGAAGTTGATAAATATATGTGGAGATGTGCATGTGAGATCCTTTCATCATGGAAAGAAAAGGGGATCGATCTGTTTGTATCCGTAAACATATCGCCCAAGGATTTCTATTTCATGGATGTCAACGCTGAGATAAGAAGACTTGTAAAGAAATACGAAGTAGATCCTGCTAAACTGAGGATTGAGATCACGGAATCAGTGATGATGGATGATGTTGATAATCGTATGGATATTTTAAAGCAGTTCAGAGAAGAAGGCTTTATCGTTGAAATGGATGATTTCGGCAGTGGTTTTTCTTCACTTAACATGCTTAAGGATATGCCTGTCGATGTATTAAAGATCGACATGAATTTCCTCGGTAAGACGACTGATGACGAAAGATCGAATACGATCGTTCAGAATATAATCAATCTTACTCACGATCTTAAGATAGAATCTCTGACAGAAGGAGTCGAGACAGAAAATCAATACAAAGCCCTCGCGCAGATGGGCTGCAGACTGTTCCAGGGCTATTATTTTGCAAAACCTATGCCCATTGAAGAGTTTATGAGTTTTTATTCTGCCAACTGATAGGCTCGAACGATTATACCGAGTACTCTCTTATAAGGCTGGATGGAGAAAACTGGGAGAGTGAAGGATGTTCCGAGAACAAACTGATCGTCAATGAAACAGAAGAGTTTGATGGCTGGGATTCATGGAAGAAAGCCACAAGGAAGGCTATTACTGTACAGTGAAGTTTGAAAGAGACGGTGATAAGATAACAGCTTATACTAAAAACCAGGGTATCTCCCTAACGAATGTCACACTAATAAAAGATGGTCAGAAAGATATCTATATGGCTCTTACGGGAGATCAGTGTGCAATAACGGACATCCGGATATCAAATAATCAGTGATTTTATTAAGATAAAAAGACTCAGATCCTTATTAACGCAAGGTCTTGAGTCTTTTTTATTCCAAATATACAAATCTTAATCATCAATCACAGCGTTCACAATATGTAGGACATATCGTTGATATGCCTTATTCTGCGTTTTTTGTCATCACCTATGATCATATGTGATAACCCTCCGGCCGGACCATGTATATCTACCTGGTAATATGATTCAACAGACAGTCCAATATACATGGCATTCCATATGCTCAACAGGTCTCCATGAGAGACAATGATGACATACTCCTCATCACTTTCGATAATATCTTTAAAAAAGGGCCAAAGACGATTCCATGCATCGCGTCTGCTCTCACCGTCTGAGAACAGTCTGTCGTCAACCGTCTTTTCAGGACATTCAATATTGTCACGAAGCCATTGCACGGATTTCCCACAGCACTTTCCGAGATTTCTTTCTCTCAGTTCCTGCCTGAAGATCGGATTAACTCCCAGGTGTTTTGAGATAGCCTCCGCTGTCTGCTTTGCACGCTTAAGATCAGAAGAATACAAAACAACATCTTTACCGGCAAGTTCATCACCAAGTTTTTTCCCTATGTTATCCGCCTGAGCCTTGCCAAGCTCTGTTAGATCCCAATCAGTCCATGAACCCACCATACCATTCGTGTGGTGAACAGATTGTGTATGTTGAACTGTGATTATATGTTTCATCTGTATTAGTCCTTCTTCATCAAATTCTGATTTTTATAATTCTATCATAAGCAACCCAAATGAAAAAAGAGAGATTTTTATACTGAAGATATAATGAAATCCTATAGTAAATAATAGAATGTCGGTATTAGACTATATATTCTTATCATGTTATTCTTTCTATAATGATTTAGATGCTGTGGCCGCTGGAATGGCATAGGTTTTCATAGACTGAAGATGATGGTTCGAGTCCATTCAGCATCATTTACAGATTAATTACAAATAACAAAAGAGGTAAAAAATGAAAAGAATTCTTACTATTCAGGATATATCATGTCTTGGTAAATGTTCAATAACTATTGCGCTTCCCGTTATATCAGCGATGGGAGTTGAAACTGTCATACTTCCGACTGCAGTATTGTCAACTCATACCATGTTTAAAAACTTTACCGTCAGAGATCTTACAGAAGATCTGATACCCATAACCGATCACTGGAAAAAAGAAAATGTTAAATTTGATGCGATATATACAGGCTATCTGGGGTCCGCAGAAGAGATCTCCATCGCGAAGCATATTTTTGATGAATTCAAAACCGATGATACACTTATCTTTATTGATCCTGTTATGGCTGATAACGGTAAGCTTTATCCGGCTTTTGATCTTGAATATGCCAAACTGAATGCTTCGCTTTGTTCAAAAGCCGATATCATAGTTCCAAATATAACCGAGGCATGCTTAATGACAGGTACTGAATATAAAGAAAGCTATGATGAATCATACATAAAAGAACTGATATCGAAACTTGCAAAGCTAGGTTCGAAAATGGTTGTTATCACAGGGGTTTCTTTAAGTCCGGGTAAAACCGGTATATATGGTTATGATACCGTGAAAGATGAATATTTCATATATCAGAATGATCGCGTTGATGCAAGCTATCACGGTACGGGAGATCTGTTCTCAAGCATAGCTGTCGGTGCTCTGATGAGAAGTCTCACGATCAAGGATTCATTCAAGATAGCTGCCGATCACACTGCAGATACAATACGCGAGACACTAAAGAACCCGAATAAACCATGGTATGGAGTAGATTTTGAATCTACGATGCCCAATCTTATAAAAGCTCTTGAAACCTCTTTAAATGATTAGAATCCCAATCATATCAAATTTAATTCAGAGGATCGATAAAAAACGCTTGACAAACACACAGTCATGATGTTTTAATTTAGAAAACCGATGATGAGGAGTGAGTAATTCTTACATCACTTTATATGAGAGAGTTGCGGATGGTGCGATCGCAGCATAAAGCGTAGGAACGAATGGACCTCAGAGGGCGAACAGAAACGTTTATACGGAGTATGGGAGACGGAGCAGACTCTCCGTAAAAAAAGTCAGCATATGATGGTATGTGTTTATCAATAGAGGGATGCTACCGTAGTATGCATGAGTGGATGATTTTTCATCAAGCAGGGTGGCACCGCAGGAATAGAACCTGTCCCGGCATTACAGTTTTGTAATGCCGTTTTTTTATTGCAAAGGAGTGAGTATATCATGATTTTGGATAAGATCGTTGAAGATAAGAAAGTAAGGCTTGTCGAACACAAGGCACGTGTCAGTGAAGCAGATATAAAAAGAGAAGCCGAAAACACAATAAAAGATGGAGATTTCAGAGTAAATCTTTTTTATAATGCACTTGCTGCTGACGGCATCTCCATTATAGGTGAGTTCAAGAAAGCTTCTCCGAGCCTCGGTAAGATCGATTCTAAGATCGATCTTATGGAAAGGATAGATGAGTATAACGCTTCAGTCGATGCGATCTCGTGCCTTACAGAGGAGGACCACTTTAACGGCAATATAGAATATCTGAAACAGATAAGAGAAGTTTCACTTCTCCCTATACTAAGAAAAGATTTCATGATAGATGAATATCAGTTTTATGAAGCAAGAGTTATAGGCGCCGATGCAGTCCTTCTTATAACAGCGATCCTTGATGACGCTCAGATGTTAGACTTTTACCAGCTGGCAAGAGAGTTAAAGCTCGATGTTTTGGTAGAGACACATGATGAGTATGAGATTGAAAGGGCGCTAAAGATAGATCCCCGTATCATTGGTGTAAATAACAGAAATCTGAAGGATTTTTCAATATCTTTAGAAAACACGGGTAGGTTAAAGAAATATATACCTCAGGATAAGGTAAGCATTGCCGAAAGCGGCATAATGAATGACAGCGATGTTGAATATCTAAAAGAAGTCGGTGTGGATGCTTTTCTTATCGGAAGGGCATTCATGGAAAGCGAGAATCCCAAAGAACTCGCACTACGGTGGAAAAGATGACAAAGATAAAGATATGCGGAATAACAAAAGTCGAAGAAATTGAATACCTTAATAATGAACATGTGGATTATGCAGGTTTTGTTATATACAAAAACAGCAAGAGATATATAACAGTGGAAAGGGCGGCAGCAATAGCCGAATCATTAAATCCCGATATCAAAAAAGTTGCAGTCTGCGTATCTCCCGATGTTGAACTTCTAAAGGAGATAGAAAACGGAGGTTTTGATATCATTCAGGTTCATAAGGGACTAAGCAATGCCGTTATAGATGCTTCCTCAATACCGATATGGTATGCCGTCAATGCACAGGATACAGGTCATGCTGCAATGACAATGGAATGGATACATCAGCTTCCGATCAGGCTTGGGACCAAGATAGAGGCCATTGTTATGGATGCCCCGGATTTCGGAAGCGGTAAAACATTTGACTGGCATAAGAGCAAAAGGCTCTTAAAAGCGGGTACTTTATCACCGCCGTCGGAAGATAAGCTCTTTACCAAGAAATTTGTTCTTGCGGGAGGACTCGATGCCGAAAATGTGGCCGAAGGAATAAACATTTTCAATCCCGACATCGTAGACGTAAGCTCCTCTGTAGAAGGAGAATCGGGTAAAGATAAAGATAAAATATCAGCATTCGTAAATGCGGTAAGATCTATAGAACAATGAAAGGATACAAACATGAATAAAAAAGCATACTACGGAGAATACGGCGGACAGTTCGTTTCAGAATCTTTAATGAACACACTGGATGAGATAGATAAAGCTTTTGAAGAAGCTATCCGCGATCCCGAGTTTTTGAAACAATATCATTACTATCTTAAGCAGTATGTAGGCAGAGAGACTCCTTTATATCTTGCTGAGAGATTAAGTGAAAAGTACGGAACAAAGATCTATCTTAAAAGAGAGGATCTAAACCATACCGGTGCTCATAAGATCAATAACGTTATCGGACAGATACTTCTTGCAAAACGCATGGGAAAAAAGAAGATCATAGCAGAGACAGGTGCCGGACAGCACGGTGTTGCTACGGCAACCGGAGCAGCTCTTTTCAATATGGAATGCACTGTTTACATGGGTAAAGAAGATGTTAAGCGCCAGGCTTTGAATGTTATGAGAATGGAAATGCTCGGTGCCAAGGTTGTCGCAGTTGAGTCGGGAAGCAATACTCTTAAGGATGCGACAAATGAAGCTATAAGAACATGGGCAAAGACAGCTGAAGATACCTTCTATATCATAGGATCAGCGATAGGTCCTTATCCATATCCGAAGATGGTAAAGGAATTCCAGGCTGTAATAAGCAGAGAAGCAAAGAAACAGCATTATGAGGCTGAAGGAAGACTCCCCGATGTTGTTATGGCATGTGTCGGCGGCGGATCAAACTCAATCGGAATGTTTGCAGATTTCATAGACGAGCCTTCGGTTGAACTCATCGGTGTCGAAGCAGCCGGAAAGGGAATTGATACAATGGAACATGCCGCATCAATGGCAAAGGGACGTCCCGGAGTCCTTCACGGAACACGTTCATATCTTCTTCAGGATGAGGACGGAAATATTCAGCTTGCACATTCAATATCTGCAGGACTTGATTATCCGGGTGTCGGTCCGGAACACGCTTATCTTCATGATACCGGCAGAGCCAAATACGTTCCGATAACGGACGGTGAAGCGATGGATGCACTTATGGAGCTCACACAGACAGAAGGTATTATACCTGCTATAGAAAGTGCTCATGCAGTAGCTTATGCTTTTAAGAAAGCTAAAGAAATGACCCCGGATCAGTCCATGATCATATGCCTGTCCGGAAGAGGAGATAAAGATGTTAATACGATATCTGATTATCTTGCGGGAAAAGGATATCTTAACTGATCATAAAGGAGATAGTTATGACTAAGAATCGAATTGAGGCTCATTTAAGCAGCCTTAAAGAAAAGAATGAAAAAGCTTTTATCACATACATAACGGCAGGTCTTCCTGATATGGAAAAGACCGCTACGATACTCAAAGCCCAGAATGACACGGACATAATCGAACTCGGTATTCCTTTTTCGGATCCCATAGCAGACGGACCGGTCATTCAGCAGGCAAGTTATGAAGCGATACTCAACGGAGCTACAGTCGGCAAAACATTTGAGCTTATGAAGAACCTCAGAAGTGAAGGGTTCGAAAAGCCGATAGTATTCATGCTCTATTACAATACGATAGTAAATATGGGAACCGATGAATTTGTTAAAAGATGTCATGAAAGCGGAGTTGACGGACTCATAGTGCCAGACCTTCCCTTTGAAGAACAGGAAAACCTTTTAAAGGCTCTTGATGGTGACGATACAACGATACTGATACAACTTGTATCACCTGTGTCCAAAGAAAGGATCCCTCAGATACTTGACGGTGCGCGAGGATTTGTATACTGCGTATCATCCATGGGTGTTACGGGACAGTCAGCAGATTTCCATAAAGAAGTCAAGGAATACCTCTCATATGTAAAGAGCATCTCTAAAATACCGGTTATGATGGGATTTGGCATAAGAGAAGCAAAAGATGTTAAAGAGATGAAGGATCTTATAGACGGTGCCATAGTAGGTTCATATTTCATAAACATAATGAGAGAAAATGACTTTGATCCCAAAGCGGCAAAAGAATATTCAGAGAGATTCAAGAAAGAATTAAATGCACTGTAGTAATAAATTCAAATATACGGAGGATAAGAAAATGATAAAAGAAGCAATTGAAAAGATCGTACTTAAAGAAGACCTTACATATGATGAAGCATATACCGTTATGAACGAGATAATGGACGGTCAGTCAACACCTACACAGAATGCAGCCTTCCTTGCGGCTCTTTCAACAAAGTCAGCAAAAGCAGAGACTATCGATGAGATCAAGGGATGTGCTGTGGCAATGAGAGAACATGCATTAAAATGTGACACAAAAGGCATGGAAACTCTTGAGATAGTAGGTACAGGCGGAGACAGAGCAGGAAGTTTCAATATCTCGACAACAACAGCATTTGTAACGGCAGCTGCAGGTGTCAAGGTTGCAAAGCACGGTAACAGAGCAGCTTCCTCCAAGTCAGGTACTGCCGATTGTCTCGAAGCATTGGGAGCAAATATATCACTTGAACCCGAGAAATGTGTTGATCTTCTAGACAAGACAGGTTTTTGTTTCTTCTTTGCACAGAAATATCACACATCAATGAAGTACGTCGGAGCAATACGTAAAGAGCTCGGCTTCAGAACTGTGTTCAATATCCTCGGTCCCCTTACAAACCCTGCAAATCCTTCGATGATACTTTTGGGCGTTTACGATGAATACCTGATAGAGCCGCTTGCAAGAGTTCTCTACGGAATGGGTGTTAAAAAAGGAATGGTCGTATACGGACGTGAAAAGCTTGACGAGATCTCATCAGTCGGAGAAACAGCTGTCTGTGAATTCGAGAAGGGCAGATACACAACTTATGAGATAAAGCCTGAAGATTTCGGTTTTGATCGTTGCTCAAAAGCAGATCTTGTCGGTGGAACACCCGAAGAAAATGCACAGATCACAAAGAGTATTTTAAACGGAACAGATAAAGGTCCCAAGAGAAACACAGTACTTATGAATGCCGGTGCAGCTCTTTATATAGCAGGCAAGGCAGATTCACTCGAAGCAGGTGTTAAACTCGCTGAAAAGATCATTGACAGCGGCAAGGCATATGAAGCTATGGAAAGATTTGTTGAGGAGTCAAACAAATGATACCTTCAAAAGAAGAATTATATGATTATAAGGAACAGTACAGATACGCTCCCGTTAAGAAAGAGATCCTTTCTGATATAAGGACACCTATAGAGGTCTTAAGAATACTCAAGAAAAAGAGTGAGCATGTCTATCTTCTTGAAAGCGTTGAAGATCAGGTTAACTGGGGCAGATACACTTTTATGGGATTCAATCCCAAGATGTGCATCACCTGCGATGACGGCGAAATAAAGATCACCGATGATAAAGGCAATGTTATATGTAAGGAACACGTTGATCATCCGGCAGTTCATATTAAGGAAATAGTCGAAAAACATAAATGTCCAAGGATAGAAGGATTCCCAACCTTCACAGGCGGTCTTGTGGGTTACTTTGCATATGATTACATCAAATACAGTGAACCGAAATTAAAACTTGATGCTGCAGATGAGGAACAGTTTAAAGACGTTGACCTCATGCTCTTTGACAAGGTTATCTGTTTTGACAATTTAAGACAAAAGATCGTCATCACAGCACTTGTCGATCTTAATGATATTGAAAACGGTTATGATCAGGCACAAAAAGACATAGATTCAATTATAGACCTTATAGAGAACGGCACTCCGGCAAAGATCGAACCCGGTGTGTTAAGATCCGACTATCGAGCACTTTTCAGTAAAGAAGAATACTGTAAGATGGTTGAAAAGGCAAAGAAGTATATATATGAAGGCGATATCTTCCAGGTCGTTTTATCAAACAGGCTTGAAGCTGATTTTGAGGGCAGTCTTTTTGATACATACAGATTGCTAAGGACCATCAATCCCTCTCCTTATATGTTCTATTTTTCGGGAGATGATATAGAAGTGGCCGGTGCTTCACCGGAAACACTTGTAAAATGTGAGGATGGAATACTTCATACTTTCCCGCTTGCAGGCACAAGACCTAGAGGAAAAAATGCGGCCGAAGACAGAGCTCTTGAAAAAGAACTGTTGGCTGACGAAAAGGAAAAAGCCGAGCATAACATGCTTGTCGATCTCGGAAGAAACGACATCGGCCGGATAAGTGAGTTCGGATCGGTTGAAGTAGAGGAATATATGACTGTTCAGCGTTATTCCCATGTGATGCATATAGGGTCAACGGTCAAAGGTAAACTCAGAAGCGATCTTAAGGCAACCGATGCGGTTGATTCCATACTTCCCGCAGGAACATTATCGGGTGCCCCAAAGATACGTGCGTGCGAGATCATAAACGAACTTGAGAATAACAAAAGGGGAATTTATGGCGGTGCTATAGGATATATCGATTTTACCGGCAATCTTGATACATGTATAGCAATAAGGATTGCATTCAAGAAAAACGGCAAGGTGTTTGTAAGATCGGGAGCCGGTATCGTTGCAGATTCTGTGCCTGAAACCGAATACCACGAATGCATAAACAAAGCCAAGGCTGTCATGATGGCCGTAAAAAACCAGGCTTAAAGGAGAAAAAATATGATCCTGTTAATCGATAATTACGACAGTTTTTCATACAATCTCTATCAGTTTATAGGGACGATAAACACAGATATAAAAGTAATAAGAAACGATGAGCTTTCGGTAGATAAGATAGATTCACTGAAGCCCACGCACATAGTCATTTCTCCGGGTCCCGGAAAGCCTATCGATGCAGGTGTCTGTGAAGAGGTGATCAAAAATCTCGGTGACAGATATCCCATACTCGGTGTATGTTTGGGACATCAGGCCATATGTGAAGTATACGGTGCCACTGTAGATCATGCTTCAAAGCTTATGCACGGAAAGATGAGTATAGCTCATATAGATACTGAATCAAAACTCTTTAAAGGTCTTGATCAAGACATCGAAGTTGCAAGGTATCATTCACTTGCGGCTGTTAAAGAGACTCTTCCCGATTGTCTTAAGGTCACAGCAATGACTGATGATAACGAGATAATGGCTGTTGAACATAAAGAATATAATGTATACGGTGTCCAGTTCCATCCCGAATCCATACTTACTCCCGACGGCATGACTATAATTCGCAATTTCCTTGCCATTTAATTCGTTGACAATGGAATTATAGATTTATATAATAGGAAATGAGCGTTTTTTAAGATTATTAAAAAGGGAACGGTACGGATAATGAAAAGAAAAGTATTTCAGTTACTTGTAGAGAACACATCGGGAGTATTGAGCAGGATCTCCGGATTGTTTTCAAGAAGAGGCTACAATATAGAGTCTATCACGGCAGGTGTTACAGCCGATCCAAAGGTTTCCCGTATTACGATAGTCGCAAGCGGAGACGATGAGATACTTGAACAGATCGAAAAGCAGGTTGCAAAACTTGTTGATGTATGTGATGTAAAAGAGCTCAAACCCGATCAAAGTGTTTATCGTGAACTCGCTCTGATAAAAGTTAAGGTTGATGCGAAGTCAAGAGAAGGTGTCATAAGTCTCGCTAATGTCTTCAGAGCAAACATTATCGATGTTTCTCCCGAAGGTCTCATCATTGAGATAACCGGCGGTCAGGATAAGATCGAAGCATTTATAAGTCTGCTTAGCGGATACGAGATCTTAGAGCTTGCCCGCACAGGTATCGCAGGCTTAAGAAGAGGAACGGATGATATAGTTTATCCTAAGGTTGATTAACGTTCATTACTTGGGTCACCAAGATAAAAAAAGAAATACATTATATTAATACAGGCACATAGCCGGGAAAGGAGTCATGAAAATGGCACAAAGAATTTTTTATCAGCAGGATTGTAATCTTGCAGAGTTAGACGGCAAGACCATCGCTGTTATCGGTTACGGAAGTCAGGGACATGCACATGCCCTTAACGCTAAGGAGTCAGGCTGTAACGTAATCATCGGTCTTTACGAAGGTTCAAAGAGCTGGGCAAAGGCTGAGAAGCAGGGCTTCGAGGTATATACAGCAGCTGAGGCTGCAAAGAAAGCAGACATTATCATGATCCTCATCAATGATGAGCTTCAGGCAGATATGTATAAGAAGGATATCGAGCCCAACCTTGAGGCAGGCAACATGCTCATGTTCGCTCATGGTTTCAATATCCATTTCGGATGCATCAATCCTCCAAAGGATGTTGATGTTACAATGATCGCTCCCAAGGGACCCGGTCATACAGTAAGAAGCGAGTATCAGGCAGGCAAGGGTGTTCCCTGTCTTGTAGCTGTTCATCAGGATGCTACAGGAAAGGCTCTTGACAAGGCTTTAGCTTACGCACTCGCAATCGGCGGAGCAAGAGCAGGTGTTCTTGAGACAACATTCAGAACAGAAACAGAGACAGACCTCTTCGGTGAGCAGGCAGTTCTCTGCGGTGGTGTATGTGCTCTTATGCAGGCAGGTTTCGAAACTCTTGTTGAGGCTGGATATGATCCGAGAAACGCTTACTTTGAGTGTATCCACGAGATGAAGCTCATCGTCGACCTTATCTATCAGTCAGGTTTTGCAGGAATGCGTTACTCAATCTCTAACACAGCTGAGTACGGTGATTATATAACAGGTCCCAAGATCATTACAGAAGAGACAAAGAAGACAATGAAGAAGATCCTTGCAGATATCCAGGACGGTTCATTTGCAAAGCAGTTCCTTCTTGATATGTCACCTGCAGGACGTCAGGTTCACTTCAAGGCTATGAGAAAGCTCGCAGCTGAGCATCCTTCAGAGAAGATCGGTGAGGAAGTAAGAAGCCTTTACAGCTGGAACAACGAAGAAGATAAGTTCATCAACAACTAATATTTTCTTCAGTCAATATTCAAGGATAGAGAGCCTTTTGGCTCTCTTTTCTTTATATCCCAAATATGATATAATGGCTGTGTTTGTAAATTATTAACGGGTAGGATATGTTAAAGGCAGAAAACATATATAAAAGCTACGGAAAAAAAGAAGTATTAAAAGGCACATGCATAAGTGTAATGCCGGGTGAGATATCAGCTCTGGTCGGAAAGAACGGATGCGGTAAATCAACGCTTCTTCAGATAATAACGGGTACACTTAAAGCAGATAAGGCTGAGATCTCTTTTTTCGGAAAAGATGCATGCAAAGACAGCAAAGTGTTTTCCAAGTACGCAGGATATGTACCGCAGGATGATCCTTTGTTTGAAGAGCTTACCGTTAAGGACAACTTAAGATTCTGGGCGGCAGGCATAAAGAATCCCGATCTTAATGTTATAGAACAGTTCGGACTGACTGAACTGTTAAACACCAAAGTGAGTGCATTATCCGGCGGTATGAAGCGCAGATTAACGATTGCAAGTACACTGCAGAGAAAACCGCCCGTGCTTGTTCTTGACGAGCCTACCTCATCTCTGGATCTTTATTATCAGGAGAGTATCAGGGAGTGGATGAAAGACTATGTTTCCCGCAACGGTACCGTAGTTCTTTCAACTCATAACGAAAAAGAGATACTGATGGCTGATACAATATGGCTGTTTAACGACGGCAAGACTAAAAAGATCAAAAAAGAAGAACTCGATATGGATGATATAAGAAGAGAGATCTCTTCCTGATCCTGTCGTTTTCTATAGATTCACTTGAAGAAGAATGTGGAGGAGAGTTTATTATGAGTATTACATACGATCCCATGACGGGAGAACCTATCGAGACTCCCGATGAGGAAGTCAAAGAGGTTGCTGCTGAAGCAACAGCAGCCGCAGAAGAAGTAAAGGAAGAAGTAAAAGAAGAGGCAAAAGAGGTTGAAGAAACTGCTGTGGAAGCTGTTGAAACAACAGAGGCTGCCGTTAGCGAGGGTAATAATTTCGATCCGATGACAGGTGAGCCTGTTACCACGCCCGCATCACAGCCTGCAGGCGGTAACGACGCTCCCGTCAAGTCTGATTATTCGCCCATACCGGCAGAACCTACGAATGATGATAATCCCAAGTTCAAGCTTATCGGTATAGCTGCGATCGCACTTATTTGCGTTGCTCTTATCTTAGCTATAATATTCGGCGGACTTATCTCATCAAAGAAGGATAAGGTTAAAAAGGCAATTAAATCGACTTTCACGGTTGAGACAGGCCTTACAAAGGTAGCAAAGGATCTTAGCGGAATCCTTAACTCACAGGATTATACAGTTGAATTTGATGCTGATCTTGATGATCTCGGAAATATAAGCGGACAGAGTATTGTTGCTGGAAAAGAAAAGCAGGTTATCGTTGACCTTGATATCGACGAGATACCCAGTATGTCTGCAAAGATAGGTATTGATTCAAAGCAGGTTAAGGCCGAGATTCCGGAAATTTGCGATAAACTTTTCGTATATGACTATACAGCTGACAAAGACGGTATGATAACCGATTACGTTAATGATGATGAGCTCAAATCTCTTGATGCATCTCTTAAGATGATCTATGACGGTTACAACTCAGATACAGACGAGCTTCAGAAGGAGCTTACAAATTGCATGAACAAGCATCTTAAAGAGCTCGAGTTTGAAAATGCAGATAAAAAGTCATACAAGATCGACGGCAAGAAAGTTGAATGTAAGGGTTACAGTGTAGAGATCGACAAGGATTTCTGCCTCGACCTCTGGGATGATATCACAGATATTTACGTTGACGAGTATAAGGATAAATTTGAAGGTCTTGAAGAAGTTTCAGGTGAATCTTTGGAGGATTCTTTCAAGGAAGCACGTAACGAACTCAAATCAATGCCCGATATGACCGTTTATTTCTATATCTACAAGGGCAAACTTGCTTCAATCAAGGCTGAAGGCGATAAGAAATCAGGCGAGATCGAGATTCTCTTTAAGGGTGGCGATTACAGAGCTCAGAATATATCTGTTGAAGCTGACGGAGAAGAAGTATTTGCTTTAACCGGAAGCACAAAGAAGGATAAAGAGATCTACGGTATCGAGATAGACGGCGATGAGGTCTGCACTGTTGAGTACAACACTAAGAAGGGCAGCCTTGCGATATCTTATGACTATTACTATGATGAATTCGAACTTGAGATGGACATCGATTCATCTTCAAGCGAGGTTTCGTTTGAGATCAAGGATTTCGATTTTGATGATGATGTCAGCGGAAGCATGAACTTCAAGTTCAAAAAAGGCGCTAAGATTGAGAAGTACACAAACACCGATGAGTTTGATGTAGGCGAAGCAAGCCAGAGTGATTTCATGGATCTTATAGAATCATTCGATTCAGATGTTTTGGAAGAGTTTGGTGGCTTATTCTTTTAAATGATGTTTTGGGGATATTTTAAGACTGAATTCAAAAACAGCATAGTAATGATCAAAAAACAGGCCATTGCTTATCTATTGATCATATTAGCACTGACTGCCGTATTTGCGGCAGTCAGCTTTGCAATTGGGAAAAATGATAAACCAAGAGTAAAGACTGCAGTTGTGATGCCTGATGATAACAAGCTAACCCTGATGATGATCAGATATATATCGCAGATGGAAAGTGTAAGCAGCATGACAGAGTTTGTCTATATGTCAAAAGATGAGGCCTTTGATAGTCTTGATCGAAATGAGATAAATGTTGTCATCGAGCTTCCGCCTGATTTTTATGAAAATGTCAACAACGGATACAATACTCCTATCGATATTTATATCAGAAATGATGCGGATGGTCTTACCAAAGGATTTGTACAGGTCATCAAAAGCGGCACGGGATATGTAAGGACTACTGAGGCTGCGGTCTATTCGTTTTTAAACATCAGCCGAAGCGGTGAGTATGAAGTCATACTTCAAAATGAGAGTATCGGTGATCATATTGCTTATGTATATGCAAACCTTCTCATGCACAGAACACGAATATTTAATACCGCGATCATATCGGAGTTTGGTGAGGTAAACGGTTATGTATTCTATTTCTGGTCAGGATTTCTCATTGTTCTTTTATACATATGTCTTTCATTCGGATATCTTTACAGACCTCAGGAAAGATCCATAGAAAAAAAGCTTAAGGGCTTTAATATCTCATCTGTAAGGATCTCACTGATCAAAGAATTCATTATGAGCATTCATCTGACTGCTTCGGGGATAGTGCTTTATTTGATAGCTCTTTATGCCGGTAAGAAGATGGAGATCAGTTTCTTTGATCCTCATTTTTGGCACATACTTATCCTATGGCTTATATCGTTTTCACTTGCCGGTCTGTTTGACATGATCTATTCATTTGCCGGAAATGATTACGGCGTAATGGCAACACTTTTATCGGTAAGTGTTCTGATGGTCATATGTGCGGGAATGATAATCCCTTTTTCAAGACTCGGTCAGATCCCGAAATTCATAGGATATATAGATCCCTTAAAATACATGTTTGCGGCTTTGATATGCTTAAGCAATAACAGTTTTCAGCTCAGTGCACTTTGTGCATTGGCGATTATTATCCTTGTTGAACACGTTTTAGGTGGTATATGCAAAAGATATGTATATGGTTTTTGACAACTTCAAAAGCTTTTCTTAAAAAGAAAATGTTATATATCACTGTGTTTGTGATGTTTCTTCTCTGTATGACCATCTTTGGTCTAAACAGGAATTCATCGGATTCAATAGGACTGATGATCAACTGTAACGATGATGGATTGTCTGATAAACTCTACGATCATCTGTCAAAAGACAGAGCAGTGATCATATTTGAAGATCTATTGAGCATACAAGAAGCTCTAAACAAAGATCAGATAAAACTCGCTTATGTGATAAACAAAACTCCTTATGATTATACCGTAAAAGGCATAGATAAGGGTGTTGTGGATATATATACATCACCCGGTTATCTTTATTTGGAGGTTGATAAAGAGACATTTTATGATGCATGGCTTTCAAGCTGTTCTGATCTTTTGATAAAAGAAGAGAGCACAAAGATCTTTAACGGAGACGGCAGGGAACTTACAGATAAGCTTATAAGCGAAAGAGACAGATATCTTAACAGCGATGAGCTTTTCGATTTTTCTCTTCATGAATATGAATCCGATACGTATCAGTCTAAAGATGATATTACGATCAGGCTTATAATCTCACTCAGTATTTTTGTCATGGTATTTATAATGTTCGGACAGCAAAAGAGCGGTGAGAACAAGAGCATAATCAACTGCTATCCGAAAAAACAAAGATATGCCTATATGTTCATCGCATCACTTAGTACGGCACTCATTATGGGTATAGCAGGTTTCATATGCATAAACATCTGCTCTGACAGGGGATTATTAAAAGAGGCAGTAAGCATGTCTGTTTTTCTTATCATTACCGTTATATGGGTATATATTGCGGGGCTGGTTTTAAGAAAAGAGACATCATTCATAACACTTTGTCCCATACTCATCATCCTGCAGGCGATCATAAGTCCCGTTTTCATAGATCTGGGCATTTATATCCCTGTTATAGGTTTTGTAAAGTATCTTTTCCCTGTGACTTATTATATATTGCTTATATGAGTCTGATTTTGATATAATATATTGGAATTTTTATTAGTATTCGGAGGTAATTATATATGGGAATGACTATGACTCAAAAGATCCTTGCAGCCCATGCCGGACTTGAATATGTCGAGGCAGGACAGTTGATAGAGGCTGATCTCGATCTTGTACTAGGTAACGACATCACGAGTCCCGTAGCGATCCATGAGATTGAAAAGATGAAAGTAGAGGGAGTATTTGATAAGGACAAGATAGCACTTGTTCCTGATCATTTTGTTCCCAATAAAGATATAAAGAGTGCGCAGCATTGCAAATGCGTAAGAGAATTCGCAATGAAAAACAACATCACCAACTATTTTGAAGTTGGTCAGATGGGTATTGAGCATGCACTCCTTCCGGAGAAAGGTCTTACTGTTGCAGGCGATGTGATAATAGGTGCAGATTCTCATACATGTACCTACGGCGCAGTGGGTGCATTCTCAACAGGTGTCGGAAGCACGGATATGGCTGCAGGAATGGCTACCGGAAAAGCCTGGTTCAAGGTTCCCGGTGCGATCAAATTCGTACTTAAGAACAAACCCGCAAAGTGGATAAGCGGTAAAGATATAATCCTTCACATAATAGGTATGATAGGCGTTGACGGTGCTCTTTATAAATCAATGGAATTTGTCGGCGACGGTATATCATATCTTACAATGGATGACAGATTCACTATCGCAAACATGGCAATAGAAGCAGGCGGAAAGAATGGAATATTCCCTGTAGACGATCTTTGCCTTGAATATATAAGACAGCACAGCAACAGAGAGCCTGTTGTTTACAGTGCAGACGAAGATGCTGTTTATGATCAGACTATAGAGATCGATCTTTCTTCATTAAAGCCTACCGTTGCATATCCTCATCTTCCTGAGAATACAAAAACAATAGATGAGGCTGTCAAAGATGATATCGTTATCGATCAGGTTGTTATAGGTTCATGCACAAACGGAAGAATGGATGACCTTAGGATCGCAGCAAAGATCCTTAAGGGAAAACAGGTAGCAAAAGGAATAAGACTTATCGTTATACCAGGCACACAGCAGATATATCTCAATGCCATCAAGGAAGGTCTTGTACAGACTTTTGTTGAGTGCGGTGGTGTTGTGAGCACACCTACATGCGGTCCCTGTCTTGGCGGCTATATGGGTATCCTTGCCGAGAACGAAAGATGCGTATCAACAACAAACAGAAATTTCGTAGGCCGTATGGGACATATCACGAGTGAGATCTATCTTGCAAGTCCTGCAGTAGCAGCTGCAAGTGCAATAACCGGAAAACTTACCGGACCCGAGAATATTTAAGCTTAAAGGAGAACCAAAATGAAAAATGCCAAAGGCACTGTTATAAAATACAAAGACAATGTTGACACCGATGTAATAATCCCTGCAAGATATCTGAACAGTTCGGATCCAAAGGAACTCGCGGCACATTGCATGGAGGATATTGACAAAGACTTTGTAAACAATGTAAAACCCGGCGATATAATCGTTGCAGGCAAAAATTTCGGATGCGGCTCGTCAAGAGAGCATGCACCCATAGCCATCAAAGCATGCGGTGTCAGCTGTGTTATAGCCGAAACATTTGCAAGGATATTCTATCGTAATTCCATCAATATAGGATTGCCCATCATAGAGTGTCCCGAAGCTGCCAAGGCAATTGATGCCGGTGATGAGGTTGAGATCGATTTTGACAGCGGTCTCATAAAGGATATAACAAAGAATACAGAATACAAGGGACAGCCTTTCCCCGCATTCATGCAAAAGATAATCGACTGCGAAGGGCTTGTTAATTACATTAATTCCGGAAAATAATCATCAGTACCAAAGATTGGGGGATTCAGATGAGCTACAGAATACTTGTTGCCGAAGATGACAATGATATAGTTGAGATCTTAAGACTATATCTTGAAAATGAAGGTTTTGAACTTGTTATCAGCAGAGACGGTCAGGAAGCACTTGAAAAGTTTGAAGAAAACGATATCGATGTTGCTCTGATCGATATCATGATGCCGAAATTAAACGGATACGAGCTTATAAAAAGAGTCAGAGACACTTCTAACATACCCATTATAGTTATGAGCGCCAAAAACATGGACAGCGACAAGATCTTAGGCCTGACTCTGGGAGCAGATGATTATCTGACAAAACCTTTCAATCCTCTGGAGGTTGTTGCCAGGATCAAATCCCAGCTTAGAAGATTCTATGATCTTAACACCAATGTTGTTGAAGAGACAAACAACATCATCACAGTCGGCGAACTTGTGATGGATCCTTCCAACTTAAGCGTCAATAAAAACGGTAAGGAGATAAATCTTACTCCCACCGAATTCAAGATCCTTTCTCTTATGATGAGAACTCCGGGAAAGATATATACAAAGATGCAGATCTTCGAAAATATCAACGGTGATTACTATGAGTCGGATGACAATACACTCATGGTGCATATCTCAAAGATAAGAGAAAAGATAGAAGACGATCCCAAGTCACCCAAATATCTAAAAACAGTAAGAGGACTGGGATATAAGATTGAGAAGAACTGAGCATTTCGATGAAAAAAACTACCGAGACCAACAAGAAAAAGGAACAGGGAAAGCTTAAGCTGTACAGCACCATATCATCAAACCTGATCACTTACATCATTGTAATGACCATGCTTGCTATGATGTTCGGTTTTGTGACTTACGGCTTTACCATGTATCAGATTTCCGAGAACAGATTCACCTCAGATGAAGCGTTCTTTATTTTTCTGTGCTTTTTTATAGGTCTTTATATGCTTTTAATGGTTCTGTTTTGTATCATCATCGGTAATCAGCTCTCAAAGCCGTTAAAGCTTCTAAGAAATGCCCTTGAAAACTTTGATGCCTCAAACATGCAGCACATAGAATATGAGGGACCTAAAGAATTCATGGACATGGTTGACAGTTTCAACAATCTGTCGGACCGTTTGAGAGATATCGAGAATGAGAATAAAAGACTGGCTGATGAGAAGAACAAGATGCTTGCGGATATCAGTCACGATCTGAAAACCCCCATCACAGTCATATCAGGTTATGCTAGAGCTTTGCATGACGGTCTTATAAAGGAAAACGAGGTAAAGGACTATCTTAAAATAATCGATCAGAAGAGCTCAAACGTAGCAGACCTCATCAATCAGTTCTATGAATACAGCAAACTTGAACACCCTGAATATAATTTTGAACTGTTCAAATTGAATATAGCTGAATTCTTAAGAGAATTTCTTGTTGATAAGATCGATGAGCTTACCGTTAACGGTTATGAACTCGAGGTTAACTTTCCGGATAACGAAGTCGGTTATATCATGGGTAATGAGATGCAGTTAAAGCGAGTATTCGAAAACCTTATCGCAAACACCGTGGCTCACACACCGAAAGGCACGCTTCTATCATTCGATATGGGATGTACAAGCGAAAAAGTCCTTATACGATACGAGGATAACGGCGGAGGCATCTCAGATGAAGTTGCTGACAGGATATTCGATCCTTTTGTAGTCAGTGATCCGTCAAGAAACAAATCAGGTTCCGGACTTGGTCTTTCCATCGCCAAGAAGATCGTTGAATATCACGGAGGCACGATAGTGCTTGAAAGATACGCCGGCAAGACTCAGACCAGTTATCTTATAACTCTTCCCCTTTATGAAGAAGAACAGGAGGAAGAAACAAAAGAGGTTGAACCCAAAAAGAAAAAAAGATAAGCGAGAGGAAAATTATCCATGTATGCTTTTTTAAGAGGTATATTGGCTGATACTGAAGAAGATGCGATCATAGTTGATGTTTCCGGAGTAGGATACAGAGTCTATGTTCCTACGGCTCTGATATATGAAACAAAGATAGGCAGCGAGATATTTGTTCATACATACACATGCGTTCGTGAGGATGCATTCATTTTGTACGGCTTTTCGAGCAAGGAAGAACTCACTCTGTTTAAGAAGCTTATCACGGTAAGCGGTGTCGGACCAAAGGTCGCACTTTCGCTGCTTAGTGCTATGGATCATTCAAGTATAATCAGCGCTATTATAACGCAGGACAGCAAACTGTTAAGTTCCGCTCCCGGTGTGGGATCAAAGACAGCAAACAGAATAATCTTGGAGCTTAAAGACAAGGTCGATGCGACTGATATACTTAATATACCGGCTAACGATAGCGTAAACAGTAAAGTGCTTGAACTTAGGCAGGAAGCATATGAAGCCCTTATCGGACTCGGCGTTTCAAACATAAAAGCCACACAGGCTTTAAACGAGATAGAGATCAATGAAGATTCCAAGATAGAGAATATTATCAAACAGCTTTTAGCTAAGATTTGAGGATGATATGCAGCAGAGGATCATACAGACATCTGTAATCGAAGAAGATATAAAAAACGACAATATCCTTAGACCGCAGTTTCTTAAAGATTATGTCGGGCAGGAGGATATCAAGGCAAATATCAAGATATGCGTCAAAGCCGCTTTGGAAAGGGGAGAGGCTCTTGATCATGTCCTTTTTTACGGTCCTCCCGGACTCGGAAAGACAACGCTTGCCTGTATAATAGCGAATGAACTTAGTTCCAATATAAAAGTCACCAGCGGTCCTGCTATAGAAAAACCAGGTGACATGGCAGCTATACTTAGCGGCTTAAAAAGAGGCGATGTTCTGTTTATAGATGAGATACATCGTCTTGCACGTCAGGTTGAGGAAGTTCTCTATACAGCAATGGAAGATTTTGCCATCGACATAATGATAGGCAAAGGACAGACCGCCAAATCTGTACGTATAGATCTTGAGCCATTCACTCTTGTCGGAGCAACAACAAAGGCCGGCAGTTTATCAGCACCTTTAAGAGACAGATTCGGTCTTATACACAGACTTGAGTTCTATACAGATGATGAACTTAAAACCATCATAAATAATTCTGCGGATAAACTCGGTGTGAAGATAGAAGAAAACGGTGCAATAGAGCTTGCCAAAAGAAGCCGCGGAACACCGCGTATCGCTAACAGGTTCCTAAAAAGAGTAAGAGACTATGCTCAGGTCAGATATGACAATATCATAACAGAAACTGTTGCAAGAGAAGTTCTGGATCTTATGGATGTCGATGATAAAGGGCTTGATAAAACAGACAGGCTCATCCTAAAGACCATGATAGAAAACTACGGCGGAAAACCGGTCGGTATATCGGCTATCGCCGCGTCTATCGGAGAGGATCCCGATACAATCGAGGATGTTTATGAACCTTTCTTGGTACTTAAAGGTTTCATCAACAGAACGCCAAGAGGACGTATGGTCACTGATGCGGCGTATGAACATCTGGGGATCACGCCGTGACTTAATGGTATTGCATTTCACAGACCATTTTAATATAATTAATGTGTTTAGGTTTTAAGACAAAAAACAGGGGTAGAGAATATGGCAGCAAAGACAGATGCAGAAGTATTGATCGGTGGTAAGGTATACACTTTATGCGGGTATGAGAGTGAAGAATACCTGCAGAAAGTCGCTTCTTATATAAACAATAAACTTGCTGAATACAATGCGATGGAAGGATTCAGAAGATCTTCCATAGATATGCAGAACGTACTGATGCAGATCAATCTGGCAGATGATTATTTTAAAGCCAAGAAGCAGATCGCAACCATGGAAGAAGAGATGGAGGCTAAAGATAAAGAAGTCTATGATCTCAAGCATGAGTTGGTAACAAATCAGATCAAGATGGAAAATCTGGACAAATCTCTTAAAAGTGCTAAAGAAGAAATTGCTGTGAAGGATAAGAAAATTGTTCAGCTTGAAACTCAGTTAAAGCATAAGTAAAAGGTGAACGGAATTCTTTACGGATTCCGTTTCTTTTTGGGTTTGGATCATCATATGAAGGTGTGAATCATGACAAAACCTGAACTCTTGGCTCCTGCGGGTAAGTTTGATTGTTTCAATGCCGCAGTAAATGCCGGAGCGGATGCTATATATCTTGCAGGAAAGGAATTCGGTGCAAGAGCATCTGCCGAAAACTTCACACAGGATGAAATAATAAAAGCACTTGATATTGCTCATTTACATGACAGAAAAATTTATCTGACACTTAATACTCTTATCAAAGAGCGTGAATGGGAAAGGATCGAGCCTTTTTTGCGTCCTCTTTACAATAACGGTCTTGACGGTGTCATAATTCAGGATCTCGGACTTATTTCATTTCTGAAAGAAGAATTTCCTTTACTGCCTATCCATGCAAGTACTCAGATGTCCGTAACAGGTCCTTATGCTGCAAATCTTTTAAAGGATAAAGGTGTCATAAGGATAGTTCCCGCAAGAGAATTGTCCCTGGATGAGATCATCTCTTTAAAGGAAGAGACCGGACTTGAAATAGAGACTTTCATACATGGTGCCATGTGCTACTGTTATTCAGGAAGATGTCTTTTCAGTTCTTATCTTGGAGGCAGAAGCGGAAACAGGGGAAGATGTGCTCAACCCTGCAGATTAAATTATACGATCACAAAAGGTGATAAATATATTGAAAAAGATTCTATCAGGTATCCTTTAAGCCTTAAGGATATGTGTACCATCACATGTCTTGATAAACTTATCGATGCCGGTATAGATTCATTTAAAATAGAAGGAAGGATGAAGAGTCCTCAGTACGTGGCAGGTGTGACTTCCATATACAGAAAGTATATCGATATGTACACTTCCGAGAATGAATTCAGGATCGATCAGGCAGATATCGATCTGCTTAAAAAGCTCTATATAAGAACAGGGCTCGGTGAAGGATATTATTTCAGACATAACGGTCCTGAAATGATCACAAAGCTTAATCCCTCATACAATGAAGCCGATGAGAAGACGGATGCCATCATGAACGAAAGATTTGTTCATCCTGTTGCAAAGACAAAAGTGATGGGTGTCGCAACACTTGTTGCAAATGATAACGTCAGTCTGATAATCAAATGCGGTAATACTGTAGTTACCGTTGAAGGTGATACGGTGCAAAGCGCACAGAACAGGCCTTTGACAAAAGATGAGGTTATAAAGCAGCTAAACAAGACAGGAGAGAGTCTGTTTGAATTCGAACGAATCGAAGTCGAGATGGATGATAACTGTTTTATGCCTGTTAAAGCACTTAACGAACTGAGACGAAAAGGTTTTGATGTATTAAAGGAGGCATTGATCAATGGACATTGAATACAACGCTTCCGTAATGAATAAAGTTCAGCTTGATACAGCTGTCAGATATCGACTAAAAAAAATATATATACCTTATGATCTTTTTTACAGAAATGAACTGATGCTGGATGATATCGACAAAATACATCACGGTTCGGATACCGATGTTTATATCTCTCTGCCTCAGATAATAAGAAAGAAAGATAATGATTATCTTGAAAGACTTAAGAGTTTTCTTCTTCTGGGAAAAGCTGACGGTGTCCTGATAAGAAACCTCGAAGAACTCGGATTCATTAATTCGCTTTCAAAAGATCTCGAAAAGCAGTTTATCAGCATAAACGGAAGGATTGATGGATATACTTCGCTTTTTATCGAAGCCGATCAGCCACTTTACTGTGCAAACAGGAACGCTTTGAGATTTATGAACGAATACTGTGACAAAGTTACGGCGCCGGCAGAATTATCCATACATGAGTTAAAAGAGCTTGAAGATAGGGATCTTATCATCGTTATATACGGCAGAGCTTTGCTCATGGTGAGCGCAAACTGTGTAAGAAAGACCGCGGATAAATGCGATCCTAACGATAAGAGCGGTTTTGATTTCATATGGAGTTTAAAGGATCGCAAAAACATGGAATCCTTAGTTGTTACAAACTGCACTCACTGCTATAACGAGATATATAACAGTGTTGTAACATCTTTGCACAAGAGTATGTGGGATCTTATAAAAGCAGGTTTTCATGAGTTCAGGATAGATCTTACAAATGAAAGCGCCGAAAGCATAGGGGAGCTTTTGGATTATTATCTTATAGATCATAGAAGCGGCAGATATCCGTTTGATGAGTATACAGCCGCTCATATTTCAAAGGGAGTTTTATAGGGGATGTTGTTTTACATTGCAGAATTATCCAAATACATAATGGCTCTGCTCATTCTTGTTTACGGTATCGAGTGCATAGCCTATATCTTTAAGATGAAGAATCCGTATGATTGTAACGGTATATACATCAGACAGCGGATATACATCTTTTTGATCAATTCACTTGCTTTTGTGACCATGTGTTTAAGGAGCGGAAAGTACGAATACCTCCTTTACGGTGTGGTAATAATCCTTGTCTTATTCTTCTTTATGGCAATGACCGTGCTGTTATACTCAAAAACAGATCAGGTACTTGTCAACAACATGATACTGCTTCTTGATATAGGATTTATCATACTTGCAAGGCTCAGTCAGAACAGAGGCATGAAGCAGTTCTTTATTGTTATCGTTTCGCTTGCGATAGCAATGTGTGTTCCATATATAATCAGCAGATTTAATACATTAAACAATCTTACAGCCATATATGCAACTCTTGGTATAACGGCACTTGCTGTCGTTTTAATGCTGGGAAAGATCACAAACGGTTCAAAACTGGCATACACCATAGCGGGTATAACGATACAGCCTTCGGAGTTTGTTAAGATCGTCTTTGTGTTCTTTGTGGCATCTTCACTTGCCAAAGCCAAGACTATCATAGACTATGCACTGGGCGGATGTATAGCTGCGATCCATGTGGTGATACTTGTTTTATCCAAGGATCTGGGCAGTGCTCTGATCTTCTTTTTGGCATATCTCATAATGCTGTTTATAGCATCAAAAAACTATCTGTATCTGTTTTTAGGTATACTTGCTGCCGCGGGTGCTTCCGTACTGGCATACAGGATGTTCCCTCATGTTCAGGTGAGGGTGCAGGCTTACCTTGATCCCTTCAGCAAGATAGATAACCAGGGATATCAGATATCTCAATCTCTGTTTGCTATAAGCTGCGGCAATTTCTTCGGTACGGGACTTATGAAAGGTGCTCCCGGAGATATCCCTACAGTAGAATCCGACTTTATCTTTTCGGCTGTTTCCGAAGAGATGGGTATCATATTTTCAATAGGCATGCTACTTGTCTGTCTGTTGACTTATGCGATAATTTTGAGAAACTCATTAAGAGAAAATGACCGTTTCAGAAGAGTCGTAAGCATAGGTCTCGGTACCATAATGATAGTTCAGACATTCCTTACTGTAGGCGGAGGAATAAAGTTCATACCGCTTACAGGTGTAACTCTTCCTCTTGTAAGCTACGGAGGAAGTTCGGTACTGTCAAGTATCCTGATGTATTACACCCTGTTCGGGATTGTGCATAAGAAACGAAATCATGATTATGAGGAATGGTATTACAATCTCGACGAGGATGCCGAGGATGACATATATGCCTACATGGAATATGTCGACGAACAAAACGAGATTGAAAAACAGGAACTTGCAGCCAAGAAGGAACACAAGAACAGAAGACGAAAAAGCGGAGTAAGGCCTCTTGAAACAAGACTTGTTTTCAGTCTGTTTTCATTGCTTTTCTGTGCCATGAGCGCATATCTGTGTTACTATGTCTCAACGCACGAAAAAGAGCTTATAAACAACTCATACAATTCACGCCAGACCCTTCTTGCAAAAGAGAATACAAGAGGCAAAATCTACGACAGAAAAGGAAATGTTCTGGCTCAGACTCTTAAGAACGAATCAGGAAAAGAATACAGAAATTATCCTTATGAAAATCTTTTTGCTCATGCTGTCGGTTATTCGACCAAAGGCAAGACCGGTATAGAGAGCATGGCCAATTATTATCTTATAAACACCGATGCATCCATCGCCCAGAAGGTTGAGAATGATATATCGGGAAGCAAAAACATGGGCAATGATGTATATACCACATTCGATTATGATCTTCAGGATCTTGCTTACAGATCAATGGGTATATATAAAGGTGCCATCATAGTAAGTGATATAAAGACAGGCGAGATCTTAGCAATGGTCAGCAAGCCTGACTTTGATCCCAACCATATAGCTGCAAACTGGGATAAGTTCATGGAGGATAACGAGAGCGGAACTCTCATTAACCGTGTCACTCAGGGTATATATCCGCCCGGATCTACATTTAAGATCGTAACAGCTCTTGAATATATCAAGGAAAATCCTGATACATACATGAATTACAGATATACCTGTAACGGATCATACAAGGGAGACGGCATAAAGATCAACTGTTTCCATGGTGCGGTTCACGGAAGCCAGAACTTTTTAACAAGTTTTGCCCATTCATGTAACTCATCGTTTGCAAACATTGGTATGACTCTTGACAGAGACAGTTTCGGAAACACTTTAAACGAGCTTATGTTCAACGAGAATCTGCCTACGGCATACAACTATACAGTAAGCAATCTTACGGTCAGCTCAAAAACAAGCGATTATGATATGGCCCAGATAGCCATAGGTCAAGGCAAAGCTCAGATCACTCCTTTGCAGCTTAATATGATCACAAACGCCATTGCAAACAATGGTATAGTGATGGAACCCAGAGTTCTTGACAGGGTTGTTTCATGCCAGGGCAATATCCTTGAAACATGGGAATCCAAAGAGTACAAGAGACTGATGAGTGAATCGGAAGCTTCGGCCATGAAGAATCTCATGGAATCGGTTGTTAAAGAAGGTACCGCAAAAGCAGGTATGTCGGGAGCCACCTATTCAGCTGCAGGAAAGACAGGTTCTGCCGAATTTGACAGTCTGAAACTCGATTCACACGCATGGTTCACAGGGTTTGCACCTGTTGACGATCCGCAGGTCAGTGTTACTATCATAATCGAATCGATAGGAACCGGCGGTGATTATGCAGTACCAATCGCAAAGCGTATATTTGACTGTTATTTTGACGAATACAGATAATTGTTTTATACTTGAGATAAGGTTTGAAGGCATTTGTTAACAGAAAGGCAAAGTATAAATCATGATAGAAGCGACCAGTTGTGGAGGAGTGGTCATCTTCAGGGGTAAGATCCTGTTGTTATATAAGAATATCCACAACAAATATGAAGGATGGGTTCTACCGAAGGGAACTGTTGAAGAAGGCGAGGAATTTGAGGATACCGCTTTAAGAGAAGTTCTCGAGGAAAGTGGAGCTAAGGCAGGGATTATAAAATACATCGGAAAGAGCAATTATGATTTTACGATCCCCGGAGATGAAGTACACAAGACCGTGCATTGGTATCTTATGATAGGCGACAGTTATTACAGCAAGCCGCAAAAAGAAGAGTTTTTCATGGATAGCGGTTTCTATAAATTTCATGAAGCTTATCATCTGCTCAAGTTTCCCAACGAAAAGGAAATACTTGACAGAGCATATGCGGAATATCAGGATCTCAAGAAGAGAGGTCTGTGGGGAAGTAAGAAGTATTATTAAGTATGGTTACATATTCTGAAAGACTTTATACAGGCGATAAGATCGACTTAAAGAAGCTTAACAGGATAAAACGCAATATAAGGCAGGGCCGCGGAAGGTTTAGCCTTTATATAATTGCGCTGTCAAATAACTCACATGACCAGCTTGATATCATACACAATTCAATGTTCAAACAAAAACTCTACAGAAAATTTGATATTAGGATAGTCGGCCTTGCACAGTCTTACGATGAAGCCACATCACTTGTGATGAACATGCTTGATGATACCATGAATGAGACCGGGACCGTTAATATCAAAAAGTTTCTTGAAAAAGATTTCTCTGTTTAGGTGATTTATGGCCGGCGTTTTGTTAACGATACTTAAGATAACTGGCATAGTGCTGCTGAGTATTATAGCTTTTTTATTACTGATACTCATCATTTTCCTGTTTGTTCCTGTAAGATACAAAGCAAAGGGAAGCTTTAAGGATAAGATACCTCAAGCAAAATTCAGTATAAGCTATCTGTTGTATATCCTTTATATCGTATTTAGATACGATCAAGGATTTTCCTACTGCATCAGGATCTTCGGGATAAAGCTCAATCTTAAAAAATCAAAGAAAAAAAGTGCTGACAAGGCTGATGATGAAAATCCGAAAGAAGAGAAAGATACATCTTCGGATGGCAGTCAGGATGAGAATGATGAAGTAGAAAAGAAGAGCTTTTCAGAAAAGATAAGCGAAACAGTCCAAAAGATAGATAAGGCAATCGATATACTTTCAAGAGACACTACAAAAGAAGCTCTTGAAGTCACCAAATACAGGATCGGACGCTCGATCAGATCAATGCTTCCGTATAAGGGAAAGGTTTATGCCCGCATAGGTCTTGAAAATGCCGGTACGACGGGTAAGATCCTCGGAGTATACAAGGCACTTTATGATTACATCGGAGATGTTGTAACATTTTATCCTGTCTTTGACAGCGAAGTAATAGATATAAGCTTCGACCTTAAAGGAAGGATAAGAGCCATAACCATCCTTTACCATCTGGTAAGGATATACATGGATAAGAACTGCAGACGCTTGATAAAGATGCTTATAAAGAGTAAGCGTAGAAAGGACAAAAAATGAATAACAATTTCGGTTCTGTAATGGAGTCATTATTAAAAGGAGTGGATTCTATCCTGTCAACAAAGACTGTTGTTGGTGAACCCAAGCAGTTTGGAGATACGATAATACTTCCTCTTGTTGATGTGACATTCGGTGTCGGTGCCGGCGGTTCCGCAGCTGAAAAGAAAGACGGAGCAGGCGGCGGTCTTACAGGTAAGATGACCCCGAGTGCTGTTATAGTTATAAAAGACGGTCATACCAAGCTTGTTAATGTTAAGAATCAGGATACTATAACAAAGATCCTCGATATGGTTCCGGATCTTGTTGACAAGATAAGCAGCAAAAAAGCAGAAAAAGAGCTTATGGACGATGACCAGGCAAAAGAGATAGCATTTCCCGAAAAAGAAGAGTAAAACGATCCGCCAACGATGAGGACCGCCTATGGATGCCCAAGAAGAATCTCTCTATTATGAGAAGAATCTCAACAACATGACGGAAGATGAACTAAGAGCTTTGCGACATTTTCTCTTTGATGAGCGCATAGCTTTAATAAATGAGCGCAAGGCTCAGGAAGAGTTCTATGAAAAATTCATGGAGGAGAGATTATCATTCAGAGAAGAGATGAAGCAACTTAATTCCAAAGTTTTGGAAGAAAGGAAGCGTTTAAAGGAAGAACAGTCCTTCTTCGACAAAAAGCTTATGATACTTCAAAACGGCTTTGCTTCTCTTGAAATGGACAGAAAGGCATTCCAGAGAGAAAAAGAGGCTTTTGAGAGCAGCAAGAACGCATACAGATCCGAAAAGCCAAAGAATGATACATATGTAACGGACGGTCTTTTTGCGGGAGTTAATTCATATCTGGCTCTAAGAAAGAGATACAAGGAACTTTTAAGGATATTTCATCCGGATAATCTTGACGGAGACAACAACATGTCTCTTCTTATAAAAGAAGAGTACGAAAAGATAAAGGAAAGCTTTTAAAAGAGCAATAAAAAAACACCCGAAAGGGTGTTTTCTTATTCAGACTTCTTACGCCTTCTCAACAGCACCTGATCTTAAGCATCTAGTGCATACATGCATTCTCTTAGCAACTCCGTTGACCTTGCACATAACGCTTCTTACGTTAGAGTTCCAGATTCTGTTGGATCTTCTATGAGAATGGCTCACAGCGTTACCAAAATGTACGCCCTTACCACATATTTCACATTTTGCCATGGTTTTTCACCTCCAAGCTTTTGTTATTCCTTAAAATCAACATTAGTATATTATCAGAGCTTTAGAGTAAAATCAAGTAGAAAATTCATTTTTATCGGAAAAATGTAAAAATATTTGTAGTTTTCTTTTTAGGTCAAATAAAGTATAATGATATCTGGTTAAAAACCTTAAATCTTAAGGAGGTTATTGCATGAAGAATTCTTCAATGAATACACACATGGGTAATATAACCATTGATAAAGAAGTTATTGCTCAATATGCGGGAACCGTTGCCATGGAATGCTTCGGTATTGTCGGTATGGCCGGTTTCAATGTAAGAGACGGTATCGTAAAACTTCTCAAAAAAGAGAACTTTACAAGAGGCATCTCTGTGAGCTTAAAGAACGATAAGCTTATGCTGGAGTTCCACGTAATAATTGCCTATGGTGTTAATATAAGAGCACTGTCAAGCAATCTGATCGAAAGTGTTAAATATAAAGTAGAAGAATTTACAGGTATTGAAGTGGCAAAGATCAATATTTTTGTCGAAGGAGTACGTGTAATAGACTAAGGAGGAGACCAAAGTGTCCAATAAAACTATAGATTCGATCATGCTGTCCAAGATGTTTCTTGCCAGCGCAAAGAATCTTGATTCCAAAAAAGAATGGATCAATGAACTTAATGTATTCCCCGTTCCTGACGGTGATACAGGTACAAATATGACCATGACGATCATGTCTGCGGCAAAAGAGGTCGCTACACTTACAAGTGATGACATGGAAACGCTTTGCAAGAGTATCTCAAGCGGTTCTTTAAGAGGAGCAAGAGGTAACTCCGGTGTTATCCTTTCACAGCTGTTAAGAGGTTTCACAAAGGTCATAAAAGAAACAAACGAGATCGATGTTAAGATCATAGCCGATGCCTGCGAAAAGGCTGTTGAGACCGCTTACAAGGCAGTTATGAAACCTAAGGAAGGAACAATCCTAACCGTTGCAAAAGGAGTGAGCACAAAAGCCAGAGAGCTTGCCGATGCAGGTGAAGAGGATATATCTAAGTTTTTGGAAGCTGTTATCGATTACGGTAACAAGACTCTTGAAAAGACTCCCGAAATGCTTCCCGTTCTCAAGCAGGCAGGTGTTGTGGATTCCGGCGGACAGGGACTTATGGTAGTCCTTCAGGGTGCGTATGATCTCTATCTAGGAAAAGATGTAGATATAACGGTTATGGAAAGCACCGTTACACCCGGTGTTAGCAAAGTTGATTCTTATAAGGAAAGCATCGATTCAGAGGATATCAAGTTCGGTTACTGCACCGAGTTCATAATAATGCTCGATAAGGCTTTTAATATCAAGCAGGAGCTTGATTTCAAGTCATACCTCGAGTCTATCGGTGATTCGATAGTAGTTGTTGCCGATGATGAGATAGTAAAGGTACATGTACATACGAACGATCCCGGTATGGCTATCCAGAAGGCTCTTATGTACGGTTCTCTTTCAAACATGAAGATAGACAACATGCGTCTTGAGCATCGTGAAAACCTTGTGCGTCATAATGAAAAAGGCGAACTCGAAGTAAAAGACGATGTTGAGATAAGTGCTGTATACAAACAGCCCGAAGAGACCCCCGAACCCGTCATGGAGCATAAGGATGATGCTTTCATAGCCATCTCTGTAGGAACGGGAATGGATGAGATCTTCAAGAGTCTTGGAGTTGACTACGTTATATCAGGCGGTCAGACCATGAACCCTTCGACAGAAGACATCATAAATGCGATAGAGAAGATCAACGCAGATAACATATTTGTTCTTCCAAACAACAAGAACATCATACTTGCCGCAAATCAGGCGAGAGATCTGACGGCCGATAAGAATATCGTGGTAATACCCACAAAGACTATCCCTCAGGGAATCTCGGCTCTTATTGGTTATGTTCCGGGCAGTTCAGCCGCTGATAACGAGAAGGCAATGTGTGAATCGATCGAATACATCAAATCCGGTGAGGTTACCTATGCCGTAAGAGATACAATGATCGACGATAAGCAGATCAAGTCCGGAGACTATATGGGTATCGGAGACGGAAAGATCCTTTCTGTAGGTGCCAAACTTGAAAATGTTGTTCTTGATATGATCGACAACATGGTCGATGAATCAACAGAGCTTATCAGCATTTACTATGGTGAAGACATAGATGAATCAAAAGCTCAGTCTCTTGTAAAGAAGGTGACAAAGCGTCATAAAGAATGCGAGGTCGAACTTCAATACGGCGGTCAGCCGATATACTATTATATAGTTTCTGCTGAGTGATCATTTTGATAGTGTACTGATAGCCCTCCCTATTTCGGGAGGGCTATATCAATATAACGAAAGTTTATCATGAATCTTAACAGTCCCGTAACACAGATAAAAGGTGTTGGAGAGAAGACAGCCGGTTATCTTAAAAAACTCAATATAGAAACAGTAAGGGATCTTATCTTTTATATCCCAAGGGATTTTGTGCTCTTTGAAAGTCCGATCATCCCTAGCGAAGAAATGTCGGGAAGAGTTATAGCATTCAGGGGATTTCTTAAAGCAGGTTCTTTTAACGGTACCAAGAAAGGTCGTTTCACGTATTCACACATGGCATTTATGTGTGAATCCCGTTTAATAAGGGTTGCTGTCTTCAATATGCCTTATTTAAAAAAGCAGCTCGATCCCTTAAAGGAATATGTTTTAAGAGGTGTGCTCGAAGTAGGCTCAAAAGGCGCCATGAGCATGACTCAGCCGCGTATATATACATTAAATCAGTACTCGGAGATAGAAGGAACGCTTCAGCCGGTATATCCTCTCACAAAAGGAATATCAAACAATGCTATAAGCAAAGCAGTAAGGCAGTCACTTGAAACTGTTTGTGTACCCAGTGACGGTATGGATGATCTATATAACGGCTCCATCAGTTTCAGCGATGCTGTAAAAAACATGCATTTTCCTCAAAACATGGATACTTTCATACTTTCGCGTGAAAGGATAGTATTCCATGAGTTCTTAAGCTTTGTTCTTCAGATGAAGACAGATGCGAATCTGACTAAGAATATCCCTTTTGATAAGGTTATGATCGAAACCGCCGATACATCAAGACTCATCGAAAGACTTCCATACAGACTAACAAATGCTCAGTTAAGATGCTGGGATGACATTAAAAACGATATGACATCAGGCATATGCATGAACAGACTGGTTCAGGGTGATGTCGGAAGCGGAAAGACCATAATTGCTTTTCTTGCGCTCATAATGAACGCAAAGAACTCTCATCAGGGCGCACTTATGGCACCTACCGAAGTCCTCGCCAGACAGCATTACGATAAGCTTGTGGAAACGTCAAAGAAATACGATCTGGATCTTGATATAAAGCTGTTACTCGGCAGTATGTCAGCGTCAGCCAAGAAAGCCGTATATGAAGAGATAGAAAACGGCAGTGCCTCTATAGTGATCGGTACTCATGCTGTATTTCAAAAGAAAGTCACTTACAAAGATCTTACGCTTGTTATCACGGATGAACAGCACAGGTTCGGTGTAAACCAGCGTGAGACTCTGGTAAACAAGGGAGATAAGGTGCATCTTCTCGTTATGAGTGCCACCCCCATACCCAGAACGCTCGCATTCATACTTTACGGAGATATCTCAATATCTCTCATAGATGAATTACCCGGGGAACGTATTCCTATCAAGAACTGTGTTGTAGGCAGGAAATTCAGGAAAAAATCGTACGAATTCATAGCCGAACAGATAAAGGAAGGCCGCCAGGCTTATGTGATATGTCCGCAGATAGAGGAAGGTGATGATCCCAATCTAGAAAACGTAACGGATTATTCCGCTAAGCTTTCTTCAGTTCTTGGGGGAAATGTGAATGTAGTTTCATTGCACGGCAAGATGAAAGCCGATGAAAAAGACAGGATAATGACTGAGTTTAAAAACAGAAACATTGATGTTTTGGTCTCAACCACAGTCATAGAAGTAGGGATAGATGTGCCCAATGCTACCGTAATGATGATAGAAAACAGTGAACGTTTCGGTCTGGCGCAGCTTCATCAGTTAAGAGGCAGGGTAGGAAGAGGAAAGTATCAGAGCTATTGCATATTCATATCCTCAAAAGAAGATAAGGATACCATGAAGAGGCTTTCTATCCTCAACGATACCAATGACGGTTTTAAGATCGCCGATGAGGATCTTAAGTTAAGAGGACCGGGTGATCTGTTCGGGATCAGACAGAGCGGAGAGTTCGGTTTCATAATCGGTGATATATACAACGATGCCAGCATCCTTAAAAAAGCCTCCGAGTGTGCCGATAGGCTGATCAAATCAAACGACAAAGACAAGCTTGATAAGATCGTTGAAAGCATTAACGACACAATGATTAATTCGGTTGACTTTAGAACTATATAAAAGTAAAATATAGATTGGTTTATATTCAATGAATTCGATCATTGTATTGTTGGGTAAGTATTTGTATGAAAAAAGTCGCAGTAATGACAGACAGCAATTCGGGAATATCTCAGGAAGATGCTGCAAAGCTCGGGATAACTGTCATCCCAATGCCTTTTACCATAGATAACGTGGATTATTATGAAGGCGTAAATTTAAGCCAGGATGAATTTTATAAACTGCTTGATGCCGGCGGAGATGTTCTCACATCACAGCCCAGTCCCGACAGTATAATGGATGCATGGGATAACGCTCTTAAGACCAATGACGAGATCGTATATATCCCTATGAGTTCTGGATTGTCAGGATCATGCCAGACAGCTTATATGTTAGCTTCCGATTATGATGGAAAAGTATTCGTAGTTGATAATCAGAGGATAAGCGTTACTCAGAGTCAGTCGGTCTTTGATGCTCTCGAACTTGCAAAGCGCGGAAAGAGCGGTTCCCAAATCCGCGATATTCTTATAGAAGATAAATTCAATTCAAGTATATATATAATGCTTGATACTCTTAAATATCTTAAAAAGGGCGGACGTGTAACTCCTGCGGCTGCAGCCTTGGGAGAACTCTTAAAGATAAAGCCCGTGCTTCAGATTCAGGGTGAAAAACTTGATGCGTTTGCAAAGGCAAGAACTCTGTCTTCCGGAAAGAGCATCATGTTCAATGCGGTAAGAGATGATGCCAATAAGCGTTTCGGAGGACTTGATCCCGATAACATCATGATCTATGTCGCATATACGGCTGGCACAGATGTGGAAGCATTCGAAAATGAAGTAAGGCAGGAATTCCCTGATTTTGAGATCACAAGATCGGAACCTTTATCACTCTCTATTTCGTGCCATATCGGAAGAGGCGCAGTCGGATTTGCATGTATCAAGAAGCTTAAATACGATGAGCTGTAAAATTTATAAATAATCGAAAAAACACCATCAGGCAGGAACATTGTTCCTGCCTTTTTTGTACCAAAATCTTGTAGTCAAAAGATAGCATTTATCAATATTTTGTGGTAAGATAGATAAGGTTAAGTTTAAGTGAGGTTTAAATATGTCAAAGGCTGATGATTATAACGCATCCAGTATAACTGTCCTTGAAGGACTTGAAGCGGTCAGAAAAAGACCGGGAATGTATATAGGAAGCGTATCAACCAAAGGATTGAATCATCTCATATACGAGATAGTGGATAACTCTGTAGATGAGCATCTTGCAGGTTTCTGCTCGCTGATCAAGGTTACCCTTGAAGAGGATGGCTCTGCGACCGTTGAGGATAACGGAAGAGGTATCCCTATTGAGATGCACGAAAAAGGTATGAGTGCGGAAAGACTGGTATTCACGACACTCCATGCCGGTGGTAAGTTTGATGACTCCGCGTATAAGACCAGCGGTGGTCTGCACGGTGTCGGCTCATCTGTCGTTAATGCATTGTCAAAAAGATTGACTGTCAGAGTCAAGAAGGGCGGCGGCATATATGAAGATTCATATGCTTACGGTGTACCGACTCTTGAACTCGAAAACGGGCTTCTTCCTCAGGTCGGAAAGACAAGGGAGACCGGAACATGCATTAATTTCCTTCCCGATGAAACAATCTTTGATAAGACATGGTTTAAGGAAGAGGATGTAAAGAGCCGTCTTCATGAGACCGCTTATCTTAATCCCGATCTTACCATCATATTTGAAGATAAGAGAAAAGCCCTAAAAGAATATGTGGAATTTCATGAGCCCGACGGACTCATCGGTTTCATAACGGATATGAACAGAACAAAGGAAACCGTTCATGATCCCATATATTTTAAAGGTGAATCTGAAGGCATAACCGTTGAATGTGCTTTCCAGTATGTTAATGAGTTCCATGAGAACGTTCTCGGTTTCTGTAACAATATATATAACGCAGAAGGCGGAACTCACCTTACTGGATTTAAGACACAGTTTACGACCGTGATGAACAACTATGCCAGAAGCCTTGGCATCTTAAAGGAAAAAGACGCCAACTTCACAGGTGCCGATGTAAGAAACGGCATGACTGCCATCATATCGATCAAGCATCCCGATCCCAGATTCGAGGGCCAGACCAAGACAAAACTTGATAACCAGGACGCAGCCAAGGTAGTCGCTAAGATAACGGGTGAAGAGATAGTACATTATTTTGACAGAAATGTTGAAATATTAAAGAATGTCCTAAGCTGCGCAGAAAAAGCCGCAAAGATCAGAAAAACCGAAGAAAAAGCCAAGACAAACATGCTGTCAAAGCCCAAATACAGTTTCGACAGCAACGGAAAGCTTGCAAACTGCGAATCAAAAGATCCAAAGAAATGCGAGATTTTCATTGTCGAAGGTGATTCGGCTGGCGGAAGTGCAAAGACCGCACGTAACAGAAATTTTCAGGCCATCCTTCCGATAAGAGGTAAGATCTTAAACGTTGAGAAGGCTTCTATAGACAAGGTCCTTGCCAATGCAGAGATAAAGACCATGATAAACGCCTTTAACTGCGGATTCTCTGAAGGCTACGGCAACGATTTCGATATAACAAAACTTCGCTATGACAAGATAATAATAATGGCCGATGCCGATGTCGACGGAGCTCATATATCAACGCTGCTTTTGACACTGTTCTACAGATTCATGCCGGAACTTATATATGAAGGTCATGTATATATAGCAATGCCTCCTCTTTACAAGGCAATGCCTTCAAAGGGCCCGGAAGAGTACCTCTACGATGACAAGGCGCTCGAGAAATACCGCAAGACCCATAAAGGACCGTTCACTCTTCAGAGATATAAAGGTCTCGGTGAGATGGATGCCGAACAGCTTTGGGAGACGACACTCGATCCCGAGCGAAGGAAACTGAAACAGGTTGAGATCGAGGATGCCCGTATGGCAAGCGATATAACAGAACTCCTTATGGGTAATGATGTTCCTCCGAGAAAAGCCTTTATCTATGAGCATGCAAATGATGCCGAACTCGATGTATAAACAAGCGGAAAGATACCATGAATAATAACGAAGATATCATAAAAACCGAATATTCCGAAGTGATGCAGAAGTCCTACATCGATTATGCGATGTCGGTCATAGTGGCGCGTGCGCTTCCGGATGTAAGAGACGGATTAAAGCCGGTTCAGCGAAGAACTCTGTATGATATGCACGAACTCGGTATAAGATACGACAAGCCCTACAGAAAATCAGCACGTATAGTCGGTGATACAATGGGTAAATATCACCCTCACGGTGATTCATCTATCTATGATGCACTTGTTGTCATGAGCCAGGACTTTAAAAAAGGCATGCCTCTTGTTGACGGTCATGGAAACTTCGGTAACATCGAAGGTGACGGTGCGGCTGCGATGCGTTATACCGAAGCCAGGCTCCAGAAGGTCACTCAGGAATGTCTTCTTGCTGATCTTGACAAGGATGTTGTCGATTTCATTCCCAATTTCGATGAGACCGAAAAAGAGCCTTCCGTACTTCCTTCAAAATTCCCCAATCTTTTAGTCAACGGAACAGAGGGTATTGCGGTAGGTATGGCAACAAGCATACCTCCTCATAATCTTTCGGAAGTTATCAGTGCCATGAAGGCATACATGAAGGATGAGACAATCTCTACCTCCAGACTCATGAAATATATCCAGGGTCCCGATTTCCCTACAGGCGGTATAGTAACCAACAAAGATGAGCTGCTTGAGATCTACAGAAGCGGTCAGGGTAAGATAAAAGTCAGGGGCAAGGTTGAAATAGAAAAAGGTAAGAACGGTAAGACAAACGTTGTCATAACCGAGATACCTTATACCATGATAGGTGCCAACATAACCAAGTTTTTGCAGGATGTAGCTTCACTCGCCGACAGCAAAAAGACCATGGACATCGTTGATATCTCAAATCAGTCTTCAAAAGAAGGTATACGTATCGTCATTGAGCTTAGAAAAGATGCCAATGTAGATAACTTTATCAACCTTCTCTACAAGAAGACCAAACTCGAGGATACCTTCGGCGTAAATATGCTCGCCATAGCCGGCGGAAGACCCGAGACCATGGGGCTTAAGCGTATCCTAAAAGAATGCGTTGACTTCAGATATGAAGTTACCACGAGAAAATACACAAATCTTCTTGAAAAAGAAAGAAGCAAAAAAGAGATCCAGGAAGGTCTCATAAAAGCATGCAATGTCATAGATCTTGTGATCGAGATCTTAAGAGGCTCAAAAGACAGAGCACAGGCAAAAGCATGTCTTATAGAAGGAAAGACAGACGGTATCAAGTTTAAGAGTAAAGAGAGCAAGGTTATGGCAGGCCAGCTCATGTTCACCGAAGCTCAGGCCAATGCCATACTCGAGATGCGACTCTATAAATTGATAGGTCTTGAACTTGAAGCTTTAATAGCGGAACACAATGAGACTGTAGCCAACATTTTCAAATACGAGGACATACTCGAAAGAAAAGACAGCATGGCACAGGTCATCATCAATGAACTTGATGAAATCAAGAAAGAGTATTCCAGAAGCAGAAGAACCGTTATAGACAACTGCGAAGAAGCTGTTGTCGAGGAAGTCTCTGTACCTGAGATGGAAGTTGTATTCATTATGGATCGCTTCGGATACGCAAAGCTTATCGATGTTCCTACATACGAAAGAAACGAAGAGGCCGTGCTTGCCGAGAACAAATATATATGCAGATGCAAGAACACAGGTAAGATATGTCTGTTCACAAATACCGGTCAGCTGCATACCATTAAGGCATTGGATCTTCCTCTCGGAAAATTCAGAGACAAGGGTAAGCCCATAGATAATGTAAGTAATTATTCATCTGCTGTCGAGAATATCGTTGCGGTGGCCAGCCAGAGCGAGCTTAATCTCTACAGACTGATATTTGTTACAAAACTGAGCATGATGAAAGTTGTTGACGGCGGTGAGTTTGATGTCGCAAAGAGAACAGTAGCCGCAACAAAGCTTTTGGATGATGACGAGCTTATAAACGTAACACCTGTCAAGGAGCAGAGAAACATTGTCTTAAAGACCAATGACGGTTACTTTTTAAGATTTCCCATAGAGGAGATCCCGGAAAAGAAAAAAGCCGCAGTCGGTGTAAGAGGCATGAAGCTTGGCGCCAAGGACTTTGTAGACGAAGTATTCTATACGCAGAATGCCGTTGAACAAAACTACGATTATAATGGCAAGATACTTGCTCTCAACTCAATAAAGCTCGGAAAACGAGACAGCAAAGGAACCAAGATAAGAGGAAACTGATATGCGAGTCATTGCGGGAACAGCGCGTTCCGTTCCGCTGATATGTCCATCAGGAATGGACACGAGACCTACTACGGATAAGATAAAAGAAACACTTTTTAACATGATAAACTTCGATCTTCCGGATTGTGTATTCTTTGATCTTTACAGCGGTAGCGGTGCAATAGGAATAGAAGCTATAAGCAGAGGAGCAAAACACGCTTACTTTGTAGAAAACAATAAAAAAGCCGCTGAATGCATAAAGGCAAATATTATCAAGTGCAAGTTTCAGGATCAGGCAACGATCATATCAAGAGATGTCAGCGATGCGCTCTATGAGATCCATGACAAGGCAGACATCATCTTTATGGATCCGCCCTACGAAAAGGGTTCTGAGGCCAATATCATGAAACAGCTTCTTACCTCAAAGCTCATTCATGAAGACACGATTTTCATCATAGAAGCCAAGATGGAACGTGATTTCAGCGATGTATGCGCACTTGGATATGAGATATACAAGGAAAAGTTCTATAAATCGAACAAACATGTTTTCTTCAGACTTGCTCAGGACAAATAATTGCATTGAGACAGTTCAAAAATGCTTATATTTCTTGTATAATATATTTTGTGTTTTCTATAACTTATCAAGCAAAAGGAGATGGAACACATTATGCATGCTGCGATATATCCGGGCAGTTTCGATCCGGTCACATTCGGACATTTAGACATCATCAACAGAGCTGCCGAAATGTTCGATGAAGTAATTGTAAGCGTACTGGACAATTGCAATAAGACACCATTGTTTTCAGTTGAAGAACGTGTTAATATACTAAAGAAAGCCACCGAGAACATTCCAAATATAAGAGTGGAATCCTTCAGCGGCCTTCTGATAGATTATGCTCGTTCAAAGGATGTCAATATCGCCATAAGAGGGTTACGTGCGATAACGGATTTTGAATACGAACTGCAGATAGCTCAGACAAACAAGCTTCTAAGTGCAGGTTCGCTTGATACGATCTTTTTGACGACCAGCTTGGAATATGCCTACCTTAGTTCATCAGGTGTAAAGGAAATAGCATATTTCGGCGGTGATATAAGTAAATGCGTACCTGATTTCGTTGCCGATATGGTATATGAAAGATACGAACAAAATAAAAGAAATTAAGAAAGGTTGAAGGGGTACATGGAGACTAAGCAGAGTAAGATTGAATTGTTGATCGATGAGATTCAGGATTATATTGACAGTTGTAAATACAAGGCACTGTCAAACAATATCATCCTCGTAAACAAAGATGAGATGGATTCTTATCTTATGGAGCTCAAGAAGAATACACCTGAGGAGATAAAGCATTATCAGAAGATCATTGCAAACAGAAATGCTATCATGGCTGAGGCTGACAAAGCCAGAAATGATGCAAAGCTTGAAGCTCAGGAAATTGTCAACAAAGCAATAAGCCAGACCAACGAGCTCATAAGCGAACACGAGATCATGCAGAGAGCTTATGATCAGGCAAATGAGATAATCAATCTTGCAGCGTCTCAGGCACAGGAGATAGTTGATGCAGCTGTAATTGAGGCAAACGGTCTTAAAGAAAGCGCTACTCAGTATACCGACAGCCTCCTTGCTCATGTTGAAGAAGTTGCTTCTCACTACATCAATCAGTCAGGCAACGATTTCAACAATCTTATAAACGGACTTAATGAATGTGTTGAAACAGTCAGAGCCAACAGAAATGAATTATATCCTCAAACTGTAGCAGAGCCTGTAGGTTCTACAACGGATTATATTCCATTACAGACTACTTCATCGCTCAAAACTGACAACGTAATCGATCTTGATCTTATCTGAGTGAATTTTTTGAGCTGCGATCTTCGCAGCTCTTTTTGTGTTTAATAAGGGGAGTTTTAGTGAATAACAGGTTCAAAGCAATCTTAAAGGTTGTCATTCTAATATTTGTATTTTCTTTATCTTTCAAATTCTCATCTATCGGGGGACATTGCGAAAATATAGTTGTTGTCATCGATCCAGGGCATGGCGGTGATTCTTTGGGCGGCAACTATGAAGACAGGATAGAACGCGATATAAATCTCATCACTGCCTTTTCAATGCGTGACAGGCTGTCGCAATACGAAGGTGTTGACGTATATGTGACCAGAGAGAACAACACTGATAAAGAGCTTACAAGAAAAGAAAGATTTGACTTTGCAAAGAAAGTGGATGCGGACTTTCTGTTCTCTATCCATTACAACATGTCCGAATACCATACGCTCTTTGGAAGTGAAGTATGGATACCGTCAAAAGGCAATAATTATGTTCTTGGATATCAGTTTGCGACAATAGAGATGAAAGCTCTTACAGAACTCGGGCTTTTTGACCGTGGTATCAAGAATAAGCTTGATAAGAACAAAACGGGAGAATACTACGGCATACTTAAATATTCCGAAGAGTATGACATTCCTGCTGTCATAATAGAACACTGTCATCTCGATGAAGAAAGAGACTCAGCCTTCTGGAATAAGGAATCATATGAAAAATTCGGTGTTATCGATGCCGACTGTGTGGCAAAATTCTTTAAACTCTCGTCACAGTCACTGGGGATAGATAATTCGTCGTTTGAGAATATCGCCGTATCAAAACCAACCGGAAGAGCAGACAGGGATTATACCGATCCCGAATACTGCGATATCACGGTTGATGATGCGGGTGATGCCGCAACCAGTGTCACGGTTCATATCAAAGCCGCCGACTGGGATAATTATATTCAGTATTATCAGTATTCTACAGACGGCGGAAATACCTTCTCAAGGCTTGAAGTCTGGGACGACAGATCAAGTGAAGAACAGATTTTTGAACTGGATAAGCCTCTTGGAAAGGATATGGATATCATAGTCCGTGCACTTAACAAATATGATCTATATGCTCAATCCGAGTGCATACATGTTGAAGGTCTGCCTTTGCCCGAAACCAAGGAAGATGAATCCGAAAGCGAGACTGTTTCAGATATTCAGTATGATACTGTGGAAATAAAGACGCAGACTCCAAAAGGACCACAAAGCGATTTTCCGCCGATATATGTATTCCTTGTAACTCTTATTGTTTTATTCATAACTTTTAACATACTGTTTGCAGTAAGTGTCAGCAGAAAAAAGAAGAGAAGAAAACGTAAGAAAGCTGTAAAGAAACCTCAAAACGATGATTTTGATCTGGACATATTGGAATGATTAGACTTGACGGATATCTTTGCACATGCAAAGGACTAACAAGAAGCGAAGCAAAAAAGCTTATAAAAGAAAAAAGAGTTTCTATAAATGACAGTATAGTATCCGATCCTTCATGCAAAGTTAATGATGATGATACGGTCAAACTTGATGGAGAGATATTGATCTTCGAAGAATATGTTTATATCATCCTTAACAAGCCCTCAGGATATGTGACCGCCAGAACAGATTCAAAGAATCCGACAGTAATGGATCTTATAGGTGAGAAACGAAAAGATCTTTCTCCTGTCGGGCGTCTGGATATAGATACGGAAGGAATACTTCTCATAACTGATAACGGGAAACTGAATCACAACATGTTAAGCCCTTCAAAGCATGTCGATAAATGCTATCTTGTCAGATGTGCTCATGAAGTATCTGATGAAGATATCGATCATTTAAAAAACGGTGTGGATATAGGTGATGATAAACCCACACTGCCTGCAAAATGTGAGCGTTCGGATGATAATATCCTTCTTACAATACAGGAGGGAAGATATCATCAGGTAAAAAGGATGCTGGCCGCAACAGGAAATGAAGTCGTATATCTTAAGCGACTTTCATTCGGTCCGTTATCACTTGACGATTCATTAAACCTTGGCGAATACAGAAAACTCAATAAAGAAGAGCTTGAATCGCTTAAAGAATATTTATAAAAAGAAAGACTTAAGAAATGATAAAAGGAATACTTGATAACATAGATGCAGTCATATTTGACATGGACGGTTCCCTTGTTGATTCAATGTGGATATGGAAGCAGATAGATATAGAACATTTTGCCATGTACGGAAAGGAGCTTCCCGATGATCTTCAGTCAAAGATCGAAGGAATGAGTTTCTATCAGACCGCGGAGTATATAAAGGAGCATTATGGCTTTCCGGAAACGATCGAAGAAATGACTGAACTCTGGAATAATATGGCTCATAAAAAGTATTCAGAAGACGTTTACTTAAAAAAAGGCGTTGAACATTTCCTTGATGTATGCATTGAACGCGGGATAAAACTCGGGATAGCTACAAGCAATTCGCGTTTCCTTTACGATGCGGTAAGCAGGCACCTTGGTCTTGACAGATATTTTGACTGTGTCCTGACCGGATCCGAAATACTGAACGGAAAACCTGCCCCCGATGTATATCTTAAGGCCGCAGAAAGACTGAATGTCGATCCCGAAAGGTGTCTTGTCTTTGAAGACATCACAAAAGGTATTGAAGCAGGGCATAACGCAGGTATGCTCGTATGCGCAGTTGATGATGAATACAGCCTTCATCAGAGAGATGATAAAAAGGATATGGCTGATTATTTCATTCATGATTTTACCGAACTGGAGCTATAAAATATGAATCTTTTTAATAAGTATCAAAAAGGCGATCACAAATACGCATCTTACAGTATGAAGACTTCCTGGCTGGTAACAGTACTGCTTTATGCACTGTCAGCATCTATTTACATAGCAGGGTATGTTACTACGGGAAGCAATAAGAATCTCCTTACGATCGTAGCGGTCCTAGGAGTTCTTCCCGCAAGCAAGGCTTTGATCAATTCCATAATGAAGAGCAGAGTAAAGACAGTACCTCAGGATATTTATGAGAAAATAGAAAATGCAAAAGGCGATCTTAAAGGTTTCTACAGTCTCTATCTTACGAGTTATGAGACCAATTTCTTTATATCGCATGCCGTAGTCACTTCGGATTCGTTTATCGGTTACTCCGATGATAAGAACTTTGATCAGAAGAAGTTTGATGATCATCTTAAAAAACATATGAAACTTGAGGGTATAGACAGCATGCTTATAAAGGTTTTTGATTCTGCAGACAGTTATATCACGAGACTCAAGCAGCTAAATGAATCCTCGCAGTCTCAGACAGCGAATGATAAGATGTGTAAACTCCTTATGAACATATCATTATGAAAGAATATATCATAGAAAAAAAAGACAGCGGTCAGAGAAGTGATAAGTACATAGCAAGACTGTTGCCTAACGCCTCTAAAGGCTTCATCTATAAGATGATACGAAAAAAGAATATCGTACTCAATGATTCAAAGATGAGCGGAAATGAGATATTAAAAGAGGGGGACAGCGTAAAATTCTGGCTTTCCGATGACACATTCGATAAGTTTTCATCTATGTCAAATACCGAGGATACAGATGAATATATAAAAGCCTACAGAACACTTGGTTACGATATTGAGATACTTTATGAAAATGACGATTTTATCATACTCAACAAACCGGCAGGAGTGCTCAGTCAAAGATCCGATTCAGGCGATGTTTCACTAAACGAATGGCTTATAGGATATCTGCTAGAAAAAGGCCGGATCAAAGCCGATTCATTAAACATCTGTAAACCGTCAGTCGTAAACAGGCTGGACAGAAACACATCAGGTATAGTTCTGGCAGGAAGATCCGTTTACGGGCTTAATACGTTCTCAAAAATGGTAAGGGAAAGACAGATAAAGAAGTATTACCTGGCTTATGTACTGGGAGAACTAAACGGCAAAGGTCTTCTTGAAGGATATCATCTAAAAGACGAGGATCACAACAAGGTTAAGATAATAGATACAAAGACATATGAATCTTTGAGCGATAGCGCAAAAAAGGATTATTCATACATAAAGACAGGATATGAGGTTTTGTCTCATCATGATCTTAACGGTACAGTGATCACAAAACTCAGTGTCGATCTTATAACCGGAAGATCACATCAGATAAGAGCCCATATGGCTCATATAGGTCACCCTTTGCTTGGAGACGTTAAATACGGTGAGCGAATGATAAATGACAGGTATTCGCTAAAGCATCAGCTGTTACATGCATATAAAGTTGTATTTCCCACAGATGAAGCATTGGGTGAGTTAAGCGGAAGGGATATAACATGCCTACATGGAAATCCAGAGGTCTTCGGGGCTCTTTTCTCGAAGAATTGGTAAACAGGACAAACGAAAAATATGCAGCCAATCATCTGGCACTGGTTCAGAAGATCCCTACTCCGATCACACCTATCAACATGGATCCGAAAACCCATCAGATAACACTGGCTTATTTCGAAAAGAAGAGTACCGTCGATTACATCGGAGCGGTACAGGGTATCCCTTTATGCTTCGACGCAAAAGAATGTGCCTATGATACATTTTCGCTTCAGAACATCCATGAGCATCAGGTAGAGTTCATGAAGGAGTTTGAAAGGCAGGGAGGTATAGCATTCTTTCTTGTATACTTTACAAAACGGGAAGAGTATTACTATTTAAGATTAAGCGAACTGCTCATATACTGGGAACGCTCGCGAAAAGGGGGCAGAAAAAGCTTCAGATACGATGAGCTTGATAAGGAGTTTTTCTTCGAGAAGGTGGATCCGATATTTATTCCTTATCTTGACTATGTTAATAAAGATCTGAGGTTTCGTGATGAATGAAATATGATATAATATGATTTGGGATGGATGAAGGAATGAATGTGAGGTGGACTATATGGAAAAGGAACATTCAGGGCATAAAGTAGATTTTAAAAGTACTAATTATCTCAAGTTTCAGATCGCATTTTTCGGTGGAGCAGTCGCTCTAAACTTTATCCTGCCAAGAACGGCCGGATATCTGAATCTACCACTTTATCTTGATAATGTCGGAACACTCTTTGCAGCGGTTCTCGGAGGTTATCTTCCCGGTATAGTGGTGGGTTATCTCAATAACATCATAAACATGCGCGGTAATCCGGGCAATGCTTATTATGTTGTTCTATCCACTATGATAGCCGCATCGGGTACATACCTCGGACAGAAAGGATACTTCAAGAAATTCCATAAAGCCCTTCTTACAATACCTGTATTCGCATTTATAGGTGGTGTATTGGGATCCATACTTACATTTCTTCTTTACGGATACGGTATGGGAGAGGGTATCAGTTCTCCCTTTGCAAGAGCTCTTCTTGAAAGCGGAAAGCTTAATGTCTTCTGGGCACAGATGCTGTCTGATGTTGTTATAGATCTTGTCGACAAGACTATAACCGTTGTTCTTGCGTTTACCATAATCAAGCTGATACCGGACAAGCTAAAACCTGGGCTTTGGCTCACGGGGTGGCGTCAGTCGCCGCTGTCTGATGATGCCATCATAGATACCAAAAAGAATGTTACAAGATCTTTTTCTCTCCGCGGAAAGATAATCACCATCATCTCAATAATAATGGTATGTGTGGCCGTAGTTACGACCATTATAAGTTATATCCTGTATTATAACTTCTCAATGAGTCAGTACATCAACAGCTGTACAAGTGTTGCCATGATAAGCGCCAAGCAGATAGATCCCGAAAAGATTGACGAATATCTTTTGCTCGGCAAAGATCAGCCGGATTATATGAGGATAGAGAACAATCTCGAGAGTATAAGACAGGGTAATCCCGATATCGAATATATCTATATATATAAGTTCAACGAAAACGATGTTGAGGTCATTTTCGATCTTGATACACCTGAAGTAAAAGGACAGGAGCCCGGAGCTCATATTGAGATTGAAGAGTACCTTTTGCCTTATAAGCAGGATCTTCTCGAAGGAAAGGAAATAGAACCTTTACTGGATGATACGATATACGGTCGTCTGCTCACTGTATTTGAACCCGTTTACGATTCAAAGGGTGAATGCGTATGCTATGCGGCCGCCGATATAAAGGTCGATGATATAAAGATTGCCATCCTCAACTATATGACAAAGGTATTCTCATTATTCATGGGATTTTACATATTCATACTTGCCCTTTGTATATGGCTTGTAGATTATCATCTGATCTATCCAATAGCCGCCATGACGCTTTCTGCAAGAAAGTTTGCATATGACAGCGAGGAAGCAAGAGAGATAAGCGTTGACAGACTTCAGCATCTTGATATCTATACAGGTGACGAGATAGAAAACCTTTACGAATCACTCTCAAAGACTATCGCCGAAACTGTAGGCTATCTTGAAGATGTGGAAGCAAAAGGCGCTGAGATCGCTCATATGCAGAGCGGCCTCATCTACGTTCTTGCAGATATGGTCGAGAGCAGGGATAAGAACACGGGAGATCATGTCAGAAAGACAGTTGCATACGTTCGTCTTATAATGGAAAAGATGAAGGAAAAAGGTATATATTCGGATATACTTACTGATGAATATATCGATGATGTTTCAAACTCGGCAGCTCTTCACGATGTCGGAAAGATAATGGTATCAGACCTTATCTTAAACAAACCCGGACGTCTTACGGACGAAGAATACGAGCTTATGAAGAAGCACACAACCGCAGGAAGCAAGATAATAGAAAGTGCCATGTCACTTGTTTCCGATACAGGTTATCTTAAGGAAGCAAAGAATGTTGCAAAATACCATCATGAAAGATGGGACGGAAAAGGCTATCCGAGCGGCAAAGCAGGAGAGGATATTCCATTATCAGCACGTATTATGGCTGTTGCTGATGTGTTTGATGCTCTGGTATCAAAGAGAAGCTATAAAGAGCCTTTTACATTTGAAAAATCAATGGATATCATAAAGGAAGGTGCAGGAACACAGTTCGATCCTATTATCGCACAGCTTTTTGCTGAAGCATCCGATGAGGTGAGAAATGTTTCCATTGAGCAGGAATCAATGCTGAATCAGGTGCATGATTTCAGTGATAATTTCTGATCATCGGCCGGTTTTTATAATGAAAAACAAAATTACTCGTAAAACAAAATATCTTATATCACTGAGCCTCTTTTTACTGGCTGTCATTTTCACACTCGGTATTGTCCTTACGATGAAAGCATCCAACGCGATGAAATCTCTTATCCATGACAGGATGCTTGATATTTCAAATACAGCTGCGGCTATGCTTGACGGTGATGCTCTTGAATCATTAACAGCCGATGATGCTGATACTCCTGAGTACCAGTCTGCGCTCAAAACCCTGACTTACTTCCAGGACAATATAGATCTTCAGTATATCTACTGTATAAAGGATATGGGAAACAAAAACTTTGTATTCAGCATAGATCCAACAGTTGATGATCCGGGTGAGTTCGGTGAACCGATAATCTATACCGATTCTCTTTATCAGGCCAGTCTGGGCACACCTTCGGTTGATGATAAACCCTATGAAGACAGATGGGGAAGATTCTACAGTTCATATTCACCGGTATTTGATTCTAAGGGCAATGTTGCCGGTATCGTTGCCGTTGATTTCAGTGCGGACTGGTACGACAAACAGATATCGGATATTATAATGAGCATTGCAATCATATGTATAATGACTCTTACTTTAGGAGTTTTTATAGTTCTTATGATCGCATCGAAATCCAGAAAAGAATATCTGTCACTATATAAAGAGCTTAACGATCTTTCAAACGGTATCGAAGCTCTTTCAAATGAACTCTCGCAGGAGCTGGGTGCCACCGTAGGAAACGAACTTTTGCATAAGAGTCATGATATCGAATCAAGATCTTTCGACGAGATGAACGCCCTTGGTGACAAGATACATGATCTGCAGGAATATATGAGAAAGCAAGTGACGATCATCAGATCAAAGGCATACGTCGATGAATCGACCGGACTCGAAAACAGGACATCCTATCTTTCATATATTGAGAGTATAGATGATTGCATACAAAGGAATGAAATTGAATTCGCAATAGCAATGTTCGATATCAACGGTCTTAAAGAGATAAACGATACACTCGGACATGACGTCGGTGACAAGGCCATCTCAAAGATAGCCGAGATACTTAAGCAGACATTTGAAAACGAAAAGATATTCCGTATAGGCGGAGATGAGTTTGTTGTCATTATTAAAGCGGATTCTAATGATATTGAAAAACATTTCAATCTGTTTGACGGTATCTTAGCCAAAGCAAATGAAAAAGATGATCTTGTAGTTGATGTATCAAAGGGATTTGCCATCTACGACAATGAATATGACCGTTCTTATCTAAGGACATTTGTGCGTGCGGATTATGCGATGTATGCCGATAAAAAGGCATATTATGAGACTCACAGGGACAGAAGGCATAACTGATCTCAAATAAATTGAACGAATTATCTGACAAATAGTTGACAGATTCATATTAATAATATATACTACACCAGAGTAGCACACTACCATGCTATCACATTACTACGCTAAAGTAAAACGAGGTTGACTGATGAAACAATTATTGCATACACCGGACGGTGTAAGAGATATATACGGTGCAGAATATGCCAAAAAGCTGAACGTGGAAGATACTATCCATCAGATGTTCATTTCTTACGGATATGAAGATATTCAGACTCCAAGCTTTGAGTATTTTGATCTTTTCAGCGGAGATATAGGTACAACCGATACCAACGGACTGTATAAGTTCACTGACAACGATGGCCGTACAATGGTCTTAAGAAGCGATTTTACGCCTTCAATAGCCAGATGTGTGGCAAAGTACTTCTTAGAGGATAAAAAGCCTGTAAGGCTCACATACAAGGGCAATGCATATGTTAATACCGCAAGTCTTCAGGGTAAGCTCAAAGAGAACACACAGATGGGTGTCGAACTCATCGGTGAAGGCAGTGTTGAGTCCGATGTGGAAGTGATACGTCTTGCATGTGAATCATTAAAAGAGACGGGGCTTAAGAACTTTAAACTCTGTATCGGTGATGTGGAGTATTTCAAAGGGCTTTGCGAAGAGCTTTGCATAGATGCTTCCACGGAGCTGACTTTACGTGATTATGTATCGATCAAGAGCTTCTTTGATATCAAGGATTACATGGACAGTATCGGCCTTGACAAGAATGCCTGCGACAAGATACTTGCCATTAACGATCTTGTTGGTGACGAAAACTGTCTTGATAAGGCATATCAGCTTGTTAATAACGAAAGATCCAGATCGGCCGTTAACAGGCTCAAGGACATTTATAAAGCCTCATACGAGTGCGGTATAAGCGATCATATATTCTTTGATCTTGGTATGCTTAGCAAATACAACTACTATACCGGAATGATCTTTAAAGGATATGCTATAGGAAACGGTGATGCGATCGTTAAGGGCGGAAGATATGATAATCTTCTCGGACAGTTCGGAAAAGCTTCACCCGCTGTAGGCTTTGTTGTCATCATCGATGATCTTATGAATGCTTTAAAGAAGCAGGAAAGCACCAAAGATGGCGATGACGGCTATCTTACATTTGCACTCACAAAGGGCAGGCTTGCAAACAAGACACTTGAACTTCTCGAAAAGATAGGCATCACATGTGAGGAGATGAAGGATAAGGACACCAGAAAGCTCATATTCGTCAATGAGGAATTAAAGCTTAAGTTCTTCCTTTCAAAAGGTCCCGACGTGCCTACATACGTAGAATACGGCGCTGCAGATATAGGTGTTGTAGGCAAGGATACCATAATGGAGGAAGGAAGACGTGTCTATGAGGTCTTGGATCTGGGATTTGGCAAATGTCGCATGTGTGTATGCGGACCTCACGAAGCCGGTGAGCTTTTAAAGCATCACGAGATGATAAGAGTATGCTCGAAGTATCCCGTTATCGCAAAGGATTACTTCCATAACAAGAAACATCAGACAGTTGATATCATCAAACTCAACGGTTCTGTTGAGCTTGGTCCTATAGTTGGCCTTGGAGATGTTATCGTAGATATAGTTGAAACAGGTTCTACACTCAGAGAAAACGGTCTTGAAGTACTAGAGGAGATCTGTGATCTCTCTGCGAGGATGATCGTTAATCAGGTAAGCATGCAGATGCATGGTGAACGCATAAGAGAGATCATCAATAAATTGAGAAATTGTGAAGGATAATGCTATGAGAATTGTTAATTTAACAGAGGATACAAAAAACGATATATTAAAGAATCTGCTCAAAAGAAGTCCGAGCCAGTATACCGAATACGAGAAGACTGTTTCTGATATACTTTCTAACGTTAAGCAAAAAGGTGACGAGGCTGTATTTGAGCTGACAAAGAAATTTGATAAGTGGGATATAAACGCTTCAAATGTAAGAGTAACGAAAGAAGAGATAGATGCAGCTTATAAAGCAGTAGACAGCGAGTTTATCGATGTACTTAAGGAAGCTGCTCAAAACATAAGGGTCTTCCACGAGAAGCAGTTAAGAGACAGCTGGTTTTTCAGCAAGAAAGACGGTTCAATACTCGGTCAGAAGATCACTCCCATAGATTCCGTTGGTTGCTATGCTCCTGGAGGAAAAGCATATTATCCGAGCAGTGTTTTGATGAACATCATACCCGCCAAAGTCGCAGGTGTTGAAAGGATAGCTCTCGCAACCCCTGCTGTAGGAGGAGTTGTTCAGCCTGTAACACTCGTTGCCGCTGATATTGCCGGAGTGGATGAGATATATAAGATAGGCGGAGCTCAGGCAGTCGGAGCATTTGCATACGGCACAGAGTCAATAAAGAAGGTTGACAAGATAACCGGTCCCGGAAATATCTTTGTAGCGCTTGCCAAAAAGGCAGTATTCGGCCAGGTAGGAATTGATTCAATAGCAGGTCCGAGTGAGATACTCGTTATAGCCGATGAAACGGCTGATCCAAGATATGTTGCCGCAGATCTTTTATCACAGGCAGAACACGATGAACTGGCCAGTGCGATACTTCTTACAACAAGCAGTGAACTTGCTCAAAAAGTAAGCGAAGAGGTCGACGGCTTTATAAAGGTACTTGAAAGAAGCGAGATTATCAAAAAATCACTTGATAACTATGGTTACATATTGGTTGGAGAATCTATGGATGATATAATAGATGCAGCCAATGAGATAGCAAGTGAGCACGTTGAGATAATGACAAAAGATGCCGCCCGTGTTATGACAAAAGTCAGAAATGCAGGTGCGATATTTGTCGGTCCGTACTCTTCAGAGCCACTGGGTGATTACTTTGCCGGTCCGAACCACATTTTACCGACAAACGGTACAGCAAAGTTCTTCTCGCCTCTTAATGTTGACGATTTCACCAAAAAGACCAGTATCATCAGCTATTCGGAAGAAGGTCTGAGAGCAGTTCACGAAAAAATAGAGTATTTTGCAAAGAAGGAATGCCTTACGGCACACGCAAACTCTATAGCAGTACGTTTTGAATAAGTTGCATAAAGCAGTTTTGACTCAGTCAGTCACTAATGGAGGGGAATATGAGAGAATCCACTGTTGAAAGAAACACAACAGAAACAAAGATAAAACTCAGTCTTAATATCGACGGTTCCGGCAAGTCCGACATTGATACCGGCATAGGTTTCTTTGATCACATGCTCGAAGGATTTGCCAAGCACGGTCTTTTCAATCTCAATGTCAAAATCGACGGAGATCTGAATGTAGACTGTCACCACAGCATAGAGGATTGCGGTATAGTTCTCGGACAGGCTATAAAGGAAGCGGTCGGTGACAAGAAAGGCATAAAGAGATTCGGATATTTCATCCTTCCCATGGATGATGCCCTGGCACTTGTATCGATCGATCTTGGCGGCAGACCTTTCCTTAACTTTGAATGTGATTACAGCGTTGAAAAATGCGGTGACATGGAAACGGATATGGTTCGTGAGTTCTTCTATGCTGTAAGTTACAGTGCCATGATGAATATACACATCAAAATGTTAAACGGCGTAAATGCACACCACATGACAGAAGCGATATTCAAGGCTTTTGCAAAGGCTTTGGATCAGGCAACTTCTTTTGATGACAGAATAGAAGGTGTTGCCAGTACAAAAGGAGTTATTTGATCTATGTTTATTAAAAAGATGATCCCGGCCATATACCTTTATGACCAAAAAGCAGTTAAAGGATTGAACGATCTTGATATACTGAATAATGATCCCGTGGAACTTGCGAGATTCTATGCATCCAATGATTCGGATGCCATTTTCGTGTTTGATCTTTCCCCCGATGAGGACAAGGCACACGAGGAAGCTCTCGACTGTATCAAAGAGATATGCGAAGCTGTAAATATACCTGTATACGGTGCCGGAAACGTTAAGCGTATGGAAGATATAAAAAAGCTTCTTTATGCAGGCTGCGATAAAGCCACTCTGAATTTCTCCAAGGAAGGAAACGTATCTATCACTAAGGAAGTATCGGATAAATTTGGAAAAGATAAGATAATCGTTGCAGTCAAGAATTCCGAAGAGCTTTCGGGATATGTGGATCTTATAGAACAGTACGCGCATTCCATTCTGTTTTTGTATCATAAGGAGATAATCGAAGCTGCTGAGCTCACAAAGCTCCCTTATATAGCAATGCTTCCCGAAACGGGCCTGGATAAACTGCTTGAGATGTTCTCTCATGAGAATATTGTAGGTATAAGCGGTGATGTAATAACGGATAATGTTGAAAACATAAGAAATCTTAAAGATATACTGGAAGAAAACGGTATCAAGACAACACGTAAGACAATAGCAGTACCGTGGAACGAACTTAAAAAGAATAATGACGGTCATGTACCTGTAGTTGTTCAGGATGTTAAGACTGATGAAGTCTTAATGGTCGCATATATGAACGAAGAGGCTTATCTTAAAACTCTTGAGACCGGTACAATGACTTACTGGAGCCGTTCAAGAAATGAACTGTGGGTAAAAGGAGCAACGTCTGGTCATTACCAGTATCTTCAGTCCATGTACCTTGACTGCGACAGTGATACACTGCTTTGCAAAGTCATACAGGTCGGTGCTGCATGTCACACCGGAAACAAGTCATGTTTCTTTAATGAGCTATACAGCAAGGATATCAGACAGGAGCATAATCCCGTAAAGGTATTTGAAGAAGTCTTTGATGTCATAAAGGACCGCAAAGTCAATCCGAAGGAAGGTTCTTACACCAATTATCTGTTTGATAAGGGTATAGATAAGATATTAAAGAAACTGGGTGAAGAAGCGACTGAGATAGTTATCGCCGCAAAGAATCCAAATCCCAATGAGATCAAATATGAGATCAGTGATTTCCTTTATCATTGCATGGTCCTCATGGCAGAAAAAGAAGTCACATGGGAAGAGATATGTGAAGAACTGGCCAAGAGATAGGGCTCATAATATTCTTTAAAGGTAAATGGAGTGAAGGAATGAATATTAAGAGTGTGATCTTAAAAGGTTTTGTATCTTTTATCCTGATGATATCCATGATCGCATCCTCTTTTGCGATACCGGCATATGCCAAAGAGGATCATAAGATCGTCAGGGTAGGATACTTTGAAAATGAGATATTCCAGGAAGGCGCAGGAGAAGGTCTTGTAAAGACAGGATATGCTTATGAGTATTATCGTAAGCTCTCCGAGTATACCGGCTGGGAATATGAATATGTATATGCTGGATTTTCCGAACTGTATCAGATGTTTCTGGATGGAGAGATAGATATGCTCGCAGGTCTTGCAAAGAACGAAGAGCGTGAATCCATCATCGGCTATCCGAACATGGCTATGGGAAGCGAAACATATAACATTGTAAAACATAGCAATGATGACAGTATCACCACTACATATTCAACATTAAACGGTAAAAAGATAGGTGTTTTGGACAGCGCAATGGTCGGTGTCCTTAACACTTTTCTTGCTGATAACAGTATAAGCGCAACCGTAAGCAAATATCCTGATTACCAGAGCATGCTTAATGCTTTTGACTCTAATGCTGTAGACGCAATCGTCGCTGAAAGTGACGGAGCCTACGGCAGGGACAATGCCGAGCTTTTGTATGCATTCGGTTCATCCGACTACTACCTTTGTGTCACAAAGAGCAGAAAGGATCTTTTGGATGAGCTCAATTCCGCACAGGAAAGACTTATGGTTGAAGAACCGAATTATATCAATTCTTTAAGCATAAAGTATTATTCATCAAGTATTTCCAGTCGAACACTTTCAAAATCCGAAAAAGCATGGCTTAATTCCCATGACACTTTAAAAGTTGGATATCTGAATAATTATCTACCTTACTCGGACACCGATGAAAACGGCAAGGTTACGGGTATCGTCAGTGAGCTTTTGACCAAGATGTTCGAAGAACTCGGTATCGTAAGCATAAATATCACATACAAAGGTTATGATAATTATGATGAAATGATCAAAGATATGACCTCTGGAAACATAGATCTTGTTTTCCCTGTTGGTGGGGGTCTCTATTATTCCGAGCAAAACGGCATATATCAGTCCAACTCTGTCGAATCGACCGCAACAGAACTGGTATATAAAGATGAATATACCGACAAAACAGAATCACATTTTGCTGTAAACGAGAATAACCGTATGCAGTATTATTATGTGACAACATATTATCCTAATGCTCAGATATCTTATTTTTCTTCAATAGAAGAATGCCTTGAAGCTGTAAATACCAACAAAGTCACAGCAACAACCCTAAACGGCCTCAGAGCTACCGAAATCATAAAAAGCAATAAATACGACAGTCTTTCGTTAAGACAGTTAAATCACATGGATGACAGATGCTTCGGTGTCGAGATAGGTAATGAAGGGCTCTTAAAACTAATCAACAGAGGCATATCCATCGTAGGAGAGGATTATCTTGTAAATCTCCCCTATAGATATACTGACAGCCTGTTCGTTTATACTACAATGGACTTCATAAGAGATCATACGATCCCAATCGCCGTATTTCTGTTTATCGCATCATGTATCATCCTTGTCTATTTTGTAGAAAACAACAGAAGAAAAAAGAAAGAGATGGAAGAGAAGATCACTCTTTCGGATCAGCTTATAGAACAGCAGAAACGTCGTGAAGATCAGGACAGGATGATAACAGCAATGGCTTCCGATTACAGATGTGTCTATCATGTCGATCTTGATAAAGACGATGCTGTATGCTACAGGGAAGACCCCAGCGATCCCGAGCAGAGCAAGGAAGGTGTACATTTTAATTACCATGACCGTTTCAAATGGTACGCCGAAAACAGAGTTGATGAAGGATACAGGAAGGAATTCCTTGAGTTCATAGATCCCGATAACATAAGAGCAGCACTTGCACAGAATTCGCTTATCAGTTACCGCTATCTGGCTAAAAGGCAGGGTGAGGAATACTATGAGATGATTCGTGTGGCGGGTGTACGACATCCCGAGGACAGGGATGATCATATCGTACACGCGATAGGTCTTGGCCTCACCGATATTGATAGCGAAGTACGAGAATCAATGGCAAAGAATCAGATGCTCAGCGAAGCACTTGCAAGTGCAGAGGAAGCTAACAAAGCCAAAACAGCCTTCCTTTCAAACATGAGCCATGAGATACGTACTCCCATGAATGCCATTATAGGTCTTGATTCACTTGCACTGCGTGATGATACTTTACCTGATGAGACCAAGGAATACCTCGAAAAGATAGGTGAAAGTGCAAAACACCTTCTAGGCCTTATAAACGATATCCTGGATATGAGCCGTATCGAATCTGGAAGGATAATCATAAGACGTGAAGAGTTCTCTTTCAGAAGCATGCTGGAACAGATTAACACCATGGTCATGTCCCAGTGTTCGGAAAAGGGATTAAAGTATGAATGCAAGGTTACCGGCGGAGTAAGTGACTTCTATATAGGAGACGATATGAAGCTCAAGCAGGTGCTCATTAACATTCTGAGCAATGCCATAAAGTTCACCGAAGCTCCCGGCAGTGTCACTCTTGAAGTTGAAAAGGTAGCCGATTACGAAAATCAGACGACAATAAAATTCATTATAAAAGATACCGGCATAGGTATATCACAAGAATTTCTTCCTAAGATATTTGATACATTCACTCAGGAAAACAGTGACAGGAATTCAAAGTACGGCAGTACAGGTCTTGGAATGGCTATTACAAAGAGCATCGTTGATATCATGAACGGTACGATATCTGTATCTTCACAGAAAGGTGTCGGTACCGAGTTCACGGTCAATATCACTCTTAGAAACTGTGAGCACCAGATGCTTTCTGACAGTTACATCGATCTAAATGATATGTATGTACTGGTAGTTGATGATGAAGAGGTCGCAGCCGAACATGCAAGACTCGTTCTTAATGAGGTGGGTATTAGGACAGATATATGCTTTAACGGTGCTCAGGCGCTTGATATGCTTGAAATAAGGCACACAAAGCACGACCCCTATAATCTGGTCCTTCTTGACTGGAAAATGCCCGATATGGACGGAATACAGACTGCAAGCCATATCAGAGAATTATATGACAAAGAAACCACCATCATCATCCTCACTTCATTCAACTGGGATGAGATCATGGATGATGCTCTGCATGCGGGTGTAGACAGTTTCCTTGCAAAACCTCTATTCGCTTCTAATGTCATAGATGAATTCGACAGAATAGCACGCAAGAACAACATGTCTCTCTATAAAGAAAAGAAGAGAGCGGATCTTAAAGGCAAAAACATACTCATTGCGGAAGATGTCGAAATAAATGCCGAGATAATGAAGGAGATCCTCTCATTAAAGGAGGCCTATGCCGATCACGCATTAAACGGAAGCATGGTACTTGAAATGTTTGAAAACAGCAAGGTCGGTTATTACGATGCCATACTGATGGACGTCAGAATGCCCGAAATGGACGGTCTGGAAGCTACGGAACGTATCAGGCATCTTGACAGACCGGATGCTTCTACCATACCTATAATAGCCATGACGGCTAATGCTTTTGATGAAGATGTCCAAAGATCACTTCAGGTGGGAATGAACGCTCATCTTTCAAAGCCTGTAGAGCCTGAAAAGCTGTATCAGACCATGGAAGAGCTGATATGGGAGTACAGGAATGAATAAAGATTTGATACAGTCTGACTGTTATAATTCATGATCATACATGTTTTTACGAAGGTGGAGGGAACATCGCATGAATGATTTCAGGTATTCTTACGGATTAAAGCGGCATATCCTTATTATCGATGATGAAGAAATAAACCGCGAGATCCTGGGAAACATGCTTAAGAACGATTATGAGATCTCTTTTGCAGATAACGGTGCCATGGCATACGAGATGCTAAAGGATCATTCCTTGAAAATCTCTCTTATACTGCTGGATCTTTTGATGCCGGTGATGGACGGCTTTGAATTTCTGGAAAAGATTAAAGATGATGAAAGCTTAAACGCTGTCCCGGTCATTGTAATGACTTCCGAAAAACCAGCAGAAGTAAGAAGCATAAAGCTTGGGGCTGATGATTTTATTGCAAAGCCGTATGACAGTCCCGAGGTCATACTCGCAAGATGTGAACGTATAATCCAGCTGTATGAAGACAAGAGTATCATCACATCTACCGAAAAAGATCATCTTACAGGTCTTTATACGTTAGAGTTTTTCAATGAGTATATAAGACAGATAGACAGTCTGGATATAGGAAAGAGTTATGATGCACTTGTTCTTAATATTGAGCATTTCCACATGGTCAATGAAATGTTCGGGAGAAAAGCGGGCGACGATGTATTAAAGATGCTCAGTGATCTTCTAAGCGATACATTCAAGGATTCATTTAGTATCGGCTGCAGACCTGCCGCAGATTATTTCTATTTCTACCTCGATCATAACGATGGATATGATAAGATCGTAAACTCTGTCCAGGAAAGGCTTGCAGGCTTCTCGCATATCCCTAAGATCCACCTGAGAGCAGGAGTATATTTCGATGCCGACAAGTCTCTGACACCCGATTGCCGTTTTGATCACGCAAAGTTTGCATGTGACAGGATAAGGGGAGATTATTCATCTCAGGTTTCAGTCTACAGCAAGGAATCATATGATGCAGATCTTTATCATGAACATCTGATAAATGATATCGATGATGCTATCGCCAATAAAGACCTTACCGTGTTCTATCAGCCAAAGTATTTCATACAGTCGGATAAACCGGTACTCAAAAGCGCTGAAGCTCTTATCAGATGGAAACACCCTGAGTTTGGGATGATAAGCCCCGGAGAGTTCATACCTCTTTTTGAGAGCAACGGACTGATACAGAAGCTCGATCATTATGTCTGGGAAGAGACTGCTAAACAGATAAAGACATGGAAAGAAAGATTCGGATACAGTGTTCCTGTTTCAGTCAATGTATCCAGGATCGATATATATGATCCTGAACTCGAAAGCAGACTAACCGGGCTGTTAAAAGAATATGATCTAAAACCCTCGGAACTAATGCTCGAGATAACCGAATCAGCATATTCGGATGACGCAAAAGGATTGACCGATGTAGTCGAGAGGCTCAGAAAGATCGGATTTAAGATAGAAATGGATGATTTCGGTTCGGGTTATTCATCATTAAATATGATAACGACTCTTCCTATAGATGCACTTAAGATGGATATGAAATTCATAAGAAACATGAACAGGGACGAGAAGAGTCTCAAACTTGTTGAACTTGTTTTAGAGATAGCAGGTTTCTTGGAAGTGCCCACTATAGCAGAAGGTGTAGAAGATGCCGATCAGATAGAAGCACTAAAGAAGATGGGATGTGATATCGTACAGGGATACTATTTCTCAAAGCCTGTACCGCCAAATGATTTTGAGGAATTCATAAAGAAAGAACTTAATAAGCACTAAAACGGAGGATGAAGGATGACTGTTGATAATCTGCGTGATTTTGGAGCCAATGTCGATGAAGGCATCAGAAGATGTGTAAATAATGAGACCTTTTATCTAACCATGGTTCAAAAAGCTTTAAATGATAAGAGTTTTGATCAGCTTAATGAAGCCGTGGATTCAAAAGACATAGACAGGGCTTTTGAAGTGGCTCATGCCCTTAAAGGTGTTCTGGGAAACCTTGCACTTACCCCAATGTTCGAAACCGTATCTGAAATGGTTGAGCTCTTAAGGAGCAAGACTGATACGGATTACAGTATCTATACCGAAAAGATAAATGCACAAAAGAAACAGCTGGAAGAGTATCTGTAAATCATTAAGATACAGTACTGTCTTTTAACAGCAGCTCATTAAATATGGTCTCGATAGCCCTTAAAAGCTCGAGTTTAGGCATTGATTTTAAAATATAACCGTCAGGTTTCTTTTCCAGTATCTTTAAAACATCATTTTTATCACTCTGTCCGGTAAGGAACACTATGGGGACATCATGAGATTTCGGATTTAAGCGTATCTTTTGCATGGTTTCATATCCGTCCATACCGGGCATTATATAATCAAGCAGTATCAGATCGGGAACCGTACTGTTCATATAAAACATCGCTTCCTGTCCTGATCTGAATGTCTTAACGCGATATTTTGTCTTAAGCCATCTTTCAGTGATAGACAGAAAATCAGGATCATCATCTATCAAAAATACGGTTTTTGTTCTGTTAAGTTCATGCTGCATTTCAGAAAATGCCAGCATATCGTTAACAAACAGATTCATGTCTATAGGACGGACATATTCCTTTCTTATACGCTCACAATTATGCACTTTTTTAGCCTCAGCGATATCCAGAGGATCTCCTACAAGGCACAGAATCCTGTTATCGTCCTCACAAAGCTCGGTAAGATGTGAGCTTACAATTCTTATGTTTTCAGTGTTTCCAGCAGCATAGTATAACCACAGATCAGCGTCATGGCGATGTTCAAGTATCTGTGCAGTATCGTCATCAACGCAAATGATCTCAAATCCCACTTCTTTAAGATTGTTGATTATTCCCTTGTTGACCATTCCGTGAGATCCTTCTATAAAGAGAATGGTTCTTTTTTCTTCTTCATTTTTCTCTACGTTTTTATCTTCAGCAAGCTCTTCAACGGGCTTTTTGAAGTATTCCGCTATGTGAGAAAAGCTTCTGTAATCATCAAGCATCTCTCTGGTAAGCTTTGGCAGATCATGAACATCTCCCTGACGTGAAAGATATTCAAGTTTCGATGCTTCATCTGCCAATTGTTTTGCACCGATCAGTCCTGCCATGCTCTTTAAAGAATGAACTCTCAACGAATACATGGACCAGTTTCTGTCTTTGCAGAAATTGTCGATCTCTTCAGCTTTTGAAGCAACAGAAGAGACGAAGATCTCTAAAGAATTCAGATAATCTTCAGCATCTCCGCAGTGTTCTATACCATTTTTAAGATCCAGTTTGGGGATTGTCTTTATCCAGTTTGGCAGCAAAGAAAGCTGCTTGTCTATATCTTTGGTTTCATTTTGAAAGATAACACCGGATTTTGCACTTTCAGAAAGATAGGTAGAGAGTATACGTGTAAGTTCATCAGGATCGACAGGTTTAAACAAAACATCAGCAAAACCTGCAGCCTTATAAAGGTTTATATTATCCTTTGCACTTTCCGCCGTATGACATATGACGGGAGTATCCACACCGTTTTTTCTGAACAGTTCTTTTAAATGAATGAGAGTATCAACTCCGTCAACATCAGGCATACGATGATCCATAAGGATAAGATCATAGTGGTTCTTTCTGCAGTATTCCAGACATTCCGAAGCACTTTCGGCCTGATCAGAGTGCACGTTATGAGAATCGAGCATAGTCGAAAGTATGCTCCTGTTTATCGCCATATCGTCTACTACCAACACATTTGCACTCTTGTTTTCCATTAGAATGTCCTCCATACCTGTAAAAAATTATACTTTAAACAGGCGTCTTTATCAATATTTGCTCAACTCCATCATACAAAATTTGATCAGCCAATTATTTAAGATATTGCATTGCTATATTCCAAAAACAATGCAAAACACCATGTCAACATTTATTTTTTTATGTTTTTTTGAACAGATTTTTGAAAATAACGTATTTACGCTGTTTGTAAGATATCGAAAACTACGAACGGTCGTATACGATGTCCGAACGGTCGAAAAAAGGCACAAAATATAGCAAAAAAGAGCCAAAATGCCCCTATATGATGACAGTTCTGTTACAGTTTCTCATTTATGGTTGTAACATCTCATTCAGAGACACGTAAACATTCTCACATTGAAATTCAAGGAGGAAGCTATATGAGAAAAAAGATACTGGCAATCGTTACATCGTTAATTTTATTGGCAAGTTTATTTATCACACCGTTCGCATCATATGCAGCCGGACTTACACAGGCAACCAATGCAAGCAAAGTTACATACGGAACACTTTCTGCTGATGATATACAGCTTTTAAGATCAGTATTTGATGCAGATTATTATGCAGCAAAGAATCCAGATCTTGCTGGAAAGAGCAATGCTCAGCTGTTCGATCATTTCATTACAAAAGGAATCTTTGAAGGAAGAACATGTAATGCCGAATTTGATCCTGCTGCTTACGCATCAGCTAATAAAGGTCTCTTAGAAAAGTATAAAAAAGACATTATGGCTTACTACAGAGATTTCTACAGCAAGGATAAAGCAACAAGAGCGACACTTATAGCCACATTGGAAGCATGTGCAAATGCAAAGATAACAGTTACAGGTCTTGCAGACGATTCAATAGTTATATCACCTGAACTTTACTTATTTGCAAAAGCTAGTAATATTGAAGAATATGTTATTGCAAAAGCAGCCTGGCAGGCACTCCAGAAAGGTCAGCCGGTAGAATTAACAGAAGACATTATCATTATTCCGGATGGTGCACTTGAACTTGCAAAAGGTATGACTCCCGTTTGTACTCTTTCACTGAATGGTCAGAATTTTGTTTGGGTCACTGTAAGAACATGTGAAACAGGCGCTGCTCTTTATAGTATGGATGAAAGAAATCCGCTTATTACAGTAGGTAACTATGAAGAAAGCGAAGATAATATTACGATCTTTGCATCAGAATTCGGCGTTATTGAGAATACCGCTGAAAATCATCGTAACTGGAATGCAGAGGGCTTAGCTGAAGGAGGAGTTGTTTTCGCAGAAGAAACCATAACATCTACAGGATGGAGACGTCCAACTGAAGTACACATGAGTGATAGCGCAAAAGCATATAACATTCAATTTGAAGATGATTACATGCCTGTTGATTCATGGACAGTTTATTGTGATCCAAGCGGAACTGAAAACACAACATATACTGCAGTTGCAGGTCTTGAAGCCAATGATGATGGTACATATGATGTATCAATCGGATTATACAACGAAGAAAATGATTTCGCTGTAGTAGAAGATTATAATTGTGCAAATGAACCTATTGCTGATTTATACCAATAGCATTTATATCTGAAAAATATCACAACTAAAACCAAAGCCCAAGGTATCATCCTTGGGCTTTTAACATTTATCATTCAGCTGCAAACTGATCAATTATGCTGTTTATCGCATTATACAAATAGGGTTTAAGTTCATCTATCTTCACCGGCTGGTCATATAGTATGGAAGAGTAGATGCTCGAACCTGTAAGTTCTATTATCATATACATCATAAGACGTGGATTTTTAATCTCATCGCCTATATCCTTCAAAAGACTTTCCGAAGCTTCTTTAATCGTTGTCTCTTCTGATACAACAGTACTTTCCATAGCATATCTCGAGAAACCAAGACCCAGATTCTTTGATATAAACATTAAAAGTACCTTGTCTTTTGTAAGCGCATCTATTATGTCATTAATCACAAAGAGTATCCTGTCTCTGTATCCAAAAACATCACATTCACGCATATGTTCCATAGCATCATCAAACAGTTTGCTTGCCCTGTGTATCACAAGTTTATTGTTTATATCGTACTTATCCTTAAAATACAGATAAAACGTACCTTTTGCCACACCTGCCTGTTCAACGATATCCGATATGGAAGTATTATGGATACCTTTTTCCGTGAACAGTTTAAATGCGGTATCAAGCAAAGATTCTCTTTTTTTCAGTTTGTTTTCTTCAGCTTTTCCCATGTTTTTCAACCTTTCCTTATCTTATTTAAACACCTAATTTATAAAAAATCAATAAACTCTAAAATTTTTATTGACTATTGGTCATTAATTTGTTATAACATGATTGAACAGAAAATGAACGTTGGTCATTTTTACAAGTAAACATATTTAATCAATCGAAAGCAAGGTGCATAACATGATCAGATTAGGACAGAAGATAGTTAAATACAGGGTTGCGATAATCATATTGTCGATAATCCTTCTAGTTCCTTCGGTAATAGGATATTTCAAGACAAGAGTCAATTATGATATCCTCTATTACCTTCCGAAGGACATCGAAACAATGGTCGGACAGGACATACTGGTTGATCAGTTCGGTACCGGAGCCTTTTCGTTTCTTATCATAGACGGTATGAATGAAAAGGATGCCGCAGCGGTAAAAGCAAAAGTCGAACAGGTTGATCACGTAGCGGATGTCATCTGGTATGATTCGGTAGCAGATCTTTCAATACCGATGAACATGCTTCCCGATGAGCTCTATGATGCATTTAACAGCGGCGATGCAACGATGATGGCAGTAATATTTGACGAGACAACATCGGCAGACGGAACCATGAATGCAATAGAAAAGATAAGAAGCATAACAAATGAGCAGTGCTTCCTAAGCGGAATGAGCGCAGTCGTTACAGACACAAAGAATCTTTCTGAAAAAGAAACACCCATATATGTTCTGATAGCAGTTGCTTTGGCAATAATAGTTCTCGGTGCTACAATGGATTCTTTTCTTGCACCTGTATTCTTCCTTGTAGGTATAGGGATCGCAATACTTTACAACCTCGGAAGCAATGTAGTACTCGGAGAGATAAGTTATATCACAAAGGCTCTTACAGCTGTCCTTCAGCTGGGTGTCACCATGGATTACTCGATCTTCTTGTGGCATAGCTACGAAGAAAACCTTGAAAACACTCCTGATGACAAGGAAAGAGCTATGGCTCAGGCTATAAGCAATACGATAAGTTCTGTTGTTGGAAGTTCAATAACAACGATAGCCGGTTTCGTCGCACTTTGTTTCATGAGCTTCACTCTTGGTCTGGATCTTGGAATAGTAATGGCTAAGGGAGTTTTCATCGGAGTTATCTCTTGTGTAACAGTACTTCCTTCAATGCTTCTTGTTTTTGATAAGGCTATACAAAAGACCAAGCATAAACCTCTGCTACCCGATATGCCCAAGGTATCAGAATTCATAGTAAAGCACACATGGCTGTTTGCTGTATTGTTTGTGATACTGTTAATACCTTCAATATACGGATATAAGAATACCTCGGTTTATTACAACCTGGATTCAACACTTCCCAAGACTCTTCCGAGCATAATGGCAAACACAAAGCAGAATGAACTGTTCAATATGAACAGTACTCATATGGTTTTATATGATGCCGATATGCCGATAGGAGAGAGTCAGAGGATGATCGCTGACATAAAAGCAGTCGACGGTGTAAA
>JAEERY010000009.1 GCA_016286035.1 Lachnospiraceae bacterium
TACAGTTGAGAAGAGCGTAACTAAGTAAGAGATTAATGCAGCTATGAAGGCTTCTTTATATGAGTCATTCGGTTACAACGAGGATGAGATCGTTTCAAGCGATATCGTAGGAAGCACATATGGTTCAATCTTCGATGCTACACAGACAATGGTTGGCGCTGACAACCTCGTTCAGGTAGTTTCTTGGTATGATAACGAGAACAGCTACACATCTCAGATGGTTCGTACAATCAAGTACTTCTCTGAGTTAGCATAATCGTTAACAATGACTTTAAGGACCCGGTCGATTTGACCGGGTTTTTTTGCCATCAAGGGTATATCAACTTGAGCCTCTCATGCACAATATGCTATAATTGAGCGGAAAGTTTTGAATATAAACAGGGAGATGTTTAAAGATGAACTACGACATGGATCAGGTCTTAAGCAGTATGGGCGGCAAGAGAGCCAATTACAGCTTGGAAGAGATAGAAGCAGCCAAAAGACGCCAGAAGACAAACGGCGGTACCATCATAGATAATCTTGAGGCGATAAAGCAGTCCAAGAGCCCGAAGAAGACTCAGGCAAAAAGACCTGAGGATCTTTTAAAGATCACTGCCGAAGATATAAACAAGACACTTAAGGATCTTAATGCAAATATAGAGAGCGATTTCGGCTTTGCAAGCGGCAAGGATATACTTAACACAGGTGTGACTCAGATACCGGACAATGCTACGGCTTTAAACGGTTTTGCGGGCATGCAGGATACGCTTAAGGAAAAAGTGTACGGCCAGGATGAGTTTATCAAAAAGCTTGTGATAGCGTTTAAGAGACCCTTTGTATCTGAAAGAGACAATAACGATGCACTAAACAGCATCTTTATCACGGGACCTGAATGCACAGGAAAGCATTATGCATTAAACACCATAGCCGAAGAGCTCGGAAAGAGAAAGATACTCACAAGCAGCGAGGTCTATGTCATGGATCTTTCACTGTATCCGACAGCGGCTGAGGATAAGCTCTTTTTGCAGGATCTTTATTCCGCTCTGCAGAGCAAGGCTTCAGTTATCCTTTTTGAGAATTATGAGAACTGTCATGTTTCGATGCTCACAAGGCTTAGTGATCTTGTAACGACGGGTGAATACAGACTCTCGGAAAGATATATCATGCAGAAGGGACAGCTTGTCAGTGTGAGCAATGCGCTTGCCGGAGAGACTGTTGGATCGTTTGAAGCAAAGGGAAAGTATCTTGTCTTCATGGGAAGGAACAGCCTTGAGAAACTCGCAGGTGTTATGGGAGCTCCATTTGTTAATGCTCTCGGTGATGTATGCGAGACAAAGGCCCTTGATGATGAGGCATTAAAGAAGATATCACAGGAGCAGGAAGCTTTACTTGTGGAAAAGTGCAAGAAGCAGCTTGCTTTTGATGTAAAGATCGATGATGAATTCAAGGCTTATCTGCTTTCACATTCATCAAAGATGCGTGGACTTAAGGGCATACTTAATGCCTATACGGATACACTTAAGGCACTCGCTCAATTTAAGCTTGAGAGTGATGACATTTCTTCAGAGGTAACGCTTACCTGTGAGGAAGGCGAGCCCATGTTCATATCGGGAGAAGAAAAACTTCCTATGAGCAGATTTGTTCAGACAGGCTACAGCGGTGAAGTTGACAGTGTTGAAAAGGAACTTGACAACATAGTCGGTCTTGATATGGTCAAGGATTACATTCGCAGTCTCAAGGAATACTATGCGATGCAGAAGCGTCGTCGTGAAGAAGGACTCAAGGCGGGTGAGCTTAACAAGCATATGATCTTTACGGGTAATCCCGGAACAGGTAAGACAACCATAGCACGTATAGTCAGCAAATATCTTAAGGCTATAGGAGTTCTTTCCGGAGGTCAGCTTGTTGAAGTATCAAGAGGAGACCTTGTAGGAAGATATGCGGGACATACGGCTCCCCTTGTTAATACCGTGGTCAAGTCCGCACTCGGCGGTGTTCTCTTTATTGATGAGGCATACAGCTTATACAGGGGCGAGGATGATGCTTTCGGACTTGAAGCCATCGATACTCTTGTCAAATGTATAGAAGATAACAGAGATAATCTCATAGTGATACTGGCAGGATATTCAAAAGAGATGGAGGATTTCCTTGAATCCAACTCCGGTCTTAAGAGCCGTTTCCCGAATATAATCGATTTCCCGGATTATACGGGTGATGAACTGTGGGAGATCTCAAAGATAACCGCAAAGAGCAAGGGCTATGTCATTGATGATGAGGTGGCTGAACCTCTTAAGGCATTTTATGAGAATGTACAGGCAACAAATGCCAGAGAAGCCGGTAACGGTCGTCTTGTCCGTAACAAGGTCGAGGAGGCTATCCTCAACCAGTCAAAGAGACTCGTGGCTGAAACGGATGCCGACATGTCTCTGTTAAAACTTATGGATTTTGAAATTCCCAATGCAGATACTGAAGAATAAATATAAAAAACATATCATACTTTTGCTCGTTATATCCTTATTGCTGACATCCTGCGGACGTTCAAAGAAAGAAGACGAACCCGAACAGACGCCGGTCGCGGTTGAAGATGATACCGAGCAGATCATTGAAAAGGATCCGAAACCGGATCCTCTTTCTCTTGCCCTTGTTTCATCCGTTCCGGACGGCGGATGGATCATGGAGGCAACTTTTCCTGACAGAAACGATGATATAAGCACAACACTTGCCATGAACAGTATGGCAAGCTTTAAAGGCTACCACGGACAGGGGGTGGCCTATGTCACTGTGGGAGAAGATATCAAAGCCTTTAAGATGTATGTGAATGAACGTGAGGTGGATACTTCTTCAATTGTTTCAGGCAGCATGTATAAGCTTGATTACTCCGAGGTCTCTCTTGACGGGATCAATACGATACAGGTATCGGGTGTTGAGCCTTTCGATGCAAAGAGCAGGGTTAAGGTCAATGTGCCTTATCCTGTTGTACTTGACGGTTCCTTGGAGGAAGCGGGAATAAATGAGGATGCGATATCTCTTATAGAGGATATCATCGAATCGGATATAGAATACGGCTTTACAAGTGCACAGTTAGCTGTGATAAGAAACGGCAGATTTGTTTACAGTGACTCCTGGGGCAGGATCAATTCCTATAATCAGGACGGTACAAGGGATGAGGAAAGTCCTCTTGTCACTGATGACACTTTATATGATCTTGCTTCCGTTACAAAGATGTTTGCTACCAATTATGCGATACAAAAGCTTGTAACAGACGGAGAGCTTGAACTTGACAGCCCCATCACTGATTACTTTGGGGAAGAGTTTGTAAACGATACTCTTGATATTAAGCTTGCCGGTGCAAAAAAAGTCAGCATAGATACTCAGAAGAAATGGAAGGCCAGCCTTACAGTAAGAGACATACTTAAGCATCAGGGAGGTTTTCCGGCATCCCCCAGATACTGCAAGCCTACAGATGCACTGTATGCCGGAAATGACGGCAGCGATGAGACAAGGCAGGCAACAAAAGAAGCTATATGCAGGACACCTCTTATATATGAACCCGGGACGCAGACTCTTTATTCTGATGTCGACTTTATGATCCTGGGGTTCATAGTTGAAAATATAACGGGAATGCGTCTTGATGAATATGTCAAAGAGACTTTCTATGAACCTATGGGGCTTGATCATATCACATACAGGCCTCTTGATAACGGTTTTGGTACAGATGACTGTGCTGCAACCGAGCTTAACGGCAATACGCGTGACGGAAAGCTTTATTTTGACGGTATAAGGACTGCTCCCATAAGGGGGGAAGTGCATGATGAGCTTGCATACTATTGCATGGGAGGAGTTTCCGGACATGCAGGACTGTTTTCAAACGCATCGGATCTTTCAAGATTGGCATCAGTTATGTTAACCGGTGGCTATGATAACAACAGATTCTTCTCGATAGATGTGATGGATACGTTCACATCTCCCAAAAACGAGAATGAGGCCAACTGGGGCCTTGGCTGGTGGCGCAAGGGCGATGATATAAGGACCGGATATTTCAGTACCTATTCCGTATCTTCGGCATTCGGACATCAGGGATGGACAGGTACGCTGGTTGTGATAGATCCTGAGCGTGATCTTGTCATCGCATATCTTACAAACAAGATAAACTCTCCGGTCACGGATAAGGAAAAGAATACCGCACTCTTTGACGGCGGAGGATATACCGCATCAACACTCGGATTTGTGACTCAGATCATATCCATAGGCATGGATTCCGATGCCGACATTGAAGATCAGCTCATGAGCCTTTTGGAGGAGATGACATATGACAGTTTCAGGATAGTTGATGCCGATCATGTCAATGATCCGGATTATCCGAGGGTTAAAAATGTACTTAGCAAGCTTGCGGTATATAAGAGAAGAGCTCTTGAATCCGGAAATGAGGAATATATAAAAAAGGCTGATGAACTTGCAGCTAAATGGGAAGAGTACAAGTTAAACGCAAATGAAACTCCCGTAACGGATACGGATGAAGTCATACTCGGAGATGAGCAGTTTGATGAATACATTCCGCTTCTTGAGGGTAAGAGAGTAGCCGTATTTTCAAATCAGACAGGTATAGTGGGTGATGACCTTGAAAAAAACAAACATGTGGTGGATGCGCTGATCGAAAGAAATGTTAATGTCGCTGCGATCTTTGCTCCTGAGCACGGTTTCAGGGGAGATGCCGATGCCGGTGAGAGTGTCGGTGATTCCGTAGATAGTAAAACAGGAGTGCCGATACTGTCGCTTTATGCGAATAATTCGCGCTTCCCTTCAGATGAGAGCATGGACAGGTTCGATACGCTCATCATAGACATACAGGATGTGGGATTAAGATATTACACATATTACATCACGATGTGCGATCTGATGGATGCATGTGCAAAAAAGGAAAAGAATGTCATAATCCTGGACAGACCAAATCCCAACGGTTTTTATGTGGACGGTCCCGTATTAAAGGATGAGTTCAGATCAGGGGTCGGGAGACTGCCGATACCTGTTGTGCACGGAATGACTCTCGGAGAGCTGGCACGCATGATAAACGGACAGGGATGGCTTTCGGAAGGAAAGGATTCCTGTGATCTTACCGTAATACCCTGCAAAAATTACACTCATGATACAAAGAGCGAGGTCGTGATAGATCCGTCCCCCAATCTTAAGAGCATGAGAGCGATATATCTTTATGCCTCAACATGTTTCTTTGAGAACAGCGCGGTTTCTGTGGGAAGGGGCACAGATCAGCCCTTTGAGATATTCGGAAGTCCGTATTTAAACGGTGTTGAATCCTATAATTATTCGTTTGTGCCGATAAGCATGAGCGGCGCCAAGAATCCGATGTTTGAAGGACAGACCTGTTACGGAAGAGATCTTAGAAATATACCGATCGAGAACATAATAAATGACGGCATCAATCCGGAATATCTTATAGATGCATACAATGATATGAAGATCGTTTCCCCCGATGTTGACTTTTTCGGGAAAGCGGATTCAAAGGGATACTACTGGGTGGATTATCTTTTCGGTACGGATGAGATAAGAAAGATGATAATTTCGGGAAAGAGCGCATCAGAGATAAAAAACTCATGGCAGTCTGATGTGGAGAGCTTTAAGGAGCTCAGAAAGCCATATCTTCTTTATGACTGATCGGATTTAAAAGAGGAAGTTTATGAAAAAGAATCTTAAAAAGATGGCAGGCTATTACAGGCCGTATTTGGGGATATTCATGCTGGATATGTTCTTTGCGTTTCTGGCATCCCTCATAAGCCTTGTCGTACCGCTTGTCGTAAGGTATATAACACAGAATATCCTAAACATGGACAGTGAGGCGGCTGTAAGAAAGATAACTGTCATCGGATGCATTCTGATCATATTGGTTTTGATACAGTTCGCGTCGAATTTCTTCATCTCCAATATCGGACATGTGATGGGAGCAAAGATGGAATACAACATGAGAGCAGAGATATTTGATCATTATCAGAAACTCTCGTTCTCATTCTTTGATGACCAGAAGGTCGGCCAGCTGATGAGCAGGATAACGAGTGACCTGTTTGATATCACCGAACTGCTTCATCACGGACCAGAAAACCTTGCTATATCATTTATAAAGATAATAGGCGCATTCATCATTCTGTTAAACATAAGCGGATATCTTACAATGGCGGCATTTATTCTGCTCCCGTTTATGTTCATATATGCTTTTATCATGAACAGCAGGATGAAGAGAGCGTTCAGGGAAAACAGGGTTCAGATAGCCGAGATAAATACACAGATAGAGGACAATCTCTCGGGTATAAGAGTAGTCAAATCCTTTACGAATGAAGATATTGAGAATGAGAAGTTCAAGGTCGGAAACGACGGTTTTTTAAAAGCAAAGAAACAGAGCTATCTCTATATGGGATTCTATCATTCCGGCATGACTGCATTTACCATGCTTATCAATGTAGTAGTAATCATGATAGGCGGAATCCTGATGACAAAGGGAAAGGTCATGGTTGCCGATTTTGTGACATTTCTTCTGTATATAAATGTCTTTACGGATCCCATAAGGACACTTATAGATTTCGCGGAGCAGTTTCAAAACGGTTATTCCGGATTCGAGAGATTTATGGAGATACTCTCGATCGAACCTGATATCAAGGACAGTCCTGATGCAATAGAGCTTAAGGATGTTAAGGGAGATATCCTGTTTGATGATGTATCGTTTAAATATAACGATACCGCTCACAGGGTATTAAGGCATATCGATCTGCATGTTGAGGCGGGGCAGTATGTCGCACTTGTCGGTTCTTCGGGAGGAGGAAAGACTACACTTTGCAGCCTGATACCTAGATTCTATGATGTCACAAAGGGCAGCATACGTATTGACGGCAAGGATATAAGGGATGTGACATTAAAGAGTTTAAGACAGAATATAGGCATAGTACAGCAGGATGTATATCTGTTTGCGGGAAACGTATTTGACAACATAAGATACGGAAAGCCGACGGCGACAAGAGAGGAAGTAATAGAAGCGGCAAAGCTTGCCAATGCTCATGATTTTATTATGGAGCTTCCAAACGGCTACGAGACCGATATTGGTCAGAGAGGTATAAAGCTTTCCGGAGGGCAGAAGCAGAGACTCTCAATCGCAAGAGTCTTTCTTAAGAATCCGCCGATCCTTATCTTTGATGAGGCGACCAGCGCTCTTGACAATGAGAGTGAGAATATCGTAAAGGAATCGCTCGAGCGTCTTGCACATAACAGGACAACATTTGTTATAGCTCACAGACTCTCAACTATCAAAAATGCTCAGAGGATACTCGTACTTACTGAAAACGGTATCGAAGAGACGGGAACCCATGATGAGCTTATGGCAAAAAACGGCATCTATGCCCAGCTTTACAAATGGACAAAATAAACGCAATAAGGATATGATAAAAATATGAAGATTCTGGTTTTGGGCGGAACAAGGTTTTTCGGTATACATATGGTCAATGCTCTTATTGAGAGCGGACATGATGTAACTATCGCAACAAGAGGAATATCTAAGGATCCTTTCGGTGATAAGGTTAAGAGACTTACACTTGACAGAAAAGATGAAGGCAGCATGAAGCAGACGCTTAAAGATACGCATTTTGATGTTGTGATAGATAAGATCGCATATTGTTCTAATGATATTAAGTATGCGCTTGATGCAATAGACTGCGATAAGTATATCCATATGTCGAGTACGGCCGTATACGATCCAAAGACGATAAACACAAAGGAAGATGATTTCGACGGATATTCAAAACCTGTCGTATGGTGTAACAGAGAAGACTTTTCGTATGATGAGATAAAGCGCCAGGCTGAATATGCACTGCATCAGAAATACGCTGACAGAAACTGGATAGCGGTAAGATATCCTGTTGTTCTGGGTGAGGATGATTATACGGGCAGGCTCCGATTCTATGTAGAGCATGTCTTAAAAAAGATCCCTATGAACATAGACAACCTGGATTGTCAGATGAGTTATATAAAGTCCGATGAAGCGGGAAGGTTCATGGCATTTTTAGTTGATAAGGATCTGTCGGGTGCGATAAACGGTTCCGGCAAAGGTACGATCTCATTAAGAGAGATCATTGAATATGTTGAAAAAAAGAGCGGATCAAAAGCCGTGATCGATCCTGATGGTGAAGAAGCACCCTATAACGGTGATAGACAGTTCAGTATCAATACCGACAGAGCAGAAGCGCTTGGCTTTGAGTTTTCCGATATACATGACTGGATATGCGATCTTTTGGATCAATACATTGCGCAGATATAGATATTTCTCTATCAAATCAAACACGGATATGATATAATATTAGACGCTGACTATAAAGTCGGCGTCTTTTAAATTCTTACTCTGTAGTAATGCGCAGACTACAGAGAGAAAATATTTATATAGGAGGACATAAAGATGTCATTAAACAAGAAGAGCGTTGACGATCTCAACGCAAAGGGCAGAAGAGTACTTGTAAGATGTGACTTTAACGTACCGCTTAAGAACGGCGAGATCACAGACGAGACAAGAATCGTAGCTGCACTTCCCACAATCAACAAACTTATCGGTGATGGCGCAAAGGTTATCCTTTGCTCACATCTTGGAAAGGTTAAGGAAGGTCCCAACGAGAAGGAAAGCCTTGCACCTGTTGCAAAGAGACTTTCTGAGAAGTTAGGCAAGGAAGTTAAATTCGTAGCTGATTACAATGTAACAGGCGAAGCTGCTACAGCAGCTGTTGCAGCTATGAATGACGGTGATGTTGTTCTTCTTCAGAATACACGTTTCCGTGGCGAAGAAGAGACAAAGCCCAACAAGGCCGGCGAGGCATTTGCAAAAGAGCTTGCAGATCTTGCAGACGACTATGTATGCGATGCATTCGGTTCAGCTCACAGAGCACATGCTTCAGTTGCAGTTGTTACAAAGTATATCACCGAAAAGGGTGGTACAAACGCAGTAGGATACCTCATGCAGAAAGAGATCGATTTCCTCGGCAATGCAGTAGAGAATCCTGTAAGACCTTTCGTAGCTATCCTTGGCGGTGCTAAGGTTGCTGACAAGTTAAACGTTATCGACAACCTTCTTGAGAAGGCAGATACACTTATCATCGGCGGCGGAATGGCATTCACATTCTTAAAGGCTCAGGGTTATGAGATCGGTAAGTCACTCTGTGATGATGAGAAGCTTGATTACTGTAAGGAAATGATGGCTAAGGCTGAAAAGCTCGGCAAGAAGCTTCTTCTTCCTATCGATACAGGCGTAGCAGCAGGCTTCCCGGATCCTATCGACGGACCTGTTGATGTTAAGTATGTTCCTTCAAACGAGATCCCTGCAGATATGGAAGGTCTTGATATCGGACCCAAGACTGCAGAGCTTTATGCTAACGCAGTTAAGAATGCAAAGACAGTTGTTTGGAA
>JAEERY010000093.1 GCA_016286035.1 Lachnospiraceae bacterium
CAATGCGCCGCACCAAGCCGATCGGTATTGTACTGCTTCTTATCACCGCCATCATCTGGGGTTCGTCTTTTGTTGCCCAGTCGATCGGCATGCAGAGCATCGACGCATTTACTTTCACGGGCATAAGGACAACGCTCGGCGTAATGTTCCTTCTCCCTATTACGCTCATAGTCAACAAGGGATTCGATTTCAGAAAAAAGACTCTGCGTTCAGGCCTGATACTCGGCATCGTATTCTCGATCGCGCAGAACTTCCAGCAATTCGCATTCTATTATTCAACTTCAGGAAAGATAGCTTTCATCACGGCTTTCTATATGTTCTTCGTGCCGCTTTTCTCTGTCTTATTCTTAAAGAAAAAGATCGCAGTACTTACGTGGGCTTCGATCATTATGGGAATTATAGGACTCTTCCTTCTCTGCATCGATCCTTCAGATCTCACATCGGTAAACCTCGGTGATGCGCTTGCGCTTATCTGCGCGGTCTTCTATGCCGTACAGATAATGCTGATAGATAAATTTCTGGAAGAAAACGTCAACGGAGTACAGCTGTCTTTTATGCAGTTCACCGTTGCGGCAGTAATATCGATTATCGCAATGTTCATATTCGAAAAGCCTGTTTTAGCAGATATAAAAACCGCAGCCCCTTCCCTTCTTTATTCGGGAATAATGAGCTGCGGCATTGCATATACTCTTCAGATCGTGGGACAGAAACATGCAAGTCCTGTCGTGGCTTCCCTGCTCATGTGTCTCGAGTCGGTCTTCGCTGTCATTGCGGCTGCAATAATCCTTAAAGAAGGATTGTTGCCGAGAGAACTGGCAGGATGCATTGTTATGTTTTCTGCTATTATCCTTTCGCAGGTTTCTGAGACTCTTTCTGCAAAGAAGCGGAATCAGGAGTCGGCAAAACTTTCTTAAGAACAAGTACCGTTCCAATCATAAGGACAATACCTATAGCAAGAGAGAACACGGGATTCTTTACGATTCCGGCGATCATATAAGTTGCAAATGATACTCCTGCACATGTAAGTGCGTAAGGGAGCTGGGTGGATACATGCGCTATGTGATTGCACTGTGCTCCGGCTGAGCTCATGATAGTCGTATCAGAGATCGGTGAGCAGTGGTCACCGCATACGGCACCTGCCATACATGCAGATACACATATTATGGCAAGAGTTGCCTTTGCGGGATCAGGGTCATTGAGCTTGAATACTTCCAGAGTGATCGGGATAAGAATACCGAATGTTCCCCATGATGTTCCTGTAGCAAATGACAAGAGGCATGCAATAAGGAAAATGATCGCAGGAAGCAGCACATTGAAATCACCCTTTCTGCTCTCTACGAAAGCGGCTACAAAATCAGCAGCGCCCAAAGACTCAGTCATAGCCTTTAATGACCATGCAAGAGTAAGGATAGTGATCGGGCCTACCATCGCCTTGAATCCTTCTTCAACGCATGTCATGCAGTCCTTAAACTTAAGGACCCTTCTGAAAAGATAGAATATAACTGTGAAAACGATTCCTCCGAATGAACCATAAGCAAGTCCAACAGATGCATCGCTGTCGCCAAATGAAGTCATAAATCTCTCGAAGACGTTTCCTTCAAGTTCACCGCCGAAGAATCCGCCGGTGTAGATCATTCCGATAACACAGCAGAAAATAAGGACGATTACGGGAAGAACAAGGTCAATAACCTTACCCTTCTTCTCGACATTCTCTTCTCCCGCTGCAACAGGTGCTTTAACGGTAAAGATATCTCCGTTCTTGGCATTGATCTCGTGACGTGCCATAGGTCCGAATTCGATCTTGAAAACAACCATGAGGATCATCATGAGGATAGTTAATAGTGCGTAATAGTTATATGGAATAGCTCTTATAAAGAGCATGAGTCCGTTTGTGCCTTCCGGTGCGAAGCCGGATACAGCTGCTGCCCAGGAAGATACCGGAGCGATAATGCAGACAGGCGCTGCCGTAGCATCAATAAGATAAGCAAGTTTTGCACGGGAGATCTTCTGTCTGTCCGTAACAGGTCTCATAACAGAACCTACTGTAAGGCAGTTAAAGTAGTCATCGATAAAGATCAGGACACCGAGGCCGATTGTTGCAAGCTGGGATCCGACTCTGGATTTAACATGAGTGGAAGCCCAGTTGCCGAATGCTGCAGAACCTCCCGCCTTATTCATCAAGGCAACTATAATGCCTAAGAATACAAGGAAAACCAGGATTCCGACATTATATGTATCAGAAAGAGATGCTATGATTCCGTCCTTGAAAACATGTTCCAACGCAGTTACAGGATGGACCATATAAAGATATTTAACCGGGGTGGCTGTAAAAGAATAGATCAAACCGCCTACCGCAACACCAACAAAAAGTGAGCTGTAGACTTCTTTGGTAATGAGCGCTAACACGATAGCCACAACCGGCGGAACAAGTGCCCATAAAGTGTTGTACATTAAGGGAATAAATTCGGCTTCCATATAACCCTCCGAATGAAAATTACTTTTTCAATAATAGCACGGAGTATATTTCGCCTCAAACCCACAAAAGCAATAAAATAAAGCATTTCAAGTTGTCACTATGCTTATTCATCAAAAAAGGCCGTCATGTAAATGACGGCCTCATTGAAAACTGATTAAGTATTTATCAGAACTTGCCTGCCTTAGCAGCTTCCTCAACGGATACTGCTGTGGAAACAGTCATACCAACCATCGGGTTGTTACCTGCACCGATAAGACCCATCATCTCAACGTGAGCAGGAACTGAAGAAGAACCTGCGAACTGAG
>JAEERY010000094.1 GCA_016286035.1 Lachnospiraceae bacterium
ATCATCTGACCGCTTTAAAACATATCATCATGAAAGCTTAAAGAATGCTATCGCCTCACTCATATCATCATTGATATTGCGCATCTCCGCTGTCGAGTTCTGTGTGTCAGAGCAAGCATCCGTAACGGTCTGACATGATGCCGCAACTTCTTCTGCAGAAGCTCCGAGTTCTTCTGATATCGCTCCGAGATCTGTTGTGGCATTGGACATCTCCTCTTTGATCTTGTCAAGGGTACCGGCCATCTGTCTGATCGTGTCTATCTCACTAATGGAAGCCTCAACTGAATCCGACAGCACATTGAATTTCTCCTGTGCTTCCTCGATATCTCTCTTTTCTTTGTTGATCACCTCATATACCCTGTCAGATATATCGACAGTTCCGCTTGAAAGGACAACTACATTCTCAATGATCTGCTTGATCTCCTTAGCAGATTCTGCTGAAGAGTCCGCAAGAGACCTGATCTCATCCGCAACGACTGCAAATCCTCTTCCGGCTTCGCCGGCTCTTGCTGCTTCTATCGATGCATTAAGTGACAGAAGATTGGTCTGTGCCGCGATGGATTCGATAGCCTGAAGCGCTGAGCTGATATCACCGATAGCGGAATTGGTCTCATCGATCTTACCTTTGATCTCTTCCATTGCTTCAACCGACTCATTCGCGCCCGAATATACCGATCTCATGCAGGCAGTGGCTTCATTATTGGCAGTCTTGATCGTCTGCGATGCTTCATGAAGATTTCTTACATTGGAATTGAGCTTCTCTATGTCTTCTCCGAGATTTGCTGTCTTCTCTGCAAGGATCTGGGCATTGTCCGCAACGCTCTGTGATGTCTGAGCTACTTCATTGATAGCCGTGTTAATCTGTGAAATAGAATCTACATTATGCCCTGTCATTCCATCTACATTGACTATGGATTCATTAAGTATTCCTGCTGCATCATGAACTGTCTTCATGGATTTACCGAGCGCATCGCGAAGTGACTTGAAAGAGCCGATTATACTCTTAGTCTCTGATATATGCGAAACAGCATTACACTCAACAGTTACATCACCCGTACTAAGGCTGTTAAGAGCTTCGGATATTTTGATAAGCGGAACAGATATCATTCTTTCCACCAACATTGCCACAACGGCGAAGATTATGATACATATAAGACAGATTATGATGGTCGATACCTGTATCTGCTTAACTCCGGATAAAACATCACTCTCATCTGCCGTAAGAACTGCAATATAGTGACCTCCATCACCTATATAGTATCCTGCATACTTGATCTTGCCCTTATATTCATATTCTACAAGATCAGGCTCCGGCATCTGACCTGCTTCAAGCTGTGCTATCAGTCCCTTCACGGCTGCATTCTCAACAGGGTTACCTATCTTGGACTCATCAGGATGATAGAGCATGGTTCCCTGTGCATCAACGATATATATGTATGCACTGCTCAGTCCGAGGCGTTTCACATCACATATACTTGATGCTATATCATTAATATAGAAAGCTCCTCCGCAGAATCCTAAAGGTTCACCGTCTACGTATACAGGTGTATAGATAGACATGATCAACTCGCCTGATGCGGGACTTGTCATGATACCCGTGTTAAACACTCCGTTAGAAGACGCCGTCATTGATGCCTGTAATGATGATAAACTGTCTCCCTCTCGAAGGACTTTTCCTATTATGGGACCTGCAGGATGCGTCAATACCTTTGAGTTCCAATCTGCAAGGTACAATCCTTCCCAGCCTTCCATCTTACCGAAATAATCCATAGTATACTGCTGAGCCTGTGCCAGCACCATGGGGTTATCGGGATGTCGCAATGCATCCTGAATTATCGGAGCAGACGAGAATCCTTTAAGGACATTCCCATTCTGCTTGATAACCGTATCAAATGAAGTTCCGACCCCATCGATGACCTGAACAAAGGAATCATGCGTATATGTCTTAAGTTCCTTCTTACTCTTGCTTACCGATACACTGCCTATCGTGATAGATACCACAAGCAGTGGCAACAAAGCAAAGAGTATGAGTGTTATACGCATAGTAAGCTTCGTCTTTGGACCTTGAGTCGCTTTACTTGCGTTGCTATTTTTGACTGTTTTTTTCTTCGTTGCCATATCGCTCTCCTTCTTTTGTAAATTTTTACCATATTTTTTGTATCACAGTACGATAATTATAGCACTTTGACAGTCTTCAGGCAACATACAAACAAAGTGCGAACGACTTGATCACGCAAGCCATTCGCACTTTTCATTTCATATTCAAGGCCTGTTATATCCCTGTCTAATCTCTCGTGTTAATAAGAGCTTCTCCAATGACTTTGATCAAAGCAAAAAGAACACCGGATACTGCCCAGATTATCCATGTCATATCCCATCGCTCAGTAAGGAAGCTCACAGCAAGATAGATGACCACGATCGCAAGCCAGTATATTCTTGTAAGCGGCTCAAGTTTATTGTTCTTCTTCTTGTTCTCATAAGTATAGTCTTCCGTCTGAAGAAGGATCTTATATGAACTGTGTACGCCGCATATGGACACAAACATATATACTGCACATCCTACCAAAAGCAGAAGTAAAGCTACCATACTTACTATCACAAATTCAGATGCTCCAAGTACGGAGGTGATCACAAGAGGAACACATCCGAGTATACAAAGCAACACACCTGTTGTAAGTGCTTTGGTATTATATGGCTCTGATGAAGCCATTCTCTCTCTGACCATGCCGTCAACGCCGTATTCCGTATCAAAAGCTTCCTTCTCCAAATATTCATACTTACCGAGCTTACCGCCCTTGGATATAAATAACCACACCGCCGTACCGATCTGTGCAAATAAGAACATCAGTCCTATTGCAGCCGCAGTGTTTTCGGTAATCCCTATAATACCTGCATTCTGCAGGCCTGCAAGAAGTATAAGTACAACCGGACAGGTAATACATAAGAATACTCCGAGTCCGACTTTGGGCAATACTTCTTTTCTTATGGCAATATATTCCGATGCTTCTTCCATTGAAACTTTTCTTAGAGAACTTATGGTATCATGCTGCTCATAGTAGGGAACCACACTGTTATTCTCAGGCTCCATTTCGTCCTTTAATAAGTAATCGGTGCTCACGCCGAAAATCTCTGCCATCTTAAGAATCTTGGAAAGATCCGGAATACTCTGTGCCCCTTCCCACTTGGATACGGACTGCCTTGATACATCAAGCATGTCTGCAAGTTCTTCCTGTGACCAGCCGTTCTTCTTTCTTTCATTAATAATCTTATCTGCTAAAATCATATTTCCTCCATTCCAAAGCGCGATTTATATGTTATCATTCAATCTGTCATGCGCTTTTGTAATCTTTGTCTGTTGCCTTGTTCGAACAATCAAAGAATACTATTTCAGGCGGTTGCGTTCCATAAATCCGGCTTTTCAATCTGTCAACCGGCGGTTGCAATCGCTATATTATTATAACACTCCTGTTTACAAATTATAGTTTTCAAACAAATTATTAGCCAATATAATACGGTTATGGGAAAAAGAA
>JAEERY010000095.1 GCA_016286035.1 Lachnospiraceae bacterium
AAAGATCGCCTCCTTCTCACATATTGAATCTGTATCGTTATTTTGAACTTCCCCTTGTTTCCTTTTCTGATTTTATAGTAACTCCTTGAAATGATATTGTAAAATACATATAATGGTGGTACAGATATACCTTTTGGGTATAGGTTGTTATTCTTAAAAAAGGGGTTCAAACATGGAACTGAGACATATAAGATACTTCCTTGCCGTTGCCGAGGAAGGCAGCTTTACAAAGGCTTCCCAGAAGCTTAATATCGCACAGCCGCCTCTGAGCCGTCAGATACGCGATCTCGAAGAAGAGCTTGATACACAGCTTTTTGAAAGAAAGGCAAGAGGACTTGCCCTTACGGAATCCGGTGAGAGATTTCTTTTGTATGCTTCAAGGATACGCCAGCTTGCGGATCAGTCCTTTGAGGATATAAAGGAAATGAACGAAGGTCTTACAGGTACTCTTTACCTGGCAACGATAGAAGGACATGCGCCTTCGCTGTTCGCTGACTGGATAGCTGAATTCAAAAAGAGATATCCTCTTGTCGAATATGAACTGTGGAACGGCAACACAGATGACGTTGTAAAGCGCATACAGTCGGGGCTGAGCGATATAGCGGTCATAACCTCCCCTTACGACGAGGAAGGTCTTGACGGAAAAGTCATATACAGGGAACCATGGGTAGCAATGATACCCTCAACGCATCCGCTCGCTAAGCAAAAGAAGGATTCAATAGAACTTGAAATGCTTGCTCCCTATGAGCTTATAATACCCTCCAGACAGTCAAGAAAACAGGAGATAGAAAACTGGTTTACGCCAACCGGCAAGGAGCCGAAGATCTTCTGCAGGATAGCCCATATGCTTAATGCTTACGAGCTTACCGCAAAAGGTGTGGGGATTGCCATCTACCCCGCTTCCGCTGCCAGATATGTATCCGATGACGTTGTGATAAAGCGTATTGTATCTCCCGATGTCTATGCGAGCTACGTGCTCGTAAGAAGCGCCGAAAGGAAGCTTGGCAAGGTAGCGGATGAATTCTGGAACATGCTTAACGAAGACTAAAAAAGAGCTCTCAGTATTGAGAGCTCTTTGCTTCGTTTTATTACTTATTTGATCTCGCTGTGGTATTCCTGCAATGACTTGGGCTTGCTTCCTGCATTTGCCTTGATGTAGTGGATACCCTCTGCTGTTGCTCTTGCAGCAGCTACTGTTGTCACATAAGGAACCTTTGCCTTGATGGCTGCCTTACGAAGGTAACTGTCATCATGAACACTGCTCTTTCCGATAGGTGAGTTGATGATCAGATCTATGTCTCCGTTTGTGATCATATCATTGATATTGGGTCTTCCCTCGTAGATCTTGTTAACGAACTGAGCGTTTACTCCTGCTGCAGTCAAGACATCGCATGTACCGCCTGTTGCAAGGATCTTGAATCCGTCAGCCTCGAGACTCTTTGCAACATCAACAACTTCCTGCTTGTCCTTTCCGTTAACGGAGATGAGTGCTGTTCCTTCAAGAGGAAGTTTTGACTGGATAGCTTCCTGAGCCTTGAAGAATGCTTCACCGTATGACTTTGAAAGTCCGAGTACCTCACCTGTTGAACGCATCTCGGGTCCGAGTATCGGGTCAACTTCAGGGAACATGTTGAACGGGAATGCAGCTTCCTTTACGCCGTAGTAAGGTATTGTTCTCTCACCGAGTGACTGAACGGAGAACTCTTCTCCTGTAAGTTCTGCGGTGATGATCTGTGTTGCAAGAGGTACCATTCTGATGTTACATACCTTTGATACGAGCGGTACTGTTCTACTTGCACGGGGATTAGCCTCAAGCACGTATACCTTGCCGTTTTCTATAGCATACTGCATGTTCATAAGACCCTTTACATGCATCTCTTCTGCGATCTTTCTTGTATACTCCTTGATCGTCTTTACATTCTCCTCGGAGATGTGGACTGAAGGGATGATACAAGCCGAATCTCCGGAATGAACTCCGGCAAGCTCTATATGCTCCATAACAGCGGGTACATATGCATGCTTTCCGTCTGCTATCGCATCTGCCTCACACTCAAGAGCGTGATTTAGGAATCTGTCTATAAGGATGGGTCTGTCAGGTGTTACACCTACAGCCGCTGCCATGTATTCAGCCATCTGATCGTCATCGTATACGACTTCCATGCCTCGACCGCCGAGTACGTATGAAGGACGAACCATAACGGGATATCCGATCTTGTTTGCGATCTGTTTAGCTTCTTCAACGGTTACTGCCATTCCTGATTCAGGCATGGGTATTTCGAGCTTATCCATCATGTCACGGAACAGATCTCTGTCTTCTGCAAGGTCGATGACTGCAGGAGATGTACCAAGGATCTTGACACCGTTCTTTTCAAGCTCTGCAGCAAGGTTAAGAGGAGTTTGACCGCCAAACTGAGCGATAACACCGAGAGGCTTCTCTTTCTTGTAGATGCTTAAGACATCCTCGGTTGTAAGAGGCTCGAAGTAGAGCTTGTCTGATGTATCGTAGTCTGTTGAAACAGTCTCGGGGTTACAGTTAACGATGATGGTCTCAAAGCCAAGCTTCTTTAATGCCATTGCAGCATGTACGCAGCAGTAGTCAAATTCGATACCCTGACCTATTCTGTTGGGACCGCCGCCAAGGATCATGATCTTCTTTCTGTCAGATACGGGATCCTTATCCTCTGAATTATATGTTGAGAAGTAGTAAGCGCTGTCTTTGGTACCTGATACATGTACGCCTTCCCATGCTTCCTCTACTCCTATTGCTATTCTTCTGTTTCTGATATCCTCTTCGGGTATCTCTAAGATCTTGCTTAAGTACTTGTCTGAGAAGCCGTCCTTCTTAGCCTGTGTAAGAACATCGTCAGCAGGCATCTTGCCTTTGTTCTTTATGAGTTCTTCCTCTTCCTCAACAAGTTCCTTCATCTGCTCGATGAAGTATGTCTTAACCTTTGTAAGCTCATGTATCTCTTCAACGGTAGCACCTTTTCTGAGTGCTTCGTACATAACAAAATGTCTCTCGCTCGAAGGAGTGATGAGTTTCTTAAGGAGCTCTTCCTTTGTAAGAGAATCGAAGTTCTTTACATGACCGAGTCCGTATCTTCCTGTCTCAAGAGAACGTATAGCCTTCTGGAATGCCTCCTTGTAGTTCTTACCGATGCTCATTACTTCGCCGACTGCTCTCATCTGAGTGCCAAGCTTGTCTTCAACACCTTTGAACTTCTCGAATGCCCAGCGGGCGAACTTGATAACAACGTAGTCTCCGTCGGGAACATACTTATCAAGTGTTCCGTACTTACCGCACGGTATATCCTTAAGAGTAAGACCTGTTGCGAGCATAGCGGATACGAGTGCTATCGGGAAACCTGTTGCCTTTGAAGCAAGAGCTGAAGAACGTGATGTTCTGGGATTGATCTCTATTACGATGATACGACCGTCCTTGGGGTTACGTGCAAACTGTACGTTTGTTCCGCCGATGACCTGTACCTTGTCAACTATGCTGTATGCCTGTCTCTGGAGTTCCTTCTGAACATCCTCGGGGATAGTAAGCATTGGTGCCGAACAGAATGAATCACCTGTATGAACACCGATTGGATCGATATTCTCTATAAAGCATACGGTAATCATGTTGCCTTCAGAGTCTCTTACGACTTCGAGCTCAAGCTCTTCCCATCCGAGAACCGACTCCTCAACAAGGACCTGTCCTACAAGGGAAGCCTGAAGTCCTCTTGCACATACCGTCTTTAATTCTTCTTTATTGTAAACAAGGCCACCGCCTGCTCCGCCCATGGTGTATGCGGGACGCAGTACCACGGGATATCCAAGTCTGTCTGCTATCTCAAGTGCCTCATCAACGGAATATGATACATCAGATCTGGCCATTCCTATGCCGAGCTCGTTCATGGTGTTCTTGAACTCTATTCTGTCCTCGCCTCGCTCGATGGCATCAACCTGTACACCTATTACTTTTACTCCGTACTTGTCAAGTACTCCGGCCTTGTAAAGCTCAGAACATAAATTAAGCCCGGACTGTCCTCCTAAGTTAGGAAGTAATGCATCCGGACGTTCTTTTGCAATGATCTGCTCAAGGCGGTCAACATTCAGAGGCTCGATGTATGTAACATCTGCCGTCTCGGGATCGGTCATGATAGTAGCGGGATTTGAGTTAACTAATACGATCTCATAACCCAGTTTTCTTAATGCCTTACAAGCCTGTGTTCCGGAATAATCGAACTCACAAGCCTGTCCGATGATGATCGGACCCGAACCGATAATCAATACTTTGTGGATATCTTCTCTCTTTGGCATGGTCTTCTCCTTATACTAAAATTTGTCTCTTTACTATTATATGCGACATAGGAAAAATCACAAGTGACTTTTTGCAAAAAATTCAAAAAAATAAGGGTAACTTTTTGTCACCCTTATCAAATATGTCATTCAACAACCAGCTCATTTAAAAACGACTGTGATCTGGTAGCAAGTTCCGTATCGGGGAAATTCTCTACCAGTGTTCTGTAATTGGCTATCGCATTGACGTTGTCGCCCGCTTTACGGTAGGCATTTGCCAGGTTGTAGAGAGCATCAACGTTTGTATTGTCATATGCATATGCCTTGGAGAGATTCTCCACGGCCTCATCATACTGCTCGTTCTGATATGCATGCATTCCTTCGTCATAATATGTGCTTCCGACGGTGCCGCCTATCTTTGTACGGAGCATGTCGTAGACCACCCTGAAAGTCTCTGTCGAGGTATCAACAAAGCCCTCGTCTATAAGATCGAGATATCCGGCAACGGTGGCTGTATCCTCGGGATTGCTAAGATAAGCCATTGCAGCGTTTAAAAGGTTGTCCATCGAAGAAATGGTACCGCCCTCACCGGTATATGTTGCAAGCTCGGTATCGAGCTTTTCAACCCTTGCCGTAAGGGAATTCTTTTCCTGTTCGAGAGAATTGATGGTGGAGTTCTTCTCATCGAGCTGCTCACCTATCTCTTTTATCCTTGCTTCGCTCTCCTCGCTTGCGGCACTTACTCTTGCAGGCAGGATTAACAGGCATGCAACGGCAATACCGATGGCTATGCCGACTATCATGTTTACGATGGTCGATGAGAGTTTTGTCTCCCTGCCGTTTAAAGGCTGGATGATGGTCTCATTGCCTCTGTGGTATGTTATCGTATCAGCAATGCTCTTCTTTTTAACGGGAGCATTGAAATCCTCTTCTATGTCAAGAACGGCATCGGCTTCCTTTAGATACCTTAATGTCGTGGTATTGTTTACATCGATCTTTCTGCATCTTTCAAGCTCTTTTCTGGCATCTTCCCACTGCTCGTTGTTAAGATACAAAAGTGCGAGCAGCTGTCTTCCCTGCACGTGCTTGGGATTTAAAGACACTACTTTCTTAAGCTGTATGATGGCAAGATCGTAACTGCCCTGATAGCAGTAGCTCAATGCCTGGTTATACTTTTTGATGGTCTGGCTGATGGTATCCAGTCTCGACGGATTGGACTGCATCATATTAAGATAATCGTCAGCTATGTTCTTGTTGGGGCGTAAGTTTTTGCTGATTACCCACTCGCTTAATGCTGCGACATATTCGCCCATCTCAAAATACACAAGTCCCAAAAGGTTTCTTGCGTCAACGTGATTCTTATTCATCTTAAGGCACTGACGAAGCGATGCTACCGCACCCGTCAGATCCCTTACACCGGCTCTGTCCAGTCCCTCATTGTAGAAAAGGTTGGCAGAACTCATTATCTTCTTATATATACCGACTTCCGCACCGCAGTTGGTACAGAAATCGTGTTCAGTCAAAGAAGCTCCGCAATTATAGCATAACATCCTTACTTCCCCTTATTCCTGTGACTGTCCTGCAGCTCTCTCTTCCTTAATGAGGCTGACTAAAAGGTCGGCCATATCTGTCATATCCTGATTGTATATGGCATCCGTCGCTTCTTCTATCTCAAGCGAAGGATGAAATTTTTTAAGTTCTTCTTCAAAATTGATCATGATCTCTCATTCCCTGTATATTCGAGTATATCAGCAACCAGATAAAGAGATCCGCATATATAAAGCCTGTCGCCTTCCTTCAAACATTTCCTTTCAGACTCATATGCGTCCTTAACGTGCTCATATACCTTAAGTTCTATGTTTTTGTCAGTCTGACTGACAGCGGTTTCAAATATCTTTTTAAGTTCATCTATCTTTGTGGCTCTGCCTGACTTCATGGCACAGACACCGATGCTGTCAAATGCATTGCATCCTGCAAGCATCATGCTTATGCTCTCTATCCTCTTATCGTTCACGGCAGAATAGATAAGTCGGCGTTTGCCCATGCATCCGTCATCCTTAACGGAATCGATGAATGCCGCTATGCCGTCCTCGTTATGGCCTCCGTCAACAAAGATGTCTTTTTCTATCTCTTCCATCCTTCCGGGCCATATCATATCGGAAAGTCCCTCTCTTACAAAAGAGGTATCGATACTGTCCTTACCTTCCAAAACCTCTATGGTCTTTAAGGACATCAGTGCATTGAAAACCTGATAATGGGCATAACTGTGCACTGTAAACATAGCACTCTTATCATAGCCATATTTGTACGAAAAATCAATATTTTTCTTATTAAATGATGTATCGGAGGCGTTTTCTTTGCTTACGGGATACAAAGGACAATCAAGTTCCTTTGCCCTTCTTTCTATCACCTCATAGCTTTCCTTTTTATCCTTCCAGTAAATGACGGGAACGCCACTAGACATTATGCCTGCTTTCTCGTAAGCGATCTCTTTAATGGAATTACCCAGATATTCCATGTGATCCATTCCGATCTGGGTGATGATGCATGCGCTTTTTCTCATAAGGGAATTGGTAGCATCAAGTCTTCCTCCCAGTCCGGTCTCATATATGGCAACATCGACATTCTTCATTCCAAAGTATCTTACAGCCATAAAGAAGATGAATTCAAAGAATGAAGGGTGATAGTCCTCCTTTACTTTTTCACTGTTTATAAGATCAATGATGTGATTGGCACAGTCAAGAAATTCCTCTTTCGTTATCAAAACATTATTGATTCTGATCCGTTCTCTTATATTGCAAAGATGCGGAGAGGTAAAAAGACCTGTCGTCTTTTTCTGTTTCATGTATATGCTGTTTAAGAATGCACATGTGCTGCCTTTTCCGTTTGTGCCTGCCACATGGATCACCGTCCTGATATCAGGCTCTCCTACAAGTTCAAGGAACTCTTTTGTCGCAGCCATGTCATTTTTTGAAGAAAAACGCGGTATCTCCAAAATATAAGATACCGCTTCCTCATAATCATTAAATCTCTTTATGTTCATTTTGAATCTATTCCCTGGGGATCGCACGTCTCTGGATCTCGTCATCCCTGCAGATATACCTTACGTATGTCTCTTCCTTTAGGATGGCAAGTCTTGCCGCATCGATGCTTATAAGGACATTCCTGTATACATCACCCCTGATGATGATCGATGCGTTTCCTCCAAGCGACATCTTTCGTGCGATATCCTCTTTATCGCTTTTGATGCTCTTTAACTCCTCCTGCATGGAGTCTCTTCTTTTGTTTATGGAAAGTATCTTCTCACGCTGAGCGCTGTTTACGCTTCCTGCTCTTGCTCTTGCCTTGAGCATGCTCGTAAGATCGGATATTGTCTGTTCCAGGGAAGCCGCAAGTCTCTTTTCCTTCTGCTCAAGCTGTAAGAATCTCGTATAGTCTTCCTTAAGGAATCCCGCATGAAGCACAGTCCTTACTTCACTCTGGCTTCCTGCAGCATTTGCAACGATGCCTCTGAGTCCGTGTGTGTTTCCGCCTATTATATAACCCTGTTTTCCGCTGACTATAACGTTTCCGTTAGTGATTATCTCGGAATTGATTATCGAATTGGCATACACATCCTGTCCTGCTTCGACCTTTGCATGCTCTATGAAATCCGAAAAGACATTTCCTCTTGCGGATACCTTTCCTCTTCCGGCACCGGTTATTCCTCTTTGCAGGATGATGTCTCCGCCGGCATTTATCGTTGCGGCACCGACTGTTCCGTTTACAACGACATTTCTGCCCGCACGGATCAGTACACCGTTCTCGATATCACCGTTTATCACAAGGTCTCCGTAAAACTCAACCTTGCTCCTTATAAGGGTTATGTCCTCGTTGATCTCCAAAACATCGAGTATCTCGATATTGTAATCCTTCTTGCTGATCAGTCCCGTCAGCGTTGCGAAATACTCGTTGGTCTCATCGTTTCTCTCTATATGCTTGCCCCTTAAAACGGGCTGTTCCTTGGCTATCCTTGCAACCATCTCATGTCCGAGGATATCAAAGCCGTTCTTTCCCTGAACAGCGGGATGATACCTTGCTATGAGCTGGCCTTCCTTGACATTTTCAAATCTTCCGACAGCCGAATAATCGGTCGTGCCGTCTTCTCTTATCTCAGGTTTCTTGTGATCGTTTATATCAAAGAAGAACTCATAATATCCCTCCTGAGCCGGGATGAGCGGTTTACCCTCGGCTACCACAACGGGAGTATCATATACCTTATCATTAACGATTCTCATAAGTTCGTCGGTCTTTAATCCGATAACGACCTTATTGATCCTGAGCTGTCCAACCAGTTCCGAAACAGTGTATATCTCATCTTCCGGATCGGAGAGTGTCATTGTCGCACTCATACTGTCTTCGGCCACTTCAACGGTGACTTTTTTCTTGGAAACGTGCGCATCAAAATCAGCCCCACTCATATCCTTATCGACCTGCATCGGTGTGGGAGCACCTTTTTCACGGTCAGGATTGGCGTTCTTGATCTTGGCTCTCAGTTCAGCCAATTGTTCGGGAGTCAGCTTTTTGATCTCGTCCATTTGACCTGTTCCTAAAAACTGATTTACATAACTAGATGTATTATATCATCTATTTCGGCATTTTACCATAAATTATTCATAAGTTATGTTTATATATGCCTGTCAGATGTTTTTTGGGGTCGTTTTGCTTTATCCAAGCTTATCTATCTGCTTGTTGACCTCATCGAGCATCTGTTTGTATTTGTCGAGTTTTGCTCTCTCCTCATCAACCTTTGCCTGAGGAGCTTTTGATATGAATCTCTCGTTTGCGAGCATTCCCTCACAGCGGGCTATCTCGGAATTTAAACGATCCTGTTCCTTCTTAAGTCTTACCTTTTCCTGCTCGATATCTACAAGATCGGAGAAAGGCATATAGATGTTTGCGCCTGCGATAACAACGCTTACCGCATCATCCGCGATACCGGTCATATCAGCCTGTACACAGATGCTCTCTGCTGATGCGAGAGATCTGAAGAACAGCTCGCCTTCCTCAAACACTGCCCTTGTATCGGCATTATCACTTACAACATAAACTTTTGCCTTGCGTGAAGGAGCAACGTTCATGCTGGTCCTGACATTTCTGATGCCTCTTACCGCTTCCTTTATCGTCTCTATTGCAAGCTCTTCTTTCTTAAAGCTCTTTGCCTCATCATATACGGGCCATGAAGAGATCATTATCGATTCCTCTTCATCCTGAAGCGTACAGAAGATCTCTTCCGTTACGAAAGGCATGTAAGGATGGAGCATCTTTAATGCGTCTATCAAAACAGTTTTAAGTGTATAAAGTGCCGCATTCTGGCTCTTTAGATTATCTGCCTCATAGAGTCTGGGTTTTACCATCTCTATGTACCAGTCACAGAACTCATCCCAGATAAAGTCATATACCTTCTGAACCGCGATACCAAGTTCAAACTTATCCATGTTTTCGGTCGCATCACGTACAACATCGTTAAGCTTGCTTATGATCCACTTATCAACCGGTTCAAGATCCTCTGCTGCGGGTTTTGTTATGGTCTTGCCTTCCATGTTCATCATTATGAAACGGCTTGCATTCCATACCTTGTTTGCAAAGTTTCTGCTCGCCTCAACTCTCGACATGTAGAAACGCATATCGTTACCGGGAGCATTACCCGTGATCAGAGTGAGTCTTAATGCATCTGCACCGTACTTGTCTATTATCTCAAGAGGATCGATACCGTTTCCGAGCGACTTGCTCATCTTTCTTCCCTGATCGTCTCTTACAAGTCCGTGGAAGAGAACTGTCTTAAACGGCTTCTCGCCCATCTGCTCATATCCTGAGAATATCATCCTGATAACCCAGAAGAAGATGATGTCATAACCCGTTACAAGAACATCTGTGGGATAGAAATACTTAAGATCCTCCGTCATTTCAGGCCATCCGAGTGTTGAGAAAGGCCAGAGTGCTGATGAGAACCATGTATCGAGTGTATCGGGATCCTGCTCGAAATGTGTACCGCCGCACTTCGGACATGTATGGGGTTCTTCTTTTGCAACAACGATCTCGCCGCAGTCCTTGCAGTAGTATGCAGGTATCCTGTGACCCCACCACAGCTGACGTGAGATACACCAGTCGCGGATGTTGTCTGTCCAGTTAAAGTATGTCTTTTCCATTCTCGGAGGGATAAGCTTTATATCGCCGTTCTTTACTGCCTCTACAGCGGGCTTTATAAGCTCATCCATCTTTACGAACCACTGTGCCTTGATAAGAGGCTCAATGGTGGTCTTGCATCTGTCATGTGTTCCTACATTGTGTGTGTAGTCTTCTATCTTTACCAAAAGGCCCAGCTCATCGAGTTCCTTAACGATGGCTTTTCTTGCCTCGTAACGGTCCATGCCCTCAAACTTGCCGCCGTTTTTGTTTATGGTTGCATCATCGTTCATGATGTTTACTTCGGGAAGGTTGTGACGCTTTCCTACCTCAAAGTCGTTAGGGTCATGTGCGGGTGTGATCTTAACTACACCTGTACCGAATTCCATATCTACGTAATCATCCTCAACAACGGGGATCGGCTTGTTAACAAGAGGAAGCCAAACCTGTCTGCCGTGAAGATATGTATATCTTTCATCCTTGGGATTTACCGCAACTGCGGTATCACCGAGCATTGTCTCGGGTCTTGTTGTTGCGAAGGTTAAAAATTCAGTCTTGCTGGGCTGTCCGTTCTCATCAACGAGAGGATATTTTATATGCCAGAAATGTCCTGCCTGCTCCTCGTATTCAACCTCTGCATCAGAGATGGATGTATTACATACCGGACACCAGTTGATGATCCTGCTGCCTTTGTAGATCCAACCTTTTTCATGCATCTTGCAGAATACTTCGGTAACGGCTTTGTTACAGCCCTCATCCATGGTGAAACGCTCTCTGTCCCAGTCACATGAGCTGCCCATCTTCTTTAACTGATTGATGATCCTTCCGCCGTACTCATTCTTCCACTCCCATGCTCTTTCAAGGAACTTCTCTCTTCCAAGATCGTTCTTGTCGATGCCTTCCTTCTTTAAGGTCTCGATGATCCTTACTTCGGTCGCGATCGATGCATGGTCTGTTCCGGGCTGCCACAGTGCATTGTAGCCCTGCATTCTCTTATATCTAATGAGAATATCCTGCATTGTATTGTCAAGTGCATGACCCATGTGAAGCTGTCCTGTGATGTTCGGGGGCGGGATCACGATAGTAAAAGGAGTCTTTGAATGATCGACTTCAGCATGAAAATACTTCTTGTCGATCCATTTGGCATAGATCCTGTCCTCCATCTGTTTCGGGTCATAGGTTTTTGCAAGTTCTTTACTCATTGTTATATCCTTTCTTCTAACCGGTTGAAGATCACTTCAGATACTTCTCAACCAGATAATCAACTCTCTTTTTGGTTATTGCGGCTGCTGTTCCGTTCTCGATCATTGGCTGCATAGAACCGCCTTCGAAATCTGCTGCCGCATCTCTTACAGACGATTCCTTTTCCTTGATCCACTTCTTCTGTTCTTCTGTCAGAGGATCCATCTCTTCACTGTGCAGGTTCTCTCTTAAGTATGACCAGATATCGTTAAGGAGCGTATCCCACAGATCGTACTCAGAGTAAGCCAGGGTGTTCATCGTTGCCTGATCCATGGAACCCTTTTCAAACTGATCGTCTATATCCTTTTGTGTCTCAAGGGCTTCATCGTATCTTTCAAGGAGACCTTCCCTGTCAAGTCTGTTCTCGGAATCATCCACTTCATATGTCATCTCGCCGTTGTCTGAGACTCGGCAGTTGACCTGTTTAACCTTGCGGTTTGAGAACTTGTTGTACTGGTTGTTCTCAAATACACAGTCGGTGAATGTCACATCGCCGTACTCGGAAAGATTTACGAAATAATCAGACTCCCATTCAACTTTGTTGTTCTTGAATGTGCAGTTCTCAAAACCTATATCGTAAGCCGAGTTTATGTTTATAAGATTCATGTCACTGCTGTCTCTTAATGTGCAGTTGACAAATCTTGCTGTATATACATCGTTAAGATCCAAAAGACCGTATGTGCATTCATATATATCCGTATCCGTTACGGTCAGGTTGCTGCAGCTGTATGCTTCAACGCCGTATGTTCCGCATCCGAAAAGCTTGCACTTGTCGATCGTAATACCGCTTCCCGAATTGATATGGACGACGCTTCCCGAACAGTAACCGGGTTCAACATTGTGTCCGACAGTCACACCTCTTAAAGTGATGTTGTTGCAGTATGTAAAGTTTATGACGGGTGAATATGCATCATCCACACAAAGCAGAACATCTGCTCCGTCCTTTGCCTCTATTCCGACATTTGATATGCTCTGTATATCAACCTCACCGTATGACTCAACTATGGCAGGGTTTGTGATCCTGCTCATGTCGACGGTTGAAAAATCATATGTACCGGGTTCAAGGACTATCTTTGTGTTGTTCTTTAAGTTGTTTAAAAGATCCGTTGTATTTGATACGTTTACGGTATCAAAGTATCTGAGTCCCTCTTTATCCTCAAGTCTGGGATCGCTCTTTCTCATATATGTATAGATACTTGTCGAATGGTATCCGGAATAATCCTCTGTGGGTTCTTCATTATACTCATAGGCCATTACGAGCTTGTCATCGGATATGAGGGTTATCCTCTTATCGTCGTTGTAATCATCTTCGAAGGGATTGGTAAACTGAAGGTACCAGTCCTTGTTCTCGCAGCCTGTATATGCGCTTCCCTCATTGCTGATCAGTTCCACACCGTAGAATCTGTCTGTGGATTCATATGCATTGAATTTGTAGTTGGCAACAAGCTTGCCTTCCTTTTCACCGATCACTATCTCGGAATCCATGCCGTAGGGATCGTCTGCCATCTCACAGTAATCATAGACTTCTCCGTCGCCGTACTCTGAGTGGTACAGGTTGTAGACGAGTATCCAGTCGCCCTCTATGGCTTTTAAGTTTTCAGGTATTGAGGATGTCTCGGTTGCAGGCTTATCCTTATCCTTATCCTTCTTTTCCGCTTTGTCGTTATCCTCTTCGACGACTTCTTCATCGTCCGTTGTATCAGTATCCTTGTCTTTACATGCTGTCAGCGAGAGTGCGAGTAAAAGTCCCATCACACACACACCGATCCTTTTTCTTATCGCGATATGTTTCTTCATAATATTCTCCATTCCTGCGCTGTTTACGCCCATTCAGAAAAGTATAACAAACAGGCAGATACTGTCAATAGTCTCTACCTTTTGTCCTTAGGCTCATTATACTATTTTAACACAACCAAACCTGTGATAAAATATCATTTTGTAAGGAGAATATACATTATGAGAGCTGTTTCATGGAACGTAAACGGTCTTCGCGCATGCGTCGGCAAGAATTTTTATGATGATTTTAAAAGACTTGATGCAGATATCTTCTGTCTTCAGGAGACAAAGCTGCAGGAAGGTCAGATAGATCTTGATCTTCCGGGATATTTTCAGTACTGGAATTATGCAGATAAAAAAGGCTACAGCGGAACTGCAGTCTTTACTAAGAATAAGCCCATTAATGTCACTTACGGTATGGGTATAGATGAACACGATCATGAGGGAAGAGTGATAACTTTGGAGTTTGAAGATTACTTCTTTATCACTGTCTATACTCCCAATTCAAAGCAGGAGCTTGAGCGCCTCGATTACAGGCAGGTATGGGAGGATGACTTTAGGAAATACCTCTTATCGTTAAGAGAAAAAAAGCCTGTGATCTTTTGCGGCGATCTCAATGTCGCTCACAAGGAGATAGATCTTAAAAACCCTTCAAGCAATCATCACAATGCCGGCTTCACCGATGAAGAAAGAAATAAGATGACTGAGCTCCTTAAGAGCGGATTCGTGGATACATTCAGATACTTTTATCCTGATAAGAAGGATATATACTCATGGTGGTCGTATCGTTTCAAAGCAAGAGAGAAGAACGCAGGTTGGAGGATCGATTATTTTATAGTATCCGAGGATCTGTGCGATAAGCTCACAGACGCAAAGATACACACGGATGTATACGGATCGGATCACTGTCCAGTAGAACTGGATATAGATATATGATAAAAAGACCTGCGCATTGATATGTACCCAGAATCCTGGACACATATTTATGAACTAGGCTGAACACATGGATGCTATCCTGTATTGTACAGGTGGCATCCATTTTGTTTTTGCCTGAATTCTTTTGTTATTGTAGTAATCTATATATTCTGCAAC
>JAEERY010000010.1 GCA_016286035.1 Lachnospiraceae bacterium
ATGTGCAAATAGAGGTATCGAAATGGAACAGATGGTAAGAAAAGCGATTATACGATATCTGAAAAAGCACTTTCGCAAAGAGGAAGATAGAATCGTTAAGAGAGCAAAAGAGATAAGACCCAGACTGGCTGCTAAAGCACCGGATCTTGGAGGGAAGGAGAATTCACTTGCAGCAAATCTTGATATGTTCATTCTGTTTCTGTCTTTTTATGAAGCTTCTGATCATCGAATTGGAGGAGAAGCAATCGATGAGATAATAGACGATCTTTATAAGCAGATGAAGTGGATGGGCGTCTTTTTAAACATTAACAGGAAATATGTTCTTTCCATATTGAGATTCTCACTGTATAAGAGCTATCAGAAATATGCTGATAAGGTCTCAGAAAAAAGATCAAAAGGAGAATGGCTTGATACCTGGCAAATGAAGATAAACCCTGAGGGTGTTAAAGAGGGATATGCCTTTACTCTTGTAGGGTGTCCGCTAGTTGATTATGCAAAGAAGTATGGCTATATGGATCTTATGCCCCATATGTGTGCTCTTGATCATGCATATGCGAGGCTGATGCATGCAAAACTCATACGAACTCATACAGTTGCACTTGGATCGGATTCATGTGATTACTGGTATATACCAGATGAAAGTGATACTGCTAAGGATTATAAGGGAATAATAGTCTAGAGGGATTACAAATACAGATTAAAAGTCTTGACAAGTTAGGGAGAACTAACCATAATACAATATGGTTAGTTCTTTCTAACTATAAGGAGGAAAAGATGAAAAAGCTTTCAGAACTTGAAAAAGACACAGAAGGTGTAATCTCGACCGTAAACGGAGATGCCAGGTTTGTGAGCAGGATCACATCGATCGGTCTTACGCCCGGTTGTACAGTAACAGTTATCAAGAATGAAAAGAACAGACCTGTTCTTGTTTATTCGAGGGATACCATGATCGCACTTAATCGCTTGGAGTGTGATCAGATCGAGGTGGAGGTATAAGATAATGGCTGATCAGAAAGAAAAAGTTATCGCGCTGTTGGGTCAGCCCAACTCGGGTAAATCAACACTGTTTAATGCTCTTACGGGAATGAGACAGCATGTGGGAAACTGGCCCGGAAAAACAGTTGAAAAGAAGGAAGGACATTTCTATCTTGACGGAACCGAATATCTGGTAGCGGATCTTCCCGGTACTTACAGCTTATCCGCCAATTCGGATGAGGAGATGATCACTCGTGATTACATCGCTTCCGGAAAAGCAGATGTGGTCTGCATCCTGGCAGACAGTTCTCAGCTTGAGCGAAGCTTGTATATGCTTGCGGACTATGCTGGTATTACCGTACCCTGTTTTCTCATACTTAACATGAGCGATGTCGCAAAAGAACAGGGCAAGACTGTAAATGCAGCAGTTCTTGAAAAGAAACTGGGAATTCCCGTAGTATCCTTCTCAGCCCCTGATACAAAGGCATATGATGGATTCTATAGTGCTCTGGAGCGGGCTTTAAGCAATAAAACGATCCTTAAAGCCGAAAAACTGGAACAAAGCTATGAAGAAATCGACAGCTATACAAAGATAAAGGATCTGATACCGGAAGATGTTATACCGGGATATTCAAAAGTCTGGCTCGCCGCAAAAGCCATAGAGGGAGATAGTCCTGTCATAGAAAAGATAAAAGAGTCTTTAAGCGGTGAAAAAAAATCAGCTTTCGAGTCGGCAGTTTCTGCTGTACAAAAAGGTGTTGTTTCAATGGGTGAAAAGAAGTTTTCGTGGATCGATGACTTGCTTTCAGATGCTGTACAGGGAAAGGATCAAAGGGTTTCACTGGGCAGGTTTGACAAAATCATCACACATCATTTCTGGGGAAAACCTGTTGTAGTTTTGATTATTGTACTAGGACTTATTGCATCATTTATCCCCGCACTTCCCCTGATGGGGTTAGGACAGCTTATCGGCTATATACCGGATCCATTAAATGATGCCTTGTTAAATGCAGGCTGTCCATCATTCATAGCCGCTATCCTTTGCGATGTTTTAATCCGTTCTGTAGCCTTTATCGTACAGATGTTGGGATTTGTGTTTGGTGTAACGCTTGTCTTTGGCATGCTGGAAGAAATTGGTGTCATGGCACGTATTTC
>JAEERY010000011.1 GCA_016286035.1 Lachnospiraceae bacterium
ATTTCTCCGGCACCCCATGCAACTTACGAGTATACTACCATCATAGCTGATGAAAACGAGGATTATGTTTGCTTTGCCGGTATGTGGTGGGTACAGGAGAATAAGCTGGCTTATCTGGAGCCGCTGTGTACTGTACCTGAGCACCAGCATAAAGGACTTGCTGCAGCAGTTCTTTCAAGATATGACAGTATTTTCAGATCGCTCGGAGCCGAGATCATGACCGGCGGCGGGAGCGAGTTCTATAAGAATATCGGGTATCAGGGTGTACATGTCGTGGAACATTATAGCAAATGATCAATCGTAGGGCTTTTCCGGTGAATGACAGGTATGAAAGTATGGAGGAACATCATATTTTATTAAGGAAACAAAGGAAAATGAAACGCTGTACAGAACTGCAGGACATGGTTGACAGCTTTGCAAAACAGTCATAATTGATATTATAGGTATATTTGAAAAAGATGTTGAGTAATACGGTAAAATATGTTATAATTACTTTGTTTAATGATGCTGTAATTATTTATTGCTTTATGAAAGAGAGGAAATCGAATGTTTAAAAACATGAAGATTGGAAAAAGGATTAGTGTCCTTATTTCCTGTATGCTTATTGTTGGGTTGGCAATACTTGCGGTTACAGTTATGATCAATGTTCAAAAAGGTATGAAGCAGACCGCGAATGACCGGTTTGAGGAATTAGCCGATGCCAGAGCGAATGTTGTTGAAACCTATTTTGATGGACTGAAGAGTTTTGCTGAAGGTTATGCTGGAATGGATTTCGTGGTAGACCATCTGACTCATCTTGATGATGAGCAGAAAGCGGCAACGGATGCGAATGGGGCAGCATCTTATTTTGCGACCCAAAAGGGTCAGCTTGAAGGTCTGTTTGTACTCAACACAGACGGTATATGTGTGACCCATACGAACCCGGCGGTAGTCGGACTTCAGATCATCAAGACACCGGAAGATCTTGTTGCTTACAAAAACAATGTTTCTAAAGGCGCATGGATAAAGGGTATCGCACCGGCTACAGCTACAGGTGAGCTTGTTGCGGTTACTTATGCAGGTGCTTATGAAAATGGCAATTTTGTCGGATACATAGGCTGCGGAACGTATATTTCCGGACTTACAAATCGTCTTACATCTATGAATATCAACGGTATAGATAAAGACGAAGTATGGCTTTTGAATCTGAATGCCAACAACTATGTAGTTGTTCCCGATTCAGCATCTGATCTGCTCGGAGCTGCGATCGAAAATGAGAATCATAAGAAGCTGGCTTCCGAAGCAGTGACTAATATAGCCGGAAGTCTTTCTCTGAAGGATAATGGCGAATCAAAGACTTTCTCGTATAAATATATCAAGAGCCTGAATTATGTTGTTCTTGTCGCAGCGCCTGATGCAGAGGTCCTGTCAACATCCAGAAGTACAGGTACCACTGTTGTTGTATTGAGTATAGTGATCCTTATCGCTATGGCAGTAGTTGCGACGATCATCGGTACAAAGATCGGAAATGAAGTGACCGGGATTGGAAAGATCATCGAAGAAATCGGTACACTGGATATGACAAAAGCTTCGGGACTTTCAAAGTACAGCGGCCGCAAGGATGAAGTGGGAACTATAGCGACAGCGACTGCGAATCTTGCCGGGGCAGTGAGAGACAGCGTGAAGTCACTCATCTCCAGGGCAGACAGACTCTCAGAAGAGTCGGGACATCTGTCGTCGAATACGGATAACACACTCAGTTCACTGAATCTGATAGACAATGCGGTAAAGGAGATCGCTTCCGGTGCGAACAGCCAGTCTTTAGAGACTCAGCATGCTTCTGAATCGGTAGTTCGTATCGGTGAGATGGTAGAAGATACCATTTCTCAGACCGAGAAGCTCAAAGATTCTGCTGATTCTATGCAGAACTCATCTATAAAGGCGAAGGAAGTTCTGAAAGAACTTACTGAGATAAGTAATAAGACACGAAAGAGTGTGAACGTTATCTATGAGCAGACAAATGAGACCAATCAGTCGGCAGAAAAGATTTCGAAAGCTACAGCTCTCATTTCTTCGATAGCGAGCCAGACCAATCTGTTATCTCTCAATGCTTCGATCGAGGCTGCGAGAGCCGGAGAGGCTGGAAGAGGTTTCGCAGTTGTTGCTGAAGAGATTGGCCAGCTCGCAGATCAGTCCAGCGATTCCGCAAAACAGATCGAAAGCATCATCGGTGCTCTTGTGGAATCTTCAAAACGTGCTGTTGCCACGATGGATGAAGTTAGGAAAGTGATCGAGAAACAGAACGATTATATAGCCAGAACAAAAGAGATCTTTGACAATGTGGATTCTGAGGTCAATAATTCTCTGAGCGGTATAAATGAGATCTCGAAGACTGTCAGCGAACTGGATGCAGCCAGAAAAGTTGTGGTTGACGCAGTCACAAGCCTTAGCGCGATTGCTGAGGAGAATGCTGCAAGTACCGAAGAAACATCCGCTTCCACAGCCAATGTCAATATGATGATGGGAGATGTTTCAGGTATTGCTGAGAGAGTAGCAAAGACATCTAAAGAGATCAAGGATGATGTCAGTGCATTTACCGTATAATGGAATAAGATAATGACTATTTGTTATACCCCGGGGTATCTGCCCCGGGGATTTCAATATAACAAAATGAGATGCGTAGCATCATTTTGTTACTGAGGAAATGCTGGAAGCGTTTTCGAGGTCATAAACAGGGAATCGGAAGTAAACTCCTTGATGTGGCTGAAGCAGAGGCAGCTAAGATATCCGATACGGTATTTTTGGCAGTGGGATGTCATTTGGGATATGGAGCAGCCCAGAGGATTTATGTAAAGCGTGGCTATATACCCGACGGCAGCGGAGTATGGTATCAGGGAAAGCAGTTGGATCAGTATGCTCCATGCGTAAACGACGATGATCTGTTGTTATTTATGTCAAAGAAACTACGGTAGCTATGTATAACCAATGAAAGTAAATAAAGTAAACTTATAAAGAAAAATGTGACAAAAAGAACCGTCCCTATTGTCACATGTGGAGGTTGACGATGAAAAAGTGGTATGATGAAGAATATGAATTTACAGTTGAGGTGACCGGTTTCCTTCATGGAGATAAAACCGAAAGGTATTGTCGAAATGGCGAGGAAATAGGTGACAAGTATACATGTACCTATGGATGTCCGGTAAACAAGCAAGGATACGGAATCTGTTCAAAAACTATGATGATGCTGTATCCGCTGATGGAAGCCGTACGGAGCGGCGGAGATCTTGAGAATCTTGGCGGAGACAGTAAATATACCAAAACAGTAGTTTGTCCGGATGGCTGTGTGATTTTTAAACTGACTGCAAAACCTTTGGGAAATGAGAATTTCCATAAGGGTGGTTTCTGGGATTATCCGGATGAAACTACAAAGAATTGATAAAGCCGGTTGAAGGAGTCAAAATGGTAACCATAGAACCGATTATAAGAGATAATCTTGAAGAAGTACTCGCATTAAGGGTAAGTGCAGACCAGGAAAAGTATGTGATCTCAAATGCAGAATCACTCTCGCGGGCATATGTTTACTCAGAGACCGCATATCCTTTTGCTATATATGATGATAAAACTATTGTGGGATTTATCATGATGGGATATTATGAAGTAAAAGGGTATTATACTCTTTGGGAATTTATGATAGACCATAAGTATCAGAATAAAGGATATGGCAGACAGGCTCTGAAACTGGGGCTGGAATTTGTAAGAGATAAATTCGGACAGGTGGATATTTATACAGGGGTA
>JAEERY010000012.1 GCA_016286035.1 Lachnospiraceae bacterium
GCTCACTTTAGTAACACCGATAGACAAGAAAGAAAATGTAAAGTTTTATACTGAAAAATGTGATTTTCGAATAGAATCAACTGAAAGAGACGGCAATGTAGAGCTTGTTCGGTTTGTTGCTGAAAGATAAAATTCGGATTTTCTATTAAAATTTAAAAAATACCCTTGCGTAAGGTATTGCTTGTTACGTTACGTCATGTTGCATAATTCATGGCGTAAGGAGGTGAAAGCTATGTCAAAATACACGACGGGAGAACTCGCAAAGCTTTGTGACGTCACGGTCCGAACTGTTCAGTATTATGATACCAGAGGTATTCTGATACCCAGTGAACTTTCCGAAGGCGGAAGGCGGCTATACTCGGAAGAAGATTTAAAACTTATGAAGACAATCTGTTTTCTGCGCGAACTGGATCTTCCTATAGATGCAATCTCTCAGATCCTTAAGGAAGAGCATCCGGAAAAAGTGATCTCGCTTCTAATCCAACAGCAGGAAACTGTTCTTTCTGATGAAATATCCGAGAAACAAAATAAACTTGAAAAGCTTCGGGAATTGAAAAGCGGACTGAAGAGCAATGAGACATTCTCTCTCGAATCCATCGGTGACATAGCAGTTATTATGCAAGGAAAGAAAAAACTCAAGAGACTTCGCTTAACAAGCGTACTAACCGGAATTCCGGTTACAGCACTGCAGTGGTTTTCGATTATATTCTGGATCATAAGAGGCATATGGTGGCCGTTTGTTCTCTGGGTGATTGTTGCCGCTGCGTGGGGAACAATAATAAGTAAGTATTACTTCAAAAATGTGAAATACATCTGCCCGGAATGTCATGCTGTATTCAAGCCAACCATGAAGAATGCATTATGGGCAAAGCATACACCAAGTGCACGTAAACTGACCTGTACCGAATGCGGCCACATAGGTTTCTGCGTGGAAGCATGGGGAGGTGACGAAAAATGAAGGAATTTGAGAATATCGTCATCGGAAACAGCAGTGTACCGGCGCTGATTATTACGGTCATTATGATGATAATGATCCCGGCAGTTTTCTTCATTTTCTGGAGGATAAAGCATAAACAGCAGACCAATATAAGCTATCTGATTATCGGAGCTGCGGGATTTTTTATATCTGCAAGAGTGCTTGAGCTTGGTGTGCATTATTTTTGCATAGTTGCAGATAATTCTGTCTCACGTTTCATAAACGGCAGCACTGTGGCCTTTGTTCTTTATGGAATCCTTATGGCAGGAGTTTTTGAGGAGTGTGGACGTTATATTATCCTTAAGTATATATGGAAAAAGAACCGAAGTCCCGAAAATGCCGTTTTATACGGCATCGGTCACGGAGGGATTGAAATACTGGCTGTTGTTCTGCCCTCAATAATCCTGTATCTTGTAATCGCGGTGCTGTTTTCGGCGGGGAATGTTGATAATGCACTCAGCGCATTGAATATTACTGAAGAAACTGCAGCAACAGCACTTCCATCGATTCAGGCAGCCGCCGGATTTGATTATGCAATGATGACTATGAATGTCATTGAGCGTCTGTTTGCCATGTTTGCACATATCGGGTTTACGGTTATTGTATATTACGGTGTCATAAACGCAAAGAAAGCATTTCTGATGGCAGCGATCCTTCTGCATATGCTTATGGATACATTTCCGGCACTCTACCAGAGAGGCATGGTAGCACTTTGGTCGGTCGAGGTATGGCTCGCATTATGGATTGCTGTGATCATTTTCATAGCAATGAAGCTTTACAAAGAAATGAATGCGATCTCTACGACATAGGGAAGTTTATATGGTATTTAGAGTGAATTATGAAAAGAAGTGAAGCACTGCTCCTATACCTGATTGGGACAATAGGACAGATAACAATAGTATGTATTGCAGTTTATTTGCTCAGACGAAGCGGAATGACTGTAGATTATACTTCGTTGCCCGGATTGGCGGCAATCGCTGTCGGCGGTATATCGTCCGCCCTATGGGGATTAATAACATCGATCAGGTATCGAAGATCAACATTTAAGACAATATTACTGGATTTATTTAGAATAAAACAGAGTTATAGGAATTATCTTTTGATGATCTTATTTTTGATCTTGGATTTTATTCCTGTAGCCTTCGGCGGAAGGATAGCAGTAAGTGCATGGTATCTGCCTATATTGATGTTTTTTAAGCATATTGCATTCGGGGGTATCGAAGAGATAGGCTGGAGATACTTCTTTCAACCTGTATTAGAGGAACGGATAAATTACGTATTGGCTACTATTATTACGTTTTTGGCATGGGGTATATGGCATTTCCTATATTTCTTTATAGAGGGGACGATTTGTGATATTGATGTTTTACCGTTTCTGATCGGTCTGCTGACAAATTGTTTTATTCTGTCAGCACTATATACAAAAACAAAAAATCTGTGGTTATGTGTAATGACTCACTCATTGATCAATGTATGTTCGCAGTTATTAACGGATGGAAATACTTATGTGTCATATGTATGTAAAGTGCTTATTGTAGCAGTTGCTATAGTGATAGTTTTTTGCGATAAGAAGAATACGATGGATGAGACGACCGGATGAATTATTCTTGCTCACATAACAGAAAAAGAAGAATACTGATCATATACATAAAGAATAAGACAAAACAAAGCAATCAAAGACAGGATTGTATTCGGATACAGCCTTAAAATCTTAAGTGAAAGGAGGGATACCAGATGGATTGGGTAAAGACTATCAATGATGCAATAGAATATATGGAAGAAAATCTGACAGAAGATATAGCTCTTGCGGATATATCTAAAGCCGTGAACCTTTCAGCGTTTCATTTTCAGCGCGCATTTACGTTACTGACAGGAATGTCTCCTGTTGAATATCTGAGAAAAAGGCGATTATCTCAGGCAGGATCGGAACTGGCTAAAGGAGATGGTAAAGTCATTGATATTGCACTCAAATATGGGTATGATTCACCCGAAAGCTTTACAAAAGCGTTTACGAGGTTTCATGGTGTTTCACCTGTGCAGGCAAAAAAAGGAGAGCCTATCCAGTTCATGAGCAGGTATACCGTCCAGATCACGATCAAAGGAGGCAGTATCATGGAATACAAAATTGAAAAGTGGAAAGAGATGGATCTTCTCGTACATGCAAAGGAATTTCATGCCGAGACAAGCGAGACGGAAATCCCTAAATTCTGGGATGAATACTATGCTGATGAGGAGTATAGAAAGATTCCGGGTTATCTGGGAGTATGCGCTCAGGAGAAAAGCAAAGGTGATGAGTTTAAGTATGGCATAGGATGCAAAGCAGCTGATGTCGACGGTATACCGAACGGATTTGAGGTTATCCATGTTCCCCAATATGACTGGGCAGTGTTTAAATGCGTAGGACCAACCCCTAAAGCAATACAGGATATGTGGGAGCGGATATACAAAGAATGGCTTCCTGTATCTGATTATGAGCTGATCCCTGATGTAGATATAGAAAACTATCTTCCGGGTGATCCGACAGCACGAGACTATGTGAGCGAGATCTGCATTCCCGTTCAAAAAAGACAGTCAGCAGTGTAAACGGGGAGGGAAAAAGTATGGATCAAAACGTTTTGGATTGGCTATTGGAAGAAAAAAATCCCGAGATAAGACTTAGAACATTGAAGGAGTATGAAAAGTATTCGGACGATGAAGAGATCGTTATTGAGTGCAAAAAGAAACTGCTGGGTAGCAAGGTCTACGAACGTGGACTTAAAAAGCTTAAAACAGACAAGCCCTGGGCAAAGTACGATGCTATTTTGGGTTTTGCCGAATGGGGGCTGACCCGGGCCGATATCGGAAAGGATATCGACGATGAGGTGTTTTCCCTGATCGAAAGCACAGGCTTCAAAATGCTGTGCGGCGAACCGCTTTTGCTCAGGAATCTGGTCAAGCTGGGATACAGTAAAGAAGGTGTTGTAAAAAACGAGATCGACAGCGTTCTTGGCCTGATCAAAGAGGATGGCGGCTTTGGGTGCATCAGTACCAATAAGAAGATCAATGATCCCAGAAAGTCCCACAAAAGCTGTGCGCGGCTGACGGTGGAATATCTGCTGCTGGTGGCAGAATTGCATTTACTGGGATACAGGGCGGAATGCGAAGAGGCGCTTAAGCATTATTTCACAAAACGAAACATTTTCTATAGGACGGACGATATGAAAACACCCATGGTGGACGTGATGTTAGGCACGTTCTATCCTCCTGATCCGATCAAGATAGGCGCACATCAGATCGTGTACGCACTGCGCGTATTGGGGTGTGAGCCTCAATCAAAAGCCATGCAGGCAGGGTACAATGTTCTTGATCAGCACAGACTGGCCAACGGAAGATATGTGCTTACCGCGTCAAAAAGCATACCTGCATTCAAGGTTGGGAATGTTGGTGAGGAGAACAAGTGGGTTACGTTTTATGCATGTATGGCGCAAGAGTAAACGGTCAGAAATTGTGAGCATAGGGACATGTGCAATATGAGAGTGATCGATTATTTTGAGAGTGATAAAAAAGAACATTGGCTCAGTGAGATCAGAAGAGGCGATTGGAAAGCAGCCGGTTATCTGTACGAGTTGCTTAGCAAGGGAACCTTTACAGATGCTGTGGGAGAAAAATCAAAGGTTCTGATGCTTACGGACGGTGATGAACTGATCTCATTTTGCACTTATGCCCAAAAGGACGATATTCAGTCTACTAAGCTTACTCCGTGGATGGGATTTGTCTATACGTTCCCCGAGCATAGAGGAAATCACTATGTGGGTCTTCTGATGAAAGAGATAGAAAAGCTTGCAAAAAAAGACGATGTATCGGAAGTATATATCTCAACAGATCAAATCGGAATCTATGAAAAATACGGATGTGAGTTTAAAACTATGATGAATGACAGGTTTGGAGAACCGACCAGGGTATATGTAAAGAAGATTTAAGGTACTGATGCGTTTATTGGAATTCAGGATAAAACTACAATATTTGTTAATTTAGCTGTAACGGCGGTAAAATCTTGCATAAAGCGAGAGATTACCGCTTTTAATATATGTCAGATTATAATTGTTTTATGTTATGATAAGTAAGTAAAGAGGATAGGACACAGCAGTAGTTTTGGCTATGGAAAATATTTATATATTGGTCGAACAATGCGGTTTGGGAATGATCAAAGGTAATATCCTGCCGGTATCCGGTGGATTTATGCATAAGATGTTTAAGGTGCAAACAACTACCGGAATTTATGCCGTGAAGTGTCTGAATCAGGAAATAATGAGCCGTCCGAATGCGATGAAGAATTATTCTGAGGCGGAAAGCCTGGAGGAGGTTCTTAAGAGCAGGGATATTCCTGTAGTAGCGGCATTATCTTTTGATGGCAAAAAGATGATACCGGTGAGAGGAAGATACTATTACATTTTTCCATGGCAGGAAGGTAAGATCACAGACTTTGATCTGATCCTAAGAGAGCAGTGTTTAAAAGCCGGTGAAATACTGGGAATGATACATGGTATCGATGTTAAATACACTGAGCCTGAAAATCCTGTACTTAGCGAAGTGGATTTTGGAAAACTTCTTGCTTGTACCAGGAAAAAAGAAAGCATAATAGCACCTTTCATTGAAGACAATATATCACTTCTTGAAAATGCACAGGACAGGTTAAATGAAGCAAGAAAGAAGCTTCCGTCTCTCAGAGCGATATGCGATGATGATATGGATCCAAAGAATGTCATGTGGCATGAAGGAAATGCATATGTGATAGATTTGGAATGTCTGGGTTATGGAAATCCCATATCATCATGTCTGAATTTGGCGTTGCAATGGGCAGGGACTGTAAATGACAGATTCAACAAAGACAATCTTGAAGCCTTTTTCAAAGGATATCTTAAGGCATATGACAACGGATTCAGATCTTATGATGAACTTTATGGAATAGCATACACTTGGATAGAGTGGCTGGAATATAACATCAAACGTGCGCTGGGAGAAGCGGGTATGGATGCTGAAGAGATAAAGCTTGGAGAAACAGAAGCAATAAATACGATAAACAGGATAAAGTACCTGTCATCTGTTGAGGAAGAGATCTGTCTGGTTTTAAAAGGACTTACAAAAAATATATAAGATCCAAATTATGGTGTCAGATATCAATAAACATGAATCTCAGATCACCTGTATACTGTAACGGCAAGCAGTATCGTCATACTAGGTGTTGTGTCAGGAATGATAGGGATGATAGTATAATTACGGATGGTATCATTGTGATACAATCATACTGAAAATCAGAGAAGAAAGGATAAGGAACTGATTTTTGAAGAACGGAATATCACATCGCATAGTTCATCTATGGCTGATAATCATAATCATAATTTTTTCAGGAACCGTGGTCTTCGCCACAATACGGATGACTGATAATTTTCTGGATATAACAGAGGCTTCAGATCAGAGTTCGGAACTGCAAAAGGCGGCTCATGAACTCATGAATGCATCGGATTATCTGACTGAGCAGGTGCAGCGTTTTACCATAAACGGTGACATATGCTTTATGGAGCAGTATTTTACGGAGGCATTTGAATCAAGAAGGCGTGAAGAAGCAATCTCAAAGATGGCTATGGAAAGCAGAACGGATGCGGCACTTAGCCAGCTTCAGGTGGCAATGGACAACTCTGTTGAGCTTATGGAGCTGGAATATTATGCTATGCGTCTTGTCATTGAAGCAAAGGGATATACCGATTATCCGGAGATTCTGGACAGCGTGACTCTTAAGGAGGAAGACAAGGCTCTTTCTGATCAGGAAAAGATCAGACTTGCTACAGAACTTGTACTCAGTGATGAGTATTATGAGCAGAAGGACAGGATCAGAAAAGGCATGCAGGATAGCTTAGATGAGCTTGATAAGCGGGCAAAGAGTATTGAGGAGTCTGAACTTGCTTCTTTAAAAAGAGAGCTCCGTATAATACATATAGCGATCCTTATCGAAGCTATACTCATCTTTTATTTGATATGGCTGACAACAAAGCTTTCCATTGAACCGATCCTTAAAGCAGTCGGACAGATAAAAGAGGATCTGCCAATATCTGAAGACGGTTCAAATGAGTTCAGATATTTGGCTAATGCTTACAATAAAATGTATGAGAAGAACAAATCAAGTTTTGAAAACTTAAGTTTTAAGGTTTCTCATGATGAACTTACGGGAGCATATAATCGTGCGGGATATGATCTTTTGCTTTCGAGCATAGAACTTGATAGTACGTACATGATGCTTTTTGACGTGGATGATTTCAAACAGTTTAATGATACATACGGTCATGAGACAGGTGATAAGATTCTGGTCAAGGTTGTTATGGTATTAAAGAGAGTTTTTCGAGATGATGACTGCATATGCCGTATCGGAGGAGATGAGTTTGTTGTGCTTTTGAGACATTCCGGAAATATACAGAACAGTCTTATAAAAGCAAAGCTTGAACAGATAAACAAAGATCTTAGGAATACGGATGATGGATTGCCGGCAGTATCAATAAGCGTCGGTATAATGAATGGCAAGGATGTTACCGATGCAAAACAGTTTTTTGAAATGACCGATAAGGCAATGTATGAATCAAAGAAACAGGGAAAAGGAACATATACGTTTCAGTCATAGGTTCAAGCGATCTTATGAGTTAGGTTTGAGGAAACGGAGCAATCATGAATAAGGACTGGTCTGAAAAGAATAAAAAGATGCAATCCCTGATAAAGAAAGAATCCGGTTTCAGGGAAGGTATTGATGTTTTGATCGAACTGAGAGAAGATCTGTTTTCCCAGATCACTTCCATAGTGGAAACATATCCTCTGGAAGCATTCAGTCAGATGCCGTATGCGCTCGCTAAGGGATACCACAGCAAGACACTTGCCTATTCTATGTGGCATATTTTCAGGATTGAGGATATTGTTGCTCATACGATGATCCTTAATGACAGCCAGGTCCTTTTTACGGACGGTTGGCTTGAGAAGACAAAAAGTCCGATCATCACAACAGGAAATGAACTTAAAGACAAAGAACTCATAGATTTTTCGAAGCAGCTTAATGTACAGGATGTATACGGTTATTGCCAGGCTGTAATGGATTCAACCAATGCAATGCTCACAAAACTTGAATACAAAGATCTTAAACGTGAGTATTCGGATGATGATAAACAAAGGATCATAGAGAGTAGATCTGTAAGCACAGATGAAGATGCATTCTGGCTTATCGATTACTGGTGCAGTAAAGACACGGCCGGACTTATTAAGATGCCGTTTTCGAGACATTGGATCATGCATATCGAGGCAATGTGCAGGATCAAAAACAGACTGTGTGAGAAGGCAAGAAAGGGAACGGATCCCATTGCATACTGCGGATTATCATGTGACCATTGCTTTTTAAGTGAAGAGTGCGGAGGCTGCAGAACCTCATACAACACATGTTCTTATGCAACCTGTTCCCCAAACGGTGTGTGTCCGAATACAATCTGCTGCAGAGAAAAGAACATTGATGGATGTTATGAATGCGAAGACATTGAAAACTGTCAAAAAGGATTCTATGAAAACGCAGATGAGATAAATGCCATCAAGGCGATGGCTCTTTTTATCCGAAAATATGGAAAAAAGGATTTGAAAACCGTTCTAAATAATCTTCATAGGAAATACGAATTTAAAAAGATCCAGGAAGTTGTCGGGTACAACATAGAAGAAGGATTAAAGATCCTTGAAAAGAACAGATGATCTTAATGAAATATCATATATGGTTTTAAAGGGGAATGTATTATGAGGGAGATAAAAGATAAGATATTTACCGAGACTCGATTGAACATACTCGCTACAGGCAGTGTGTTTCTCATTATATTTCTTGTATCGACAGCGGCTTTTTTTGTATGGCTTTTAATGAATATCGCTCAGTACGGATTTTCGGGGACGATAAAGGAAAGCTGGTCTCAACTGCTGTTTATCATTATTTTTGAGATCATTATATTCTGGACCGGTATCATCATGGTGTATACCACTTCAATACAGCTTGGGATAAAGATGCGCATCATTGGTATTATATGCGGTTTTATACCGATAGTTCACATAGTTATACTTCTGATGATCATAAAGACAGCTGTGTGTGAGGCGAACTTTGAAAAGAGAAAGCTTAAAATAAACAAAAAAAGAACCAAGGATAAGATATGCAAGACCAGATATCCGATCCTCATGGTCCACGGAGTATTCTTCAGGGATTTCAAATATTTCAATTACTGGGGAAGGATACCGGGTGAACTGGAAAAGAACGGAGCAACCGTGTATTACGGAGATCACCAGTCTGCGGCTTCTGTGGAAGACAGTGCAAAGGAACTGGCTGAAAGGATAACCCGTATTGTTGAATCAACTGGTTGTGAAAGAGTTAATGTCATCGCTCATTCAAAGGGCGGTCTGGATATAAAGACTGCAGTGGCAAAACAGGGAATGGCAGACAAGGTTGCCTCGATAATAACAGTGAATACACCGCATAAAGGGTGTGAATTTGCGGAGTATCTGCTTAACAAAGCGCCTGAAGGCATGAAGGAAAAAGTCGCATCGGCATATAACAGTGCGCTTAAAAAGATCGGTGATCCCAATCCTGATTTTATCGCGGCAGTGACGGATCTTACCGCTTCGGGATGTAAACGTATCGCCAAAGAAACCGATGATTTTGATTTTAAGGGCTGCAAAATATATACAAAGAGCATAGGTTCATGCATGAAAAATGCTTCAAGTGGGGCATTTCCTCTTAACATGAGCTATCACCTGGTAAAGATGTTTGACGGTCCAAACGACGGGCTTGTCGGAGAAGCATCATTTCGTTGGGGCGAGGATTATCAGTTTTTGGAAAACAAAAAACAGAGAGGAATCTCACACGGCGACATGATAGATCTAAACAGAGAGAACATACCTGGCTTTGATGTCAGGGAGTTTTTTGTCGAAACGGTTTATGATCTTAAGAGACGCGGATTATAAAAGGATGATCAGATGATAAATGAGAAAGTCTATAGATGGTTAAAAGAAAAAGGATTTGAAGACAGGATCGAAACACATACAGATACTATCGATACAGTAGAACATGCCGCAAAACAGATAGGATGTTTGGAGGCGGAGATAGCAAAGACACTGTCATTCATTGTTGATGAGAAACCTGTCATTGTTGTTATGGCAGGAGATACCAGAGTCAACAGTTCCAAGTTCAAGGCACAGTTTCATACGAAGCCGAGTATGGTGCCCAGAGACAGAGTTGAAGAGCTTATCGGATTTCTTCCCGGGGGTGTATGTCCGTTTGGCATAGACAAGAGTATCCCTGTATGGCTGGATGTTTCGATGAAGCGTTTTGATATCATCCATCCTGCAGGAGGAAACGAGTTTACATCGGTAAAGTTGACACCAAAGGAACTGGAAGAAGCTTCTGAGGCCACAGGCTGGTGTGATATATGCAAAGGCTGGGAGGAATAGTTATGGTGATAAAAGCCATTTTAGGAGATATAACCAAACAGGAAGATGTTGAAGCAATAGTGAATGCGGCAAATGAATCCTTACTGGGCGGAGGAGGAGTAGACGGTGCCATTCATCGGGCAGCAGGACCAAAACTTCTTGAGGAGTGTCGAATACTGCATGGATGTCCCACAGGAGAAGCTAAGATCACCGGAGCATATAACCTGCCCTGTGAATATGTTATACACACAGTCGGTCCCATATGGCGCGGCGGTAATAGTTCGGAACCCGATCTTTTACGTAACTGTTATATCAATTCACTTAAGACGGCAAAAGACAAGGGTATCAGAAAGATAGCATTTCCCTCTATATCCACTGGAGTTTACGGCTATCCTTTATCCGGTGCGGCAAAGATCGCAGTTTTGGCGGTTAAGGAATTTGTTGATGAAAATCCTGATGCATTTGATCTTGTTGAATGGGTCTGTTTTGATGAGACTACTCTGAAAGCGTACAATTCTGTCATCTGAACTTACTGTCAAAGAGCCAGGTGATAAGGTAGACAAGCAATATTGCAATGACAGTCAAAACTGCATATCCAATAAGATATCCCGGGACTCCCATAAAGGATGCAAGTAAGGAAAGAGGACTGTTCTTTACAGGACGGTTTATAAAGAGATAGTTGCAGTTAAAACATTTGTCAAAGACATATACGGGCGGCACGACTGCACAGAGAAAAAGAATTACTCTGTGTATATGCCTGACATTCGGAGAAATATCGCCTCTTGACTTAATAAGAAGCGGATACAGAATGAGAAGCCCGTGCCACAGATAGCTGTGAAGATTTATAAAGTTGAGCACGGGATAATAAACCGTCCAGTCTGCAAAGATAAGTGCAGCAAGAGCACCCGGCATTATGAGGATATATGCAACCTCACCAAAAAAGTCTTTAACGGATTTCTTTTTGGAGAATTCTCTGAACAGGAATACGAAGATTCCCATACTGCATATATGGAGAGGAAGATAACCGATCCCAAATCTGTGCTGAGTCATAAGAAACACATCTTTTAAGATCTCAAGAAAGATCATCAGTAATGGAATAGATCTTAAGACTGTTTTCTGGGTCTTATCCTTGAATTTCTTTATATAGAAAAGAAAAAAGAGTACCTGAACAAGAGTTATAACAACGCTTAGGATATGGGCCGTTCCAAAAAGCGGATAACCCATACCTGCGGGAATGTCATCCTGTTGTTTAAAGAAGTACTCTGTTATCATAATTGTTCCCCTGCAATTGATTATCTACTATAATAGTATAAAACAATGTTAACAGAAACGAAAACGGGAGTATATCAAAGAGTGATCCTTGAAACAGACAGACTGATCCTGCGTGAAATGAATATGGATGATTTTGACGCACTCTATGCGGTTCTTGCAGATGATGAGATAATGAAACATTATCCGGATGCTTTTGATGAAAACAGAGTAAAAGACTGGATCAAACGGAATATGGATCGCTATGAGAATAACGGCTTCGGATTGTGGGCTGTGTGTCTTAAGGAAACAAAAGAGGTGATAGGTGACTGCGGACTGACTCTTCAGAATATCGAAGGAGAGACTCTGCCTGAGATCGGATATCATATACGAAGGAACTGTCAGCACAAGGGATATGCAAAAGAAGCTGCCCTTGCCGTTAAAGAATGGGCGTTTGCTAATACGGGATATCCTGCACTGTATTCATATTGCAAATATACAAATACTGCATCATATAAGACAGCCGAATCGATCGGTATGCGGTTTTTGAAAGAGTATCCGGATGAAGCAAATGAGATAACGCATGTATCCGTTATATATAAAGATGATGAGTTTAAGGAAAGGGATCAAAGATGATCGTTCATCCGATATACCCGGTATTTGATAAAGATTCAAAGATTCTCATCCTTGGAAGTTTTCCGTCAGTGAAGTCGAGGGAAGCCAATTTCTTTTACGGGCATCCTCAAAACCGCTTCTGGAAGGTGGTCGCATCCGTATTTGATGAAGATATTCCGGTGACCATAGAAGAGAAAAGAGAATTCCTTTTAAGAAATCGTATAGCTCTATGGGATGTGATACATTCCTGCGATATAACAGGTTCTTCCGACACCAGTATAAAAAATGTCACGGCAAATGATCTTGGCATTATCCTTGATACTGCCGATATCAGGACAATATATGTGAACGGAAAGACGGCGTATAAGTATTATCTAAAGTATACGCAACCCATAATAAATAGAGAGGCTGTATGCCTGCCGTCAACTAGTCCGGCCAACGCGGCTTGGAACATGGAAAGATTATTGGAAAAGTGGAGATGCATTAATGATAAAAGCAGTTGTTTTTGATATGTTTGAGACTTTGGTAACACTGTTTGAGGGAAGAACATATTTCGGCGAGGATATAGCAGCAGATGTAGGAGCAGATCCTATTACTTTCAGAAAGGAATGGAATCTGATAGAAAATGACAGGAGCGTGGGAAAGTATTCAATCGAGGAAGGACTTGAGATAGTACTTAAGGAACTGGGATTATATACTAAAGACATGGTGAGACTGGCAGCAGACAAAAGGCGTCAGGCTCTGGGTGATTCTTTTGCGAATATCCCTGATGAATCATTCATTCTGCTTGATTCATTGAAGGCAGAAGGTATTAAGATAGGTCTTATAACAAATACATTTTCAGACGAACGTGACATCATAAGAGAGTGTGAACTGTTTAAATACTTTGATGTTGCGCTCATCTCATACGAACAGGGTATATGCAAGCCGGATCTCAGACTGTATGAAAAGATGATAAATGAACTGAATGTAAGACCTGAGGAATGTCTTTATGTTGGAGACGGAGGATCAAGGGAGCTTTATGCGGCAAGGGAGGCAGGAATGCATCCTGTACAGTGCACATGGTTTCACGAAAGAGCCTATGAACCGCATATTCCGTGTCCTGTTCTGGATGAGTTTGATCACGCCGATCATCAGTCTCAGATACTGGATTATTGCAAAGAGAAAAAAGGTTAACAACATGCATTTTGTAGACGCTAAAGGGATACTTACCGCAAGCGGCGGTCATACCGGAATGAATATATATCGCGGGTGTTCTCACGGCTGTATTTACTGTGACAGCAGGAGCAAGTGCTACCAGTTCACTCATCCGTTTGAGGATATCGAAGTGAAGCAGAATGCTCCAGAGCTGTTGGAGAAAACTCTGCGTTCAAAGAAAAAGAGATGTATGATCGGTACCGGAGCCATGTCAGATCCGTACATGCATTGTGAAAAAGAACTTATGCTTACGAGAAAATGTCTTGAGATCATATCAAAGTATGAATTCGGTCTGGCTATCCAGACAAAGTCGGATCTGATCTTGAGAGATATCGATATTCTGGATGAGATCAACAGAAAAGCAAAGTGTGTCGTACAGATGACACTTACAACATATGATGATGAGCTTTGCAGTATATTGGAGCCAAACGTCTGCAACACAAAAAGAAGGATAGAAGTCCTTGAAAAGATGAAAGAAAAAGGGATTCCGACAGTGGTATGGCTGACGCCGATCCTTCCTTTTATTAACGATACCGAAGAAAATGTCAGAGCCATACTCAATGAATGTGTAAAGGTCGGTGTTAAGGGAGTAATAGATTTTGGCATGGGGCTTACACTCAGGGAAGGTGACAGGGAGTATTTTTATGATGCTCTGGACAGAAATTTTCCGGGAGTAAAGCAAAAATATATCGAAAAATATGGGAATGCATATGAGATACCAAGTCCGAACTCACGTGATCTTATGAGGATTTTAAGAACGGTCTGCAGTGAGAACGGGATCATGTATAAGCCTGATGAATGCTTCGGATATATGTATGACCTGCCGGAGCGATATGAGCAGATCAGTATGTTTGATCTCATCTAGAAAACTTACGGATATCATGTGTGATATAATCATATTGGTTACTGTTAAAAGATGCATCCAAATTTAAGATATGAAAAGCTTTGTTTTAAAAACCATCGCAATATCACTTGCGTGTATAATGTTAACTTCCTGCGGATCAAAAAAAACGCTTGAGTCTGTAATGACTACCGAAAGTGCAGTAAAAGAGGTGGCTGATGTCAGAGATAAACTCTTAAGTGAACAGGGTGATGTCTATAGTGATTATGAGGTCGTGGTCTCAGGTAATGACATAATATATAAGTACTATTACATATCGGATTATTCGGATGAAATGCTTGAGAGTGTAAAAGAAGCCCTGGAGACTGACAGCACTTGGTCCGATACCGTTAAAGGTATAAAGGATGAGATAGAACAGACATCTTTGATAAGACCCGATACAGTCACATTTGCATATTACAGTTTTGACGGCAGGGAAATATTTAAGGTAACTGAATGATACGGGATGATTTAGTATGATCTTTAGCTCGGTGTTTTTTGTGTGGATCTTTTTGCCTTCAGTGATAGCTTTATATTACATAAGCAGTCTGATACTTAGGAATGATCCCGAAAACAGAATCAAAGCAAATAATGTACTGCTTCTTATAGCCTCGTTTGTTTTTTACGGACTGGGTGGGTACAGGTATCTTTTTCTGCTTTTGGCAGTGCTTTTGATCAATTATTTCGGCGGTATAGCCGCGGGCAAAGGAATAAGAACAGCAATGATCGTTACGGTCATAGCCGATATAGGCATGCTGTCTGTATTCAAGTTTGCCGATACGTTTACAGAGATAATACTTCCGCTTGGGATTTCCTTTTATATATTTCAATCGATATCCTATGTTGTCGATGTCTATCAGAATAAGACACAGATACAAAAGGATTTCATAAACTTTTCTTTATACGTTTCATTTTTTCCACAACTTGTAGCAGGTCCGATAGTCAAATATACGGATATAGAAAAACAGTTGTCTGATCGTGTGACCACAACAGACAGATTCTTTGACGGTATGATCAGGTTTGGTATCGGCATGGCAAAAAAAGTTCTTATAGCCAATACGCTTGCAAAACCGGCAGATGCAATCTTTAACGGAGAGATCACGGGACTTGGTGCTTTGGTTACCTGGTTTGGAGCTGTATGCTATATCCTGCAGCTGTATTATGACTTTTCGGGATATTCGGATATGGCCATAGGACTGGCAAAGATATTCGGGTTTGAACTCAAAGAAAACTTTGATCATCCTTATGCTTCGGATTCAATTCAGGAGTTCTGGAGAAGATGGCATATATCGTTATCAAACTGGTTTAAGGAATATGTTTATATACCTCTGGGAGGAAGCAGGTGCGGTAAGGGACGCCTTTTAAGAAATCTCCTGATAGTCTTTGCGCTTACCGGAGTATGGCACGGAGCCAGACTTACCTTTGTTACATGGGGATTGTTTAACGGACTTCTTATCATATCCGAGAGATTTATCACGGGTGATATATTAAAGAAGAATCCCATAAAGATACTCAACAGGATCTACACATTGTTTATGGTGATAATTGGATTTACGGTGTTCAGGTCTGAAAACATAACCCGTGCTTTTAATTATCTAAGAGAGATGTTTTCGAAAGGAAACGGTATCTATACAATATTTTCATATTTCAGTATGAGAGTAATGATAGCTCTTATCATAGGGATCATCGCTGCATTTCCAGTATATGAAGCTGTCCAAAAGAAGTTAAAGAGACCGGTATGGGAAAACGTTACGGCGATAACTGCACTGGTTTTACTGGCATTATCAATGGCAGAGATAATCGCGGGTTCTTATAATCCGTTTTTGTATTTTCAGTTCTAGGAAAGGAAAGCATGAAAAGATTTTATATCATAATATTTTTAATAATGCTGTTTCTTCCGCCTCTTATCTGGCAGGGTATAAAGATAGCCGACAATGATCTTTATACCAGGCTTGATTATGATCTGGGTGAAAAGAGAAATAAGACTAAGATAGAGGATGTATCACAACTTGCACTCTCTTCTGAAGTCATTACCGACTATTTCGCTGACAGGGCTCCTTTTAGAAGTGAGGTCATCTCTTTGAAAAGAACTGTCGATTCCGTGATAGAAAGTCCCTACGAGGAGGATATAAAACCTGCGGCCATGAAAGCCATGTATGACATTGATGATCCTAAGGATGTCATGACCGCGAAGGTGATATCGCAGGTCGGTGAGAGAAAAGTCTTTAAGGGCGACAGGATTAAGGAACTGTTAAGTGAACAGGATGAGACTGAAGAGATAACCGATGAGAGTAATGATAACGAATCATTATATGAGATTGCTGAAGAGAAGCCTGCCGACTGTCTTAATCCCGGTTACAGAATTCTTGTCGATAAGAAAACTGGTGAAGAGATAAGGGAGGAATATGAAGCGACAGGTCATGACTGGCAGGTCAACGAAGTGGTTGAGCCTACCTATGTCAGTTATGGCTATACCGAATACATATGCAAAAACTGTGAAGAGACAAGGACTGATGACTGGACCGAAAAACTCATAGATACGAGTTATCTTGCACCGAATGTGCATGGTGAGACCATCATAGGCAGATTTGACTGGCTATTCCTTTACGGGTGGGGTAATATTCCCTACTATCAGGCTACAAATATATTGAGTGAAGAAGATATGTCCATCTATGCTGACAGACTCAATACTCTTCAAACACTTTGTGATGAGAGAGGAGTAAGGCTGGCAGTCATATGGATACCTTCGAAGGATACCGTATATTCCGAATACATGCCTTCTTTTGAAGTTCAGGATCAGTATAAGAGAGTCCCGAGACTGGCTGATTATATAAAGCAGCATTCAACCGCAAGATTTGCATTTCCTAAAGAAGAGCTTGTCAGTGCAAAGCGATACTGGGATACGTATTACAGATATGACAGTCATTGGAATTTTGTTGGAGCATATATAGGAGTACAGTCCCTTTACGGACTTCTGGATATGCCAAAGACTGATATCAGATATGTACAGATCTCCAGAGAGACCAGAGATGCAGCAGGTGATCTGATCGAACTTGGAGGTCTTAACGCAAATGACTTCTCTCCTTATTATGAGTATGTCGTACATTACAAGGATAATGTTGTCACAAGCTATGAGACTGAAGAATCGGTGCTTTCTGCGGATGTATACAGGACAGAAACTGACTGCGGCAATGATACAAGGTTTGTTCTTATAGGGGACTCATACAGAAGCTTTATGGTGCCTTATATAAAAAAAGATTTTGATCACTGCACCTTTGTATACAGAGATAATGTAAAAGATGTTACGGATGATATACTGTCAGCCAATGTCTTGGTGCTTCAGTCGGCAGAAAGATATGATTACAAATCACTTGCTGATATGGAATATCTGATCTGGTTGTTCTCTTCAACAAAGGCAGAGGAGTGATAAAAATGATTTCAGGTTCATTTCAGGATATTCATATAAGATATATCCATAAGGAGAATGACTATGCGTATACTTATAGCTGAAGATGAGATCGCAACAGCCAAAGCGATAAAGCTGTTGCTTGAAAAAGCAAAATATACAGTGGATATCGTACATAACGGTATCGATGCGTGGGATTATATATCGGCAGGTTCGTATGAGGTTATAGTACTTGATATCATGATGCCTGGAATGAGCGGGCTGGAGGTATTGTCTCGTATCAGGAAAAACGGCATGAGCACACCTGTTTTGATGTTAACAGCCAAGGCTGAGATAGAAGACAGAGTTGCCGGGCTTGAGGCGGGAGCCGATGATTATCTTCCGAAACCTTTTGCAACAAATGAGCTGATCGCGAGGATCAAGGCGCTTGGAAGAAGAAGCGAGAATTATTCCGATTCGATCAAAAAGGCAGGAAATCTCGTTCTTGACGGCAACCGTTATGAAATGAGAGTCAATGGATCATCTGTCAGTCTGACCAACAAGGAATATCAGTTGATGGAGCTCTTTATACTTCATCCGGGCTATGTCTTTTCGACTGAACATCTTATGGATAAGATATGGGGATTTGATACAAACTCCGATATTGATGTTGTATGGACTCATATCGGATTTGTACGTAAGAAGCTGCGCAGTATAAACGCTGATGTCGAGATAAAGACAATCAGAGGTTCGGGATACTCTCTGGAGGTATCGACATGTTAAAAAAGATGCGTATACGAGTGATAATGTCGGCAATGCTTGCATTTTCGGCTGTGATCGTCCTTATCGCACTGCTAGTCAATGTCGTAAACTACTATGCTGTTACGGAACGGGTCGATCAGACATTGTCGTATGTTCTGCAGTTTGAGGAGAGCGTACCCGTGAAGCCTGAAAAGGAAGGACCGCCTCCCGGGCCCTTCATGGCTTTGCCTGACCTTGAATCAAATTATATGACACGATTTTTTGTTGTACGTTTTGATTCAAATGACAGGATCACATCAACATACACAGATTATATTGTATCAATAGACGAGGATGAAGCTGTCAGCTTTGCAAAAACAGCCTTGGAAAAGAAAAGTGATTCCGGATATATAGGTGATTACAGATTTGTAAAGAAGAATGTTGCAGGTATGACTGTCGTAGTTTTTTTGAATGTTTCAAGAGAATTGCAGTCGATCCGTTCTTTAAGGAACCTGACGATTGCCGTAGCGGGGATCAGCCTGATACTGGTATTCATACTTGTTGTCATTTTTTCAAGAAGGGCGCTTAAACCTATCATCCATAACATTGAGAGACAGAAACAGTTTATCACCGATGCCAGCCATGAGCTCAAAACACCGCTCACATCAATATCGACGAGTCTGGATGTCTTATCCATGGATCGCGGCGAGGACGAGTGGATTGAAAACATAAGAAGCCAGACAGGCAGAATGACGAAACTTGTAAGTGAGCTCGTAACGCTATCGAGGCTGGATGAAGAAATGCCGCTTCCCGAAAAGGAGAGTTTTTCATTAAGCAATGCCGCATGGGAGATAATAGAAGTATATCAGCCTCAGGCAAAGGCAAAGGAGAAAACATTCACAACGGATATTCAGGATGATCTGTCCATGACAGGAGATAAGAATGCTATCCAGCAGATGCTGTCGGTACTGTTGGATAATGCAATCCGGTATTCGGATGAAAAAGGAGAGATACGATTCTCTATTTTTGGAAAGAGAAACAAGATTTACATGGAGGTGTTCAATACATGTCAGTTTGATAAGCCGCCGGATGTTGATCGTTTATTTGATCGTTTTTATCGTCCGGATGATTCAAGAAACAACAAAACCGGAGGAACAGGTGTTGGACTGGCGATAGCAAAGGCAGTTGCTGAAGCTCACGGTGGTTTAATCTCCGCTGAATGTCCAAATGGAAAGACAATGAATATCAGAGTTGTTATATAGATACTGAGAAGATCGTGAAGACGGTCTTCTTTTTTTGCAAAATTTTTTTCAGTTCAGGTTCATTTCAGGTTGACGTTTTAAGATATGATCAACATCCAGGAAGGAGGACATAAAATGGATAAGGAGAAACACTATCGGCATGAGCTGAAATATGTGATCCCCTATGCTGATTATGAAGCAATGCGAAGGCGACTGAAACTCGTCATGAGATCCGATCCGCACACTTTGGATGACGGAACATATCAGATCAGAAGCATTTATTTTGATAACAGCGATGACAAGGCACTTAAAGAAAAAGAGGATGGTGTTGAGAAACGTGAAAAATTCCGTATACGATACTACAATGACGATTTTTCCTTCATAACACTTGAAAAAAAGATGAAGATCGATAATCTTTGCCTGAAATACGATGCGGCCATATCAGAGGATGAATGCAGAAGAATACTTGCAGGTGAAATCGCATGGATGAAAGATCATCATGAAGAACTGGTACGGGAATTATATACAAAGATGAGATACCAGCGACTTAAACCCAGAGTACTCGTCTCGTATGTAAGAGAGCCATACATATATAAGGCAGGAAATGTACGTATCACTTTTGATTCACAGATAAGAACAACACATTTTCTAAGAGAATTCCTTAAAGAGAAGGTTACCGATATCAGTGCAACGGATAAACCCAAGGAGATGATCCTGGAAGTGAAGTATGATGCTTTTTTACCAAAGATCATACAGGATCTTATACAGGTTAAAAATATAAGGCAGCAGGCATTTTCAAAATACGGCGCCTGCAGAAGATTTGGATGAACATATGGAGGATAAATAAAATGACATTCAGTGATATTTTTAAATCAAGTTTTTTGGAAAACATAACAGAGTTTTCGGTATTGGACACCCTTATAGGGATGCTGTTCGCATTGGCGATCGGTATGTTCATATTTGTTATATATAAGAAAACATTCAGCGGGATCATGTATTCAACAGGCTTTGCTATGTCACTTATAGGACTGTCTCTTGTGACAACGCTTGTTATCATGGCAGTAACATCGAATGTAGTTCTTTCACTGGGCATGGTCGGTGCTCTTTCTATCGTAAGATTTCGTGCAGCGATCAAAGAACCTATGGAGATAGTCTTTCTTTTCTGGTCACTTGCGGTAGGTATAGTGATCGGTGCAGGAATGATCCCTCTTGCGGTTATCGGTTCAGCGATAATAGGAATCATACTTGTGATCTTTTCTGGCAAGAAGTTAAGCAATATACCTTATATCCTTGTTATAAGCTGTGACGGTGAGAAAGCAGAAGACGAGGCATTAAAGATGATAGGCAAGTCTGTTGATAAATTCATTGTTAAATCCAAGACTGTAAGTGCTGCAGGCATTGAGCTTACTGCTGAGATCCGCATCAAGGATGAAACAACAGGTTTTGTAAATCGTATAAATGAGATATCAGGAGTATCTGAAGCGACTCTCATAACATACAACGGAGAGTACATGTCCTGATAAGGAGGCATTTTAATGATAACGAATAAGCATATTTCAAAGATATGTATAGGGATAATGGTCATTGCGGTTATCTTGTGTTTACTGGCTATCATATTCTCAAAACAGCTGACAGAGGCGCTTGGCGGTACAGGCGTTACTATGGAATATGAAACAAAGCTTTTTAACACCGATGAAGTAATGAGCATAGATATTCAGATGGATGAAGATGAATGGAACGAAATGCTCTCAAACGCAATGTCTGAAGAATACTATGTGTGCGATGTTGTTATCAACGGGCTTAAAGTAGGAAATGTAGCAATACGACCCAAAGGCAATACAAGTCTTTCGGCTATAGCCATGGATCCCGATACAGACCGCTACAGTCTAAAACTGGAGTTTGATCAATTTGTGGAAGGTCAGACATGCTACGGCCTTGATAAGCTTATACTTAATAACGATTACGCAGATGCAACCAACATGAAAGAGGCTGTTATTTATGATATGTATCAGTTTTTGGATGCAGATGCTTCATTATATAATTACGCCGAGGTATCAATAAACGGTGAATACTGGGGAGTTTATCTGGCACTTGAAGGCGTTGAAGACAGTTTTATGCTTCGTAACTACGGAACACAGGATGGCGAGCTATATAAGCCGGACAGCATGGAGATGGGCGGAGGAGACGATAATAAAGCAGGCGGATTTTCAATGCCTAATATGGAAGGCTTTGACCCTGACAGTATGCCTGATATGGGCGATTTTGATCCGTCAGAGTTTGAGGGGAAGAAACCTTCTTCAGGTGAGAACGATACTTCATCGGAAAGCAAAGACAGACCATCCAAGGATACAGAAGCGAAGGAGAATGACAGACAGTCGTTTGAAAAAGAGAAAGATTCTGACTCCAAATCCTCATTTGAAGGAGGCTTTAATCCAGGCAACATACCTGACATTGGAGATTTTAACCCAGGCAACATGCCCGATATGGGTGGTTTTGATTCTGACAACATGCCCGACATGGGAGATTTTAATCCGGGTGATATGCCTGACATGGGTGGATTTGCACCTTCGGGTAAAGGCGGTTTCTCTATGGGAGGAAACGGAGCAAATCTCAATTACACGGATGATGACTTGGACAGCTATTCAACGATATGGGAAGGAGAGATCACGGGTACGAGCAAAGCGGATCATCGAAGGGTAGTAACAGCACTTAAAAACATAAGTGAAGGAAATGATCTGGAAGAATATCTCGATATAGACAATATTCTTAAATATATGGCAGTTCATACATTTGCTGTGAATATGGACAGCCTTTCGGGAAATATGTCCCATAACTACTATCTTTATGAATATGACGGGCAGTTAAACATAATTCCGTGGGATTACAATCTTTCGTTCGGCGGAATGTCTATGGGAGGTTCGGGAGATGCCACGGAGATGGTAAACGATGCAATAGATACGCCGTTTTCTGGTACTGATTTCTTCGATGCTCTTTTGGAGAATGAAGAATATCTTGAGAAATACCATGAATATTTAAACATGCTGGTTGAAGAATATGTGAACAACGGTAGGTTTGATGAGGTTTATAGCAGGATAAGATCTCAGATAGATCAGCTTGTTGAGACAGACCCGACAGCTTTTTATGAATATGATGAGTATCTGACGGCTGCCGATATGCTGTATCAGACGATCAAGCTTCGCGCAGAGAGTATTAAGGGTCAGCTTGACGGAAGCATACCTTCGACAGATGAGGGTCAGAAAAAGGATTCATCAGCTCTTGTCGATGCTTCCTCAATAGATATAGATGCCATGGGACAGTTTAACATGGGCGGCAATAACGATGGCGGCTTTACAGGGCAGGAAAGGAAAGGAGGAAGAGCAACTAAACCAAATTAATATACTATCGTGTCTTTAATGTTGTATAATGACATCATGAATACAAAAAAAACCGATGGTTTCATTATTCCCAATATAATATATGCTCTGATCGTTATTCCTATCTTTGTTTATGCATTGTTTTTTACGGATATGTCAAGGAAGGATTTCAGTTCGCTGAAAGCATGGTCCGACGGTTGGGTGACCGAACAGAGAGAGACTGTGAGTACCGATAAGGTAAGTGCTGAAGTTGGCGAAACTGTGATCATAAAAAAAACACTTCCGTCTGTCATAAATACAAATGATGCACTGTGTTTTATGAGTCATAATGCGAATCTTACGGTGCTAATAGACGGCAAGATGGTTTACGAATTCATTAATCCCGAAAACCTGACAGGCTATGGTTACGGTGATCTAAGGCATACGATCAATCTGTCGGATTCTGATGCAGGCAGGGAAGTCTGCATCAGGATAGAATCCGTATTCAAGAAAAAAGGAACCGGCTACATAGAGGATATATATATAGGTCTCGGAGATGATCATGAACATTACATGATCAAAGGACGTCTTTTGTCCTCAGCACTTTCTATCATGATAATATTCTTTGGTATTTTCATGATGGGAGTGTATTTCTTTATTCCCAATAAAAAAGCCCTGCCGTACAATATCATGTCGCTGGGCATCTCTGCCGTATTGATGGGAACATGGTGTCTTATCAATACAGGTCTGATACAGCTTGCAACCGGACAGGTCATAGGCTTAAGAATACTGAATTATCTTGTTATTCAGTTTGCGGCTTATCCGGTTATCTGTTTTGCTTCATCATTTTTGGTAAAAAAGAATAAGATGTATCAGAAAGTGGCATTTGCCGTATGGCTTTTTGTCATATTTCTGATCGCTCTATTGAGATTTGGCATGGGGATCGATATGCACAATTTTGTCCTGATGCTCTATTGTTCATACGGTCTGTCATTTGCTTTTATGGCATATATACTTTTAAAAGACAGGAGATACTGCCTTACAAACAACATAGAAAGAAATCACAGGTATTTTAATTTCGGAGCCATATTTGTTATAGTAGGCGCTTTTTCGGATATGATAGTATATCTATTACCCAGAGGTATCCTGCCTAATAACGGAGGCTTTATAAGACTTGGACTCTGCGGATTCATATTTGCCATGATGCTTCAGTTTTTGGACTGGTGGTCCGGTGAGCGTGAACTCATGCAGAGAAATGATTTCATAAACAGTATATTGCAGTATGCGGTTTCTTCAGACGATCCGGAAGAGAACATTTATGAGATGCTCGGATTCCTCGGAAAAAAACTCAATGTTGAAAGGGTGTTTATCTTCGAGGAGATGGGTGATGGCACATTTGCAAACACTTATGAGTGGTGTGCTGAGAATATAACGTCAAAATCATCCGAATTTGATCATATCCCGCTTGAGGGACATATAGGAAAAGTCTTTGATGATATAGAAAGATCCGGTCAGGCCATCATAAAGGATTGATATGTACCCAGAATCCTGGACACATATTTATGAACTAGGCTGAACACATGGATGCTATCCTGTATTGTACAGGTGGCATCCATTTTGTTTTTGCCTGAATTCTTTTGTTATTGTAGTAATCTATATATTCTGCAAC